>DASWAA010000467.1:0-6504 GCA_036391385.1 Streptosporangiaceae bacterium
TCGCTGTTCTGCATCACGTTGCAGGCGTCGGACAGGCTCTGCGGGAGCGGAGCGATCCCCAGTGCCCGGCGCTCGGCGGCGGTCAGCGCCCAGACGTCGTCCTCCGCGCCAGGCGGGAGCTCGTAATTCTCCTCGATCCCCTTGAGCCCGGCCGCCAGGATCACCGCATAGGCGAGATACGGATTGCACGCCGGGTCCAGGGAGCGGAACTCGATCCTGGTTGCCCGGCGCTTCTTCGGCTTGTACATCGGGACCCGGATCAGCGCTGAGCGGTTGTTATGCCCCCAGCAGATGTAGGCCGGGGCCTCGCCGCCCATGCCGGCGGTCCGCTCGGCGCCGCCCCAGAGCCGCTTGTAGGAGTTCACCCACTGGTTGCAGACCGCCGTTATCTCGGCCGCGTGGGTCAGCAGCCCGGCGATGAACTGCCGGCCGACCTTGGAGAGCTGGAACTCGCCGCCCGGGTCGTGGAAGGCGTTCCGGTCGCCCTCGAACAGCGACATGTGAGTGTGCATGCCCGAGCCCGGGTACTCCGTGAACGGCTTGGGCATGAAGGTCGCGTACACGCCCTCGTCGAGCGCGACCTCCTTCATCGCCAGCCGGAACGACATGATGTTGTCCGCGGTGCTCAGCGCGTCGGCGTAGCGCAGGTCGATCTCCTGCTGGCCGGGAGCTCCCTCGTGGTGGCTGAACTCCACCGAGATGCCCATGCTCTCCAGCATCGTGATCGCCGACTTGCGGAAGTCATGCGCGATCTCGTGCGGGGTGTGGTCGAAGTACCCGCCCTGGTCGATCGGCCGGGGCTTGGCCCCGGGCTCCGGCCGCTCCCGCAGCAGGAAGAACTCGATCTCGGGGTGGGTGTAGAACGTGAAGCCCAGGCTCCCCGCCTTCGCGAGGATGCGCTTGAGCACGTACCTCGGATCGGCCGGTGACGGTGACCCGTCTGGCAGCAGGATGTCGCAGAACATGCGGCCGACCCCGGCCGGGTCGTCTCGCAGCGGCATAAGCTGGAAGGTCGACGGGTCCGGCCTGGCGATCATGTCCGCCTCGTAGACCCGGGCGAATCCCTCGACGGCCGAGCCGTCGAACCCGATCCCCTCGGCGAAGGCACCCTCGAGCTCGGCGGGGGCCACCGCGACCGACTTGAGGTAACCGAGCACGTCGGTAAACCACAGCCGGACGAACCGGATGTTGCGCTCCTCGAGCGTATGCAGTACGAACTGTTCCTGCCTGTCCACAGCGCCAGTCTGCCCTGTGACTGTTTCCTTCGGGTAACGCGACCCGCCGATAGCCCGCTGGCCGGATCTAAGCTGATCTGGTGCCTGCTCTTCGGATCGCCCTCGCCCAGTGCAATTCCACAGTCGGTGACCTGGCCGGAAACAGTGCTGCCATCCTGGCGTGGACCGCGCGGGCGGCCTCGGCCGGAGCAGCCGTGGTGGTCTTCCCCGAGATGATGCTGACCGGCTACCCGGTCGAGGACCTCGCGCTGCGCGCCTCGTTCGTCGAGGCGTCGATCGCGACGCTGCGCGAGACCGCAGTGCGGCTGGCCGAGGAGGGCCTGGGCGACGTCGCGGTCGTGACCGGTTACCTGGACCGCCAGGTCGGGCTGCGGCCCAGAGTCGGCCTGCCGGCCGGGGCGCCCCGGGATGCCGCCGCGGTGCTGCACGGGGGCACGGTCGCGGTCACCTCGGCGAAGCACCATCTGCCGAACTATGGCGTCTTCGACGAGTACCGCTACTTCGTCCCTGGCGATGTGCTGCCGGTCTTCCGTGTCACGGCGAGCACGGGCGAGCCCGTCGACGTCGCCGTGGCCATCTGCGAGGACCTGTGGCAGGACGGCGGGCCGGTGGCAGTCGCCCGGCAGGCGCGGGCGTCGCTTCTCGTGGTGCCGAACGCCTCGCCGTACGAGCGGGGCAAGAGCGCGGCGAGGCTCGCGCTGTGCCGCCGCCGGGCGGCCGAGGCAGATGCACCGCTGGCGTACGTCAACCTGATGGGCGGACAGGACGAGCTTGTGTTCGACGGCGACTCGATCGTCGTCGACGCGCAGGGCACGCTGCTGGCCAGAGGCCCGCAGTTCGAGGAGGAGCTGATCGTCACCGACGTGCAGGTCCGTGCGTCCGGCGGAGCGCCGCTCGGCGACACCGTCGCCGACGCTCGCGACGGCACGGTCATGACGATCCGCCGGCTGGAGCTCACGCCGGTGCGGCTGCCGCAGGGAAATCCCGCGCCTGAGCCGGTCTGGCCGCGGCTCGACGATCTGGCCGAGGTCTACGCGGCGCTGGTCACCGGCGTGCGGGACTACGTGTCCAAGAACGGCTTCCGGTCAGTGATCCTCGGCCTGTCCGGCGGCATCGACTCCGCGCTCGCCGCCACGATCGCGGCCGACGCGATCGGACCTGACCGGGTGCACGTCGTGCTGATGCCGAGCGAGTACTCGTCGGCGCACTCGGTCAGCGACGCGGAGGACCTGGTCAAGCGGCAGGGGCTGCACGCCCGCACGGTCCCGATCACGCCGATGGTGGCCGCGTTCGGCGCTGACCTGCACCTGGAAGGGCTGGCCGCGGAGAACCTGCAGGCCAGGGTGCGCGGCATGATCTTGATGTCGCTGTCCAACGCGGAGGGGCACCTGGTGCTGACCACGGGGAACAAGAGCGAGCTGGCGACCGGTTACTCCACGCTCTACGGCGACTCGGCGGGAGGGTACGCGCCGATCAAGGACGTGCCGAAGTCGCTCGTCTGGGACCTGGCTCGCTGGCGCAACGAGCAGGCCGCCCGGTCGGGCGGTGAGCTGCCGATCCCGGAGAACTCGATCGCCAAGCCGCCGAGCGCCGAGCTGCGGCCCGGCCAGCTCGACACCGACTCGCTGCCTGACTACGCGGTGCTCGACGCGGTACTCGACGACTACGTGGAAAAGGACCTCGGCGCTGCCGAGCTGCTCGCGGCCGGCCACGATCATGCGCTGGTCGAGCGGGTCATCGCGCTAGTCGATCGCGCCGAGTACAAGCGCAGGCAGTACCCGCCCGGCCCGAAGATCTCGGTGAAGAACTTCGGCCGCGACCGGCGACTGCCGATCACGAACCGCTGGCGCGAGCACCTGTAGTCGCCGCGCGAGTTGCTGCGAGCGGCCAGCGGGCCGGATACTTGGAGCGTTCTCGGTGACACACCACAAATCCGGTTATCCGGCGCTGATCCTGGCCACCATTTCTGGGCCGCGGGCAGGTACCGGGCAAGGACGTGCTTCGGAGGCAGGACGTGAGCGGCGGCGACCTACGTCCGGCGGTTGGCGACTTCCCGGCCGGATCGCGCATCGCCGGTTACCAGATCGAGCAGCTGCTCGGCCGCGGCGGCATGGCCGTCGTCTACCGCGCGTCTGACATCCGCCTTGACCGGCAGGTCGCCCTGAAGGTGCTCGCACCCGAACTGGCTAGGGACGATGCGTTCCGGCAGCGTTTCATCCACGAGTCCAGGTCCGGTGCCGCCGTCGACCATCCCAACGTCATCCCGGTATTCGAGGCGGGCGAGGCCGAGGGCGTGCTGTTCATCGCGATGCGCTACGTCACGGGTGGCGATGTGCGCGGGCTGATCGACCGGGAGAGCAAGCTGCCGCCCGCACGGGTGGTGAGCATCGTCACCCAGGTGGCTTCCGCGCTGGACGCCGCGCACCGGCACGGCCTGATCCACCGGGACGTCAAGCCGGCCAACATGCTGCTGGCAACCGTCGGCAGCGCGACCGCGCCCGATCACATTTACCTTTCCGACTTCGGGCTGAGCAAGCTGTCGGTGTCCGCGGTCAGCCTGACCAGCACCGGTCAGTTCCTCGGCACCCTCGACTACATGTCGCCCGAGCAGGTCGAGGGGCGCCCGGTGGATGGCCGGACCGACCTGTACGCGCTGGCCTGCGCGACGTTCGAGATGCTGGCCGGGCAGCCGCCGTTCCACCGCGAGCAGAACCTGGCCGTGATGTGGGCGCAGGTGTCGGCCGCTCCCCCCTCGGTGCGGCAGTTCCGGCCCGAGTTGCCGGCCGAGGTGGACCAGGTGCTCAGCAAGGCCCTGGCCAAGGCACCGGAGAACCGGCAGTCGAGCTGCCTGGAGTTCGCCGCGGAGCTGAAGGCCGCCTGCGGCAAAGCGGCGGCGCCCCCGGGAATGGCGGCAGGTCCCGCTGCCGCTGGTGCCGCGGCGGCACCGGTGCGCCCGGCCACCGAACTGGCGGCCAGCCCGCTGATGCCGGCGGTCGGTCCGGTCGGCCCGGTCAGGTCCGCCGGGTCAGGCTACGAGGCGACGATCACCGAGGCCGCGATTGGCGGCACAGGTGCGGGCGGTGCCGGCGGTGCCGGCGGTGCCGGCTATGGTTTCGCCGGCCCGCCGCCGGGCTCCCCGTCGGCTCCGCCGGGCCGCACTGACTACCTTCCGCCGGGAGCATCCGGGTATCAGTCGCCACCGACCTCGCCGCGCAAGCGCGGCAAGGTCCTGCCGGTCCTGGCGGGCATCGTGGTCGCGATCGCGCTCGTCGGGGTAGCCCTGCTCGTGCTGCACCTGCGCGGCCAGAACCCGAAGGCCGGCCCGGGCACCGGCATCACTACCACCACCGTCCCGACCGGCAACTCGGCCAGTCCCAGCGTCAGCCCGAGCCCGAGCCAGGCGACGTCACCTGTGCCGACGAGCCCCGCGGAGGTCGTGACGGCTTTCTTCGATGCGGTCAACCGGCAGGACTACCAGACCGCCTGGCAGCTCGACTACAAGGCGCATACGTTCGAGGACTTCGCGCAGTTCAAGGCGGGATACGCCGGCACGCTACGGGACACGGTGACCATCGTCAGCGTCTCAGGCGACGTGGTGACGATGAACCTCACCGCGGAGCAGACCAGCGGCCCGCCGAAGTACTTCCAGGGCACCTACACGGTCCAGAACGGCACGATCGTCGACTCGCACGTCGTCCAGACCGGCTAGGAGCCCAGACCGGCTAGGAGTCCAGACCGGCTAACAGTCCAGACCGGCGGCTAGAGTTCCACTCCGCTGCCCGGCTCGAGCCGGACGTAGCCGCCCTCGCCCGCTCCGCCGAGCAGCATCCCGGCGAGCTGGCCGACCAGCCGGACGCCGTTGGCGTTCAGGATCTCGTCGTGGATCGCGTAGCTGACCCTGGGCCGCACGGCGCGCGCGTAGTCGAACATCTCCGAGGCTTTCAGCCAGGGCGCGCTGATCGGCAGCAGCAGCGTCTCGACTGGCTCGTCCGGGATGGTGAAGGAGTCACCCGGGTGGAAGACGTTCTGGTCGATGTAGAAGCACACGTTCGGCACCAGCGGCAGGTCCGGGTGGACGCACGCGTGATCCTGGCCGTGCACGTGCACGTCGAAGCCGGCGGCAGTGAAAGCGTCGCCATGACCGACCACGTGCACCCGGTCACCGAAGCCGGTGAACTGGCTGGCGACGGCTGCGTTGGTCCACAGGTGCAGTCCGCCGTCGCGCTCGAGCGCGGCCTGGACGAGGCCGGCGTCGAGGTGGTCCACATGCTCGTGCGTGATCAGCACCGCGCTCGCGCCGGCGAGCGGGTCCTCGCCGGACCAGATGCCCGGGTCGATCACGATCGACTCGCCGTCCTTCTCCAGCCGAACGCAGGAATGCCCGAGCTTCGTCATCCGCATAGCTGCTCCCCTCGCGATGCCACAGAACTTATCGTGATGCGAGACCGACCAGCAGCTCGTCGACGACGCGCCTGGCGTACCCGCGATCGGCACGTTCCTGGCTCAGCCTCGGCCGGGCGAGTACCGCGCCAGTTAGCATGTCGACGGCCACCTCGACATTGGAGCTCTCGCGCAGCTCGCCGGTGGCCATGCCCCGGCGGAGCACGGCGCGGAAGACGTCGCGTCGCGGTTCGACGACGGTCTCGACGTACCGGTCGAACAGCCTCGGGTAGCTGGTGCCCTCGCCGAGCAGCAGCGCGAACTGCCGCACTCGCCGCGGGTCGACGGACTCAGTGCGCATGGCCTCGATCAGAGCGACCAGGTCGTCCCTGACCGACTCGCCCTTCGGCTCGGGCAGGGGCGCCTGCAGCGCCGCGAGCGCATCGAGCAGCAGGTCCTCCTTGCCTGGCCAGCGCCGGTAGATGGTGGCCTTGCCGACCCCGGCCCTGGCCGCGACCTTCTCGATGCACAGACCTTCCGCCCCGGACTCGGCGAACAGGTCGAGTGCGGCGCTGATGATCGCGCGGTCGGCCTCCTCGCTGCGCGGGCGGCCGGCCCGGCGGACCTGCTCCTGCGGTGCCTCGACTGACGTCATGACGCTTGCTAGTCCTTCACGAAGACGACGAGAGGGGACGGCTCGGCCGGCGCAGCGGCTGGCGGAGCCGGATCACCGGCCGCGCCGACCGCGGCGTCACGCCGCAGGCCGGGCATCCAGAGCGCGATCAGCACCGCGCCGGTCGCCGCGATCACGACGGACACCGTGGTCGTCATGTGCATGGCGCCGACAAACGATCGGTCGGCTAGCGCCAGCAGCGCCACGCCCGGGTGA
>DASWAA010000468.1:0-9225 GCA_036391385.1 Streptosporangiaceae bacterium
TGCCACCGCCGGGTGCGCGAACTAGAGCGCAGCGGGGCGATACTCGGCTACCGGGCCGTCGTCGACGCGCGGGCCGTCGGGCTCGGGTTCGAGGCACTGGTGTTCATCACGATGCGACAGGAAGACCGCGAGACTCTGGAGGGCTTCGAGACCGGCGTAGCGGCCATCCCGCAGGTCCTGCAGGCCGAGCGGCTGTTCGGCGATCCCGACTACCTGCTGAGGATCGTGACTAATGACCTGGGCGCCTATCAGCGACTGCAGGACGAGAAGCTCTCCGTGCTGCCAGGCGTCCAGCGCATGACGTCGACGCTGGTCATGAAGCGCGTCGTGCACGACCGGCCGCTGCCGGCCTGAGGCAGCCGCTACCGCGCCTAACGGTGCGGATTTCCGAGGTAGGGAAACTCGCCGAGGACGTCCGTGTGCGGCCGCAGCCCGGTGGGCGGGATGTCGCCCCTGGACAGGAATGAGAGCCGGTGATCGATCACGTCGTCGGTGAACGAGCGGCCGTTGGGATACTCGGCGGGCCGCGACGGGTCAAACGTCAGCATGTCAGGCAGCAGGCCATCGGCCTCGATCGCCGCCACCGCCTCGTCGTGCGAGTAGCTACCGGTATGCCCCATCAGGTGCGCGAACTGCTCCGTCCAGCGCTCGCGATCATGAACCGGCTCGCTGGCGTTGTACTCCTCCTTCGTCTCGTCGGTGTTGAAGAAACTGCTGACGGAAGGATGACCCGCCCGGTCCACGTGCAGCAGCCGGCCATCTCGCCGCAGGCTGCATCGCCCCCAGATACGGACGTCAGGGCTGGCGCCCAGGTCGCTCGTGGGGACTTCGACGACGGTCGAGAATACGTTCGCCTGCGTGTTGGAGTCCACGCCGGTCCACGGAGACCTGCCGCCCAGGTGGGGCGCGGTGAAGTTCCGCCCGCCGCTGGTGTCGAAGAGGTTCTTGATCCCGTCGTAGTCGAAGAAGAACGCGTCGCTGCGGCTGCCCGCGAAGAAGGTCCAGCCGTCAGCGCTGACGACATCCGCGGTAGTGCCGAAGGAGACCTCGGCTCCTTCGACGAGCTTTGTCCCGGCAGCGTCGGCCGACCGAGCCTGCGCGCCCGTCGCGACATATGCGTCGAAGCTCTGCCGGCCGTCGACAGGCGGGGAGAAGACGTAACTGATCGCGATGTCGTTCAGATAATCCCCGTCGCTGTCGATGGCGAGGCGATAGATCGCGTCGGGATGCAGAGCGTCAGCGTTGGGGTTCGCGTTGAGGATGAGCACGGTCCTCGCCGGATCCGCAGGCGACTGAAAGGCGTACAGATCGCAGAGATCGAGTCGCTGGTCACCAAGCGGCGGACCGAGGCTGAGACCAGTGAAGTGGTTCGACATCAAGTACCTCCTTTGACGCCGGGTACCTGCCCTTACTGCCTGGCGCGAGTGATACCCGGAACCTCCGGAGCGAACCAGCGCCGCCACCGGCGCTGCCCGGTCGTCTGGAGCTAGACCGCGTCCGGCATCGGCTCGTCCAGGGCTGGCTCGTCCAGGACCGGCTCGTCCAGGACCGGCACCGCAGCCGCTGCCGCTGCCGGCTCGCGCCGTCCCGGTATGGCCGCCACGATGAGCCCGGCGAGCACGGCGCCCGCGGCGCCGATCGCCAGGCAGACCCGGATGCCGGCCTGAGACGGGAATGTATGCGAGCCGAGCCTGATCGTCAGCTGGCCAAGGACGACTCCGATCACCGCGCTGGACACCGAGGTGCCAAGCGACCGGGCCAGCGCGTTCAGCCCGTTGGCCGCCGCCGTCTCCGAAAGCGGCACCGCTGCCATGATCAGGGCAGGCATCGCGGCGTACGCCATGGCGACGCCGGCACTCAGTACCAGCGAGAAGACCAGGACGCCCCAGGTGGTGCCCATCAGCGCCTGTGCGAGGCCCAGCCCGCAGGCAATGATCGCGGCTCCGAGCAGCAGCGACATCTTCGGGCCGCGAGCCCTGGACAGCCGCGCGGACAGCGGCGAGATCGCCACCATCACCAGGCCGCCAGGGGCCATCCACAGGCCAGCCTGGAGCATCGTCCGGCCGAGGCCGTACCCGGTGGCCACGGGTAGCTGCAGGATCTGCGGGGCAAGCAGGTTCATCGCGTACATCGCGAAGCCGACCGCGATGCTGGCTAGGTTGGTCAGCAGCACCTGCCGCCTTGCGCTAGTCCGCAGGTCCACCACCGGGGAGGCGGTGCGCAGCTCCCACCATCCCCAGGCCAGCAGCACGAGCAGCGAAGCCCCCAGCAGGCCGACGACGGTCCGGCTGGTCCAGCCCCAGGCGCCGCCCTTGGAGATCGCCAGCAGCAGCGCCAGCAGCCCGGCTGACAGCCCGAGAGCTCCGGGAAAGTCGAACCGTGCCCTCACCCGGACCGGCGACGTTGGCACGAAGGCCACGATCAGCAGCGCGAACAGCGCGCCCAGGCCGGTCGATGCCCAGAACAGGGCATGCCAGCCGTAGTGCTGCGCGATCACGGCAGAGGTCGGCAGCCCAAGCGCACCACCGACGCCAAGCGAGGAACTCAGCAGCGCGACCGCTGAGCCGAGCCGCTTCGGCGGCAGGACGTCACGCATGATGCTGATCCCCAGCGGGATGACTGGTATGCCCATGCCCTGGAGCGCCCGCCCGACAATGATCGGGACGAGCGCGATGCTCAACGCGCACACCAGCGAGCCCGCCGCCAGCATCACCGCGCACACCAGCAGCATTCGCCGCTTGCCGTAGAGGTCACCGAGCCTGCCGACGACCGGGGTAGCAAGCGCCGCCGTGAGGAGCGTCGCCGTGATCACCCAGGAGGCACTCGACTCGCTGGTGTGCAGCAGCGCGGGTAGCTGGGGAATGAGCGGAACGACCAGCGTCTGCATCAGCGAGACCATGATCCCGGCACCGGCCAGGACACCCACGACAACGCCGGAAGGCGAAGAGACAGCATCGCTCACGGGTCTGGACTCCGCTCCGGGGTGGCGCCGCGCAAATGAATCCGCATCCTACATAGGGCCTGACCTGGGTGGCTGGCTGCCCGGGGGCGCCAGTCCCGGCGCGGCCACGCGGCGCGCGAGCAGCCGCCGTTTCTCGCCCGCGCCGTTGCCGGGCAGGTCGACCTGGCTGAGCACGTCGAATCCAGCCGGGAGCAGCGATGCTGGCTCCGCGGCGCCAAGGCACCATTGCCCAGGCATCCTGGGCCGCGCGTTCAGCGCCCGCACGGTGAACGCCTCCCAGCCGAGCAGCCCGCCCGGTGCGACGGCTGCCGCGGCGGCACCGAAAAGCTCCCGGTCCCAGTAACCCGTGCACAGCACGATCGAGTGACGAGCCGGCTCGGGCCGCCACACCCTCAGGTCGGCGCGGACTAGCGAGACCAACGCACCCAGCCCGCGTCGGCTCGCCTCCCTGCCGAGCAGGTCAAGTGCCACGTCGGAAGCATCCACGGCCACGACCTCGCGCCCCGAGGCTGCCGCGAGCAGGGCACTGCCTGACGGCCCGCACGCGAGGTCGAGTACCGGCCCTTCCGGCACTGGCAGCGACAGCGCCAGCACCGCGAGCGGATGAGGCTCGAAGGAGGCGGTGAAGCCTCCCCCGTACCTGGCGTTCCATCTCAGCCGGTCGGAGTTGGCGGCCAGTTCCGCCTGATCGTCGGGCATGCCTCGCCCGGAGAAGCCGATCATCGGCTGCTTCTGGTCATCCGGCCTGGTCGGCGTTCCGGTGGCCGGGCAGGTGCGGGTGCGGAACGTGCAGGTGCGTCTCTTCCGGCTCGGGCGGGAGGTCCTCGACACCGACTGCGACCGCCTGCTCGTGCCGGCGGCGCGCCGGAGGCAGGAGCAGCACGGCGAGCACCGCCAGCGCGGCGACCGCGGCGCAGATCCAGAATCCGCGGGTGAACGCCTGGTTCAGGGGCAGCCCCTGCGTGGTGCTGCTCGACGCGATCACCGCCGCGACGACGGCGGTGCCGATGCTGCCGCCGATGGTTCGGACGATGCTGTTGACGCTCGTGGCCTCACCGGTATGCGTGGCGGGAACGGACTCGATGATCGCGTTGGACATCGCAGCGAACGCCAGGCCCATGCCCGCGCCGATGAACGCGCATGACGCCATGATCTGCCAGACCGCGCCGTGGCCGACAGCCGGGATCACGAAGGCGATCGTGACGAGCACGGCACCGAGCAGCATGGGCAGCTTCGGGCCGTACCTTCGGTCGAGCAGCCCGGACAGCGGCCCGAAGATGAGCATCATGATCGTGGTCGGCAGCAGGAACAGGCCTGCCTGGCTCACTGTCTTGCCGAAGCCGTAACCCGTCGCCACCGGCAGCTCGAGCAGCACCGGGATGAGCAGGAACGTCCCGAACATCGCGAATCCGAAGGCCAGGCCGACCAGGTTGGTCGACCATACTCCGCGGATCGCTAGCAGCCGTATATCGACCAGCGGCTCCCTGACGCGCAGTTCGACGAGGACGAACGCCATCAGCGCGGCGGCACCGAGTACGAGCAGCGTGATCGTCCTGGTCTCGCCCCAGCCCCACTCGCGGCCCTTGCTGATGGCCAGCAGCAGCGACACCAGCGAGATCGACAAGATGGCCCCGCCCAGCAGGTCAAGCCGCCCGGGCGTGCGGACCGGGGACTCCGGCACGCCGAAGATGACACCAGCCAGCGCGATGACGATCAGCACGAGCGGGAACCAGAAAAGCCACTCCCAGGACAGGTGCTCGACGATCGGGCCGGCGGCCACGATACCGACGCCGGCGCCCACGCCGAACACGGCGGACAGCAGCCCGACGGTCACGCCGACCTGTTCGCGCGGCAGTTCGTCGCGGACGATTCCGATGGACAGCGGCAGGATCGCGCCGGCGGCGCCCTGCACCGCCCGTGCGGCGATGAGGACGGGCAGGCTGGTCGCCAGGGCGGCCAGCAGCGTGCCCGCGCCGAGGATCACGAGCACCACTAGCAGCACCCGCCGCTTGCCGACCATGTCGCCAAGCCGCCCGAGTATCGGGGTGAGCACCGAAGCGGACAGCAGGTAGGCGGTCAGCACCCAGCTGACATTGCCTGTCGAGGTGCGCAAGTCGGTGGCGATGGCAGGGATGGCCGGCGCCACCAGGGACTGCAGCACCGCGAAGGAGAGGCCGGCGAGCGACAGGAACAGCACGATGAGCGTCGTGCTGGCATGACGGCCCGTGCGGATCTTCGCTCCGGACGGCGAGCCCGCGGCAGTCTCCGTTGCCATCTTGGCCATGAGCAATCTCCCCAGAAGTAAACGCTTGTTGACAACAATAGGAGGACGCCTGCAGTATGTCAACAGGCGTTTACTGCAGTCATCCCCAGGACTACGCTAGCCGCGAGAGCGAGGAGAATCGTGACCGGGCAACCACGGCGACGAGCGCCCGCTCCGAGCTTGGAGCACCGGGCGTCCGACAGCGCCTGCGCCGGGGCCGCCAGGCCCCGCGACGCCGCCAGGACGCGCGCCCTGCTGCTCAGGACGGCCCGGCGCCGGTTCGCGCTGCACGGCTACGCCGCTACGACAGTCCGGGAAATCGCGAAGGACGCCGGCGTCAACATCGCGCTCATCAGCCGGTACTTCGACTCTAAGGAAGGCCTGTTCGAGGCTTGTGTCGAATCGGCTGTCGACGAGCTACGGCTGGCCGCCGGCGGGGTGACCGGCCTCGGCGAGATTGCCGGAGTCATCGCCCGTCAGACGACGGTCACCATGTCCGGCGGGCGGCTCGACGACGAGCCGTTGCTCATCCTGCTGAGATCATCTGGCGACGAGCGGGCCGAACGGCTCCGCGTCGGCGTGCTCAGGACCTACGCGGAGAAGCTGGCCGGACTCGCGGCTCGCGAGGCAGTCACCGCGGGGAATGCTGACCTCGTCCTGCGCGCGCAGCTGACCCTGGCCATCGCGATCGGCATGACACTGATGCGCTCGTGGTCCACCCCGCTGGAACCGCTCGCCTCCGCCAGCGAGCAGGAACTGGCGGCGCCGCTCAGTGCCGTCGTTACAGCGCTGCTAGGCCAGGTCTCCTGACGGCGTCACGCGGAGGTGGAGGCGAGGTGACCGTCAGTGCAGGATAGATCGCCCGCGGCGGGCCGACCCCGGCTGAGCGGTGACGCGCGGCTGCTGATCGCCGGGCAGGGGGTCCGGGCGGTCGGGTACGGGTTCACCGCCGTGCTGCTCGGGGCCCTGCTGGCGGCGCGGGGTTTCAGTCCGCTGCAGGCGGGGCTGGTACTGACGGCGCTGATCGCCGGGACGGCGCTGGCCAGCCTGATGGCGGGATGGTTCGCGGACCGGACCGGTCGCCGGCGCTGCTACGGACTGTTCTTCGCCGGGATCGGGATCGCGGGCCTGGTGGTAGCGTCCGGGGCGCCGCTGTGGGTGCTGCTGGCCGTGGCCCTGACGGGGACGCTGTCGACCGATGTCGTGGATAACGGCCCGGCGACCACGCTGGAGCAGTCGATGCTGGCGACCGAGGACGCAGGTACGTCGGCGGTGTACGGCAGGTACAACATGGTCGGGGCGGTGGCGGGGGCACTGGGCTCGCTGGCGGTGACTCTCCCCGGTCTGGATCACGGCCCGGGCGCGGCCCGGAGCGACTGGCTGTTCGCCGCGCTGGTACCGGTCGGACTTACCGGGGTGCTGATCGCGCTGCGGCTGTCGCCCGCGGTGGAAGCCGCGCCGGAGACCGCGATAGCCTCGGCGCCTCCCCGGCGGGCACGGCGACGGCTGGACCGGTCGGGCCCGGTAGTCAGGCGAATGGCGGGCCTGTTCGCTGTGGACGCCGCAGGCGGCGGCCTGGTCACGACCGGGTTCTTGTCGTACTACTTCTCCGAGCGCTACCACGTTCCGGTGGCGGCCCTGGGGTGGCTGTTCTTCGCTGTATCGGCGGTCCAGGCGATCTCAGTCGCCCTGGCGCCGCGACTAGCCCGCCGGTTCGGTCTGATCGCGACGATGGTCGGCACCCACCTGCCGAGCAACCTGCTGCTGGCCGCCGTCGCGTTCGCGCCAGGGTTCGCGCTGGCAGCGGCGCTGCTGCTGGCACGGACCACGCTGTCGCAGATGGACGTGCCCACCCGGCAGGCGCTGGTGATGGCGGTCGTCGAGCCGCAGGAGCGGACAGCGGCCGCGGGGCTGACCAACGCCGCCAGGTACACCGTCCGGCCGCTCGGACCGCTCGTCGCCAGCGTGCTGCAGCAGGTCGCTCTGGGCGCCCCGCTCGTCGTCGCTGGCACGATCAAGGCCGGCTACGACCTGGCCCTGTGGGCGTGGGCCCGCCATCTTCCCCTGACCCTCAGGCAGCCGGTCCGGGCTGCTGGTCTCACCGAACAGAACGGAGCGACGCGATGAAGTGGGTTACCAGGGATAACGCCAAGGTCGACCGGATCGCCTGCCCGTGGCTGATCAGGCGGTTCATCGATCCCGGGGCCGAGTTCCTGTTCGTCCCGCGCGACGAGGTACTCGAGGTGGCCGAGCGGGAGGGCGCCCTGTCCTACGACGCTCCGGGCGCGCGGTACACCCACCGGGACGGCAAGTGCTCGTTCGACGTGCTGGTCGAGGAGTTCGGACTCGGCGGAGATGCGGCGCTGGTCCGCCTCGCGGAGATCGTGCACGCGGCCGACGTCTCCGAAGACCGCGGCACCTCGCCGGAAGGCCCAGGGCTCTACGCGATCGCGCAGGGGTTCGCGCTGCTGCACGGGACCTCCGATCATCGCAAGATCGACCTCCAGACCCCGATGTACGACGCCCTGTACGCATGGTCACAGGAGCAGGCCGGCACCGCGTGACGCGGTCGCAGCTCCCCGCGGCCCTGACGACGCGGTGATACCGCCAGGGCCCGGGGTGCGAGCGGATCCGGAAATCAGCCGGCCGGCGCCAGCTCGAGATCGGCGAGGCCCGCATAGTAGACGAACTTGAAGGGGTTGAGCTGCTGGTGGCGTTCGACCAGCCGCCGCAGGACGTCCTGCCGGAGGTCAGCTAGCTCGGGCGTGCCGGGGTGGCTGATCAGTCCCAGATCGACGATCCGCAGCGCGAGCGCGTGCTCGCCGCGCCGGATCAGCCTGCTGGCCGCGGCGCGGAAGGCGGCCGCGGTTCCGCCGCCGAGCAGGTCAGCGGCGGCGGCCAGCTCGGCCGGCGTGAAGTGCTCGATGCCTTCCCCGCCGGGATGCCAGTATCCGGTCCGCTGGCGGTGGACGCGCTGGATGAGGTGATCGCGCGTCACCAGATAGGGCATCACCGCGCGCGGTCCGAGCGGGCAGCGAAATAGTCGAAGCCCTCCTGGTAGAGCTCGGCGGCCATGAGCTGGCTCGCGAGTACGACAGTGGTGCGCTGGTCGGCGTTCGGCCAGGCCGCCGCCTCCTTGAGCGCATCGATCGTGAGCTGCATTGTCTTCTCCTCAGCGTCTAGTACGTCATCGGGCACGGGATGCGTCGCCTCGCGCCACGGCGGTAAGCGGCGTCACGTCGGCAGTGCGCGGGGCGCTGGCTGACTGCGAACGTGGACCTCGGACCAGCGCGAGCACGGACGTGATGTGCAGGGCGAGCAGCAGCGGTACCACGGCCGTCGGGATCAGCACGAGCGGGAGCTCGCTGATCGGTGCCCCGGACGGCGCGAGGTTGATGAGCTGATATCCGGTGAGGGCGCCGAGGGTCAGGGCCACGACCAGATCCGCGATGCCGAACGCGTTGAACCGCAGGGCGGCGCGGCGGCCGGTGCCCTGCGCGAGCCTGCGCGCGACCAGCGGCGCGGCGATACCGACGGCGATGTCGCCCAGACCGGCGGGCAGGGCAAACAGCGCGGGCAGATGACCGATGGCCATGGTGAGCAGGAAGACCACCCCGGCCACCCGGAACGAGTGCGGAAGCACGAGACGGCTCACCATGCCCGGAGCCGCCAGGGCGCGCGCCACCGCCGGGATCCGGCTGAGCGCCAGCAGCGTGCCGAGGAAGCCGAACACCGCGACCGGCAGCCACGGCACCTGATGGCCGAGCCGCGTGTGGTACCAGCCATGACCCGCGATCACGGCGCTGGCGGTGAACCAGCCGCCGAAGACGACCGCCGCACCCCCGGCGAGCAGCGCCGCCCGCCTTCGGCCCAGTTCGGCGCGTTTCGCACCGCCGTACAGCACGACGCAGGTCAGGACCGGGACCGCGGTGATTCCGGCGATGGTCATCGCCCACAGGTAGCCAGGTGGGTCGTACATGTCGTTCTCCCTCTGCTAGTA
>DASWAA010000469.1:0-6072 GCA_036391385.1 Streptosporangiaceae bacterium
TCGGCGTTGTTGACGGCGGCCACGCAGGTGCTCGTCGACGAGAGAACGCACGTGGTCATGACGTTGGCGAAACCGACGTCGTTACCGCCGATCGTGATCGTGACCAGCGTCGTGCTCGCGCTGAGCCCGCCAAGCTGGCTGTTGATGACGTCCGACGTGGTCGCTCCGGCACAGGTGGCGTTGGTGAAGGTACCGCCGTGGCTGTTGTGCCAGAGCACTGGGTAGGCGTAGGCGCTCTCCAGGCAGGAACCGTCGGAGTAACTACCGGCTCCGTCTCCTGAGGAGTAGGAGTCGCCGAGGGCGACGTAGTTGATCGTGCCGGCCGCGCTGGCCGGGCCGATAGCGGCGAAGCCGCTCAGTCCGGCGAACGCGGCGGTGACCAGAGCAGCGGGCAGGCGAAGGCGACGTGATAGCAGGGACATGGGCACGGCTCCTGTGTGGGCAGGCGGGGGAACCCTTACTACCCACCAGTAACATGCAATGATCAGTCCGTCAATTGCCGGCTTGTCAGTATCTGCAAATGCCGGAATCCGCACTACCGGACTGGCAGTGCCGAGCGATCTTCAGTGCCGCGAACTACAGTGCCGCGAACGCCTCCTCGAGCACGCCGAGGCCCTCGTTCAGCAGTTCCTCGCTGATGACAAGCGGCGGCAGGAAGCGCAGCACGTTACCGTAGGTGCCGCAGGTCAGCACGATCAGGCCGTTCGCGTGGCAGGTCCTGGCGACCTTCGATGCCGCCGCGCCGTCCGGCTCGATCGTGCCGGGCCTGACTAGCTCGATCGCGATCATGGCGCCCCGGCCTCTGACGTCGCCGATCACCGGGTACTGCTCGGCCAGCTTCCGCAGCCTCGGCAGCATGATGTCGCCGATCCGGCGGGCCGCCGCCGGCAGGTCCTCTTTGGCCATTGTCTCCATCGAGCCGAGCGCGGCGGCGCACGCGACCGGGTTGCCGCCATAGGTGCCGCCGAGCCCGCCGGCGTGCACCGCGTCCATGATCTCGGCCCTGCCGGTGACAGCGGCCAGCGGCAGGCCGCCGGCGATGCCCTTGGCCGTTGTCACCAGGTCTGGCACGACGCCCTCGTGGTCGCAGGCGAACCAGTCACCGGTGCGGCAGAAGCCCGACTGGATCTCATCGGCGATGAAGACGATCCCGTGCTCCTTGCAGTACTCGGCCAGCCCGGGCAGGAATCCCGGGGGCGGCACGATGAACCCGCCCTCGCCCAGGATCGGCTCGATCACGACCGCAGCCACCCGGTTCTCGCCGACCTGAGTATGGATCTGGCTGGTCACGACCTCCAGTGCCTGCGCCGCGCACCTCTCGGGACCGCCCGGCCAGCGGAACGGATAGGCCATCGGCGCCCGGTACACCTCGCCGGCGAACGGGCCGAAGCCGTCCTTGTATGGCATGTTCTTGGCGGTCATCGCCATCGTTAGGTTCGTACGGCCGTGATAGGCGTGCTCGAACACGACCACGGCCTGCCGGCCGGTGGCGTGCCGCGCGATCTTGACCGCGTTCTCCACTGCCTCTGCGCCGGAGTTGAACAGCGCCGACCGCTTCTCGTGCGTCCCCGGGGTCAGCCGGTTCAGCTCCTCGCAGACCTCCACGTAGCCCTCGTACGGGACCACCATGAAGCAGGTGTGGGTGAAGTGCGCTACCTGCTCGGTGACCCGGCTGACGACGAGCTCGGCGCTGTTGCCCACCGACGTCACCGCGATGCCGGAGCCGAAGTCGATCAGCGAGTTGCCGTCCGCGTCGATCAGGACGCCGCCGCCGGCCGCGGTGACGAAGATCGGCAGGACGTGGCTGAGGCCGCGCGCGACGCTCCGCTGCCTGCGCTCGAGCAGTTCACGCGAGACCGGGCCGGGAATCTCAGTTACCAGGTGCCGCTGCTGAGCAAGTGCGGGGCCGCCGACGGTGGAGTGCAAGTTCATAGGCAGAGGATAGACCGGACACGGGTAGCTATGCGTAGCGGGCCGGACGAGAGACCATGCCAGTTGCCGAATTCCGGCGGCGGCAGGGCTGCGCAGCGCTGCCCGGCACGGCGGCGTGGGGTGGATTTTAAGCACCCTACCTGCGCATATTCACTTTCTGGCCAGGAGTATTCGCATTATCATCCGCGCACCTTGCGCAATCTGTAGTATCTGCTTGATCGAATCCGCCGTCACTTCGTAATTATCGCAGATTGCAGTATGATAGTGCGTAAGAACATGTTAATTAGTATAGACCGTAAAATAATTAGTACGGACCATAAAACGTATATCGACTATGGAATGGCCCGCCCCGGATGACGAGGAGAGCCTTATGCAGACTCATGATTGGTTTCGATCCCACAGCTTCCACTACCGCGAGCTCGGCAGCGCCCGCGAGCTCGGGCGGGTCAAGCGGGCACGAGAGCTGTCAGTCTCCCTGATCCTTCCCACGCGCAACGTCGCCGAGACCATCGACTCGGTGCTCGACGAGGTCGCCCAGCTGCAGCTACCCGAGATCGGCCTGATCGATCAGGTGATCGTCGTCGATGCCGACTCCACCGACGGCACCGCTCGCCTAGCCCGCCGCCATAACGCCGAGGTGTACTCGGAAAACGCGCTGATGCCCGAATACGGCCCTGCTCAGGGCAAGGGCGATGCCATGTGGCGCGGACTCTCGGTGGCCACCGGCGACCTTGTCGCCTTCGCCGATACCGACACCGGCAATTTCTCCCGGCAGCTCGTGACCGGCGTCGTGGGCTGTCTGATCGCCAAGCCGGACATCCAGTTCGTCAAGGCCGCCTATCGTCGGCCCTATACCCAGGAGACCGTTACCGTCCCGGATGGCGGCGGCCGCGTGACCGAGCTCACCGCCAAGCCCGCGCTCAATCTCCTGTTCCCCGAGCTGGCCGGCTTCGTCCAGCCGCTCGCCGGGGAGTTCGGCGGTACCAGGGAGCTGATGTTCTCGGTTCCCTTCTTCAGCGGCTACGCCGTCGAGGTCGGCATGCTCATCGACGTGCTCGGCGTCTGCGGGCTGCCAGCCATGGCCCAGGTCGACGCCGGCATGCGTAAGAACAGGCACCAGGATCTCGGCAACCTCAGCCGGATGGGCTACGCCGTGCTGCGTGCCGTCCTCACCCGGGCGATGCAGCGCAGGCCCGAGCCGGGCGCCGACCCGGTCGATGCCTTCTGGGCCGACGCCGAGGTCGGCTCGTACCTGCACGCGGTGGCGGCCGCCAGGGGCGTGCGCCTGGAAGAGTACTCAGAACTGCTGATCGAGCGCCCGCCGATGCGGCTGGCTCTCGCGGCAGGCAAGGAACTCACAGCCGCAGCCGTCGGCCGCTGAGCAGCCAGCACCGTTCAGTGCAGTAGCTCGCGCGCTGCCGCCTCGATCGCCTGCTCCGATAGCAGGACGGTGCAGGCGGCATCGCCGAGCGGCACGAAGCTGTCCTCGCTGGCCACCCGGGCGATCGGTCCGGCGAACCCGGCCGCCACCAGCGCGGTGACCACGCCCTCGCCTACCCCTGCGGTCCGCCTGGTCTCGTCGGCGACGAGTACCGCCCCGGTCGCCGATGCCGCACGCACGAGGTCGTCCACCGGGAGCGGCGCGAGCCAGCGAAGATCGAGCACCCGGCATCCGATGCCATCAGCGGCGAGCCTGGCCGCGGCGCGCTGGCTCATCCGCAGCCCGTTGCCGAACGTGACGATGGTCAGGTCGGTGCCGTCGCCATGCACCCGGCCGCGGCCGACTGGCACGTGCCCGCGCGCCCACAGCCACGGCGGGTCGTACGGCGCCAGCCAGCCATTGTCGCCCGGCTCGTGCAGGTCACGCTCGTGGTACAGGGCGATCGGCTCGAGGAAGACGCAGACGCTGCCGTCGGCACGGGCGCTGGCCAGGCAGGTCCGCAGCATGGCCGCAGCGTCGTCCGGCCGGGCCGGGCAGGCGACGATCAGGCCAGGGATGTCGCGCAGGGCGGCCACGGCGTTGTCGTTGTGGAAGTGCCCGCCGAATCCCTTCTGGTAGGCGAGCCCGGCGATCCGCACCACCATCGGGTTGCGGTACTGACCCTGCGAGAAGAAGGACAAGGTGGCCGCCTCGCCGCGAAGCTGGTCGGCCGCGTTGTGCAGGTACGCCAGGTACTGGATCTCCGGTACCGGCAGCAGGCCGGCCAGGCCCGCGCCCAGGCCAAGGCCGAGTATCGACTGCTCGTCGAGCAGCGAGTCGAAGACTCGTCCGGCGCCGAAGGCACTGAGCAGGCCCCGTGTGACGCCGTAGACACCGCCCTTGCGTGCCACGTCCTCACCGAACACCAGCATCGTCGGGCAGGCCGCTAGCTCGTCGGCCAGCGTCCGGTTGATCGCCTGAGCCAGCGTCAGCGGCCCCTCGTCCTCCGGCAGCCGGCCGGCGAAGGCACGCTGCCTGGCCAGCGAGCTGGCCGGCCCGATCGAGGCGGCCACCGCGCCGGGGCGGCGCGGAGCCAGCGGTGCCATCACCTGGTCCGCCGACTGCAGCCCCGGCGAGCCCTCGATCTCCTCGGCCAGCCGGAGCACCTTGGCCCTGACCTCGTCGTAGCGGTCGAGCACCTGGCCGGCGGTGAGCACGCCCGCGGCGACAAGCAGCCTGGCGGTGCCGAGCAGCGGATCGCGGCGGACGTCGGCAGCGATGTCTGCCGCGGAACGGTAGGCCGACTCCACGTCCGAGCCCGCGTGCCCGCCATATCGCACTGTCGACAGGTGCAGGATCGCCGGGACGCGCCCGCCGCGCACATGCTCAGCAAGCTCAGCCGTGGTGTCGTAGACGGCGGCCAGGTCCGTGCCGTCGGCGAACGCGTACCGGATGCCGGGCCGGCCGCCCAGGGCAGCCGCGATCCAGCCAGGCGGCGTGCGCACGCTGATTCCCAGGCCGTTGTCCTCGCAGACGATCAGCAGCGGCAGTGGCAGCCTCTGGTAGGCGCAGTAGGCGGCGGTATTGAGCGCGCCGGCCGTCGTGGAGTGGTTGGCCGACGCGTCCCCGATGCTGGCCACCACGATCGAGCCGGCCGGCCACGGGGTGGCGGCCCCGATTCGGCCAGCCCGGGGGATGGCGAAGGCGAGGCCGACCGCCCTGGGCAGGTGCGAGGCGATCGTGGAGGTCTGCGGGATCACGTTCAGCTCACGGTGGCCGAAGACCTTGTGCCGACCGCCGGCGATGGGCTCGGCGGCCGCACCGGCCAGGCCGAGCAGCACATCCCTGATGCCGTCCTCGGCGCGGCCGGCCTGAGCGGCCCTGACCTGGTAGAAACCACCGGACCGGTAGTGCAGCAACGCCGGATCAGTCAGCTTCAGCGCCGCGGCTACCCCCGCGTTGCTCTCGTGGCCGGCCGAGCCGATGGTGTAGAACCCCGTGCCGCGACTGCGCAGCCAGCGTGCGGCCTCGTCCAGATGCCGGCTCGCTAGCTGCGCGTCGAACAGGTCAAGGCAGAGCCGCACGGTCAGGGTGCTGCCAGCACGGACCGGCCGGTCGACGCCGCCCGATGCCGCGGATCCGCCGGGCGCCGCACCGGGCGCCGCACTGGGGACTGCACTGGGGACTGCACCGGGGACCGGCCCCCCGGCCCCTGCCCCGAGAGCGCGGATCGCGTCGATGAGCTGCCGGTCCGCCCGGTCCGCCCGGTCCGCCCGGTCGCGATCCTGGGTTGTCTGAGTCATACGGGTAACGCTACGGCCCCGGTTCTCGGCTAGGCCCCGAACCACTGTCCGGCCAGCGGAACCATGCCTGTCGGGCCGAACTTGGCCACCGTGGTCGCCGGCCCCGTGCTCAGCCGGTCGCGCAGGTAGAACATTCCGGTCTTCGGGTCGTAGTAGCCGACGCTGTCCCGGCGGCCCGTTCCGCTCCAGTTACCGGCGACCGGGACCATGTGCGGCGGGCCGAACCTGAACGATACCCAGGCTGGCCCGTGCGACAGGCTGTTGCGCAGGTTGAAGATGCCGGTCCTCGGGTTGTAATAGCCGACGCCGTCCCTGCCGTCACCGTTCCAGTCACCGGCCAGCGGGATCATTCCCGGGCGGCCGAAAATGAATTTCACGTCCGGCGGTCCGGCCTTCTGCGACTGCCGCAGGCCGAAC
>DASWAA010000470.1:0-6437 GCA_036391385.1 Streptosporangiaceae bacterium
TTCGACTGCTCGGGACTGACGATGATGGCCTACCGCGCCGCGGGCGTGGACATCCCGAGGACCGCGGACCAGCAATGGGTCTGGGGCCCGCGAGTCAGCCCAAGCCAGGTCCAGCCCGGCGACCTGGTCTTCTTCGCCGGCGCCGACGGGACGACGAGGGCCCCAGGCCACGTCGGGATCGTGGTCGGCAATGGCCTGATGATCGATGCCCCGTCCGCCGGCCTTGACGTCCGGATCGAGCCTTACGCTGGAAGCGGTGCGATCGGCTTCACCCGCCCGTGGGCGCACTCCGGCGTCCAGCCGGTGACCGGCGGGTCCACGTCGACCCTGCTCGCCGGCAAGGTCGTCGGGATCGACCCCGGCCACAACGGCCTGAACTACACCGACCCGGCGTTCCTGGCGCACCAGGTGTTCAACGGCCGGACCATGGAGAACTGCGATACCACGGGTGCCCAGACCGCCAGCGGCTACAGCGAGGCGCAGTTCACCTTCAATGTGGCGATGTACCTGGCCGCCGACCTGCGCAAGGACGGTGCCCAGGTGGTGCTGACGCGCACGGGTAACCACGGCATCGGCCCGTGCGTGAACAAGCGGGCCGAGATCATCGACAAGACTCACGCGAACGTGGCGATCGACATCCACGCCGACGGCGGTCCGAGCAGCGGCCGCGGATTCACCGTGCTCGAGCCAGTCGCCGACGGGCCGAACAGCAAGGTGATCGGCTCATCCCTGCTGTTCGGCAGCTACGTCCACCAGGCTTTCCTGGCTGACACCTCGCTGCGGCCCAGCGACTACTACGGTCACAACGGCTACATCTTCCGCAACGATCTCGCCGGGCTGAACCTGACAACCGTCCCGAAGGTCCTGATCGAGTGCGGGAACCTGCGCAATTCCGCCGACGCGGCCGTGCTGGCGTCGCCAGCAGGCCAGCAGCAGATCGCCGCCGCGCTGTCGGCCGCTATCGTGCGCTATCTCACCGGCCAGTGGCCGCCAGGGACCGTCGGCTGAGCGGGACGCTGACGGCGACGGCGGCATGCCGTAATGTCTGATTTCTAGCGGCACGACCTGGCTGACCACTCGTACCAGCGGAATCAGGAGCCCGGATGGATTTTGAGCTGTCGGATGAGCAGCGGCTGCTGCGTGACACGATCCGGTCGTTCGTCGACGCTGAGATCAGGCCGGTCGCCAGGGAATGGGAGGAGTCCGGCCGCTATCCCGACGAGATCGTCGCCACCATGGCGGAGCTTGGCCTGTTCGGACTGCTCATCCCTGAGGAGTACGGCGGCATGGCGGCGGACATGGTCTCTCTCGCAGTCGTCTTCGAGGAGATCTCCCGCGGCTGGATGGGAGTGGCCGGCATCATCGGCAGTCACTCGCTGTCCTGCTGGATGATCGCCAGATACGGGACGCCGGAGCAGCAGAGCGCCTACCTTCCCGGACTCGCGACCGGGCAGCGCCGGACCGGCATCGCCCTGACCGAGCCAGGCGCCGGCAGTGACCTGCAGGGGATCGCGACGACCGCGCGCCGGGACGGCGACCACTACGTGGTCAACGGCCGGAAGACCTGGATCACCAACGCCAGGCACGCGAACCCGCTGCCCGTGCTCGTCAAGACCGACCCGTCGGCATCCCCCGCGCATAAGGGCATGTCTGTGCTCCTCGTCGACCCTTCTGCCGACGGGTTCGAGGTGACCAGGGACCTGCCGAAGCTTGGCTACCGCGGACCTGAGACCTGCGAGATCGTGCTTGACGACGTGATGGTGCCGGTGACCAGCCTGCTTGGCGGGTCCGAGGGCCGCGGGCTGCAGCAGGTACTCTCGGCACTGGAGAAGGGCCGGATCAACATCGCCGCCCGGGCGGTCGGCGTGGCGCAGGAGGCTTACGACCAGGCGCTGCGTTATGCGGGGCAGCGCGAGGCCTTCGGCCAGAAGATCGGCGGCTTCCAGGCCGTGCAGCTCAAGCTGGCCGACATGGCCATGAAACTCCAGGCTGCCCGGCTGCTGACCTACTGGGCAGCCTCGCAGGCCGACGCGGGCAAGCGCGCCGACCTGGAGTCTGGCCTGGCGAAGGTCTATGCCTCGGAAGTCGCGTACGAATGCGCGTTCAGCGCGATGCAGGTACATGGCGGCTACGGCTACTCCAAGGAGTTCACCGTGGAGCGTCTGTACCGTGATGCGCCGCTGATGGTGATCGGCGAGGGCACCAACGACATCCTCCGTACCGTCATCGCCGAGTCCCTGATCAGCGGCCGCGGCATTGTCGGCTGAACTGTTCCGCTCCAGGGCGCGGCCGTCGTCACTATGCTCATAGATGCGCTATTGCCGACGTGGCGACCCGTGATCGACTTATGCGTCGTTGGAGGAGAATGTTCGTGGATCGCGTCCGTCCCCGGGTAAGGCGCAATACCGGCAAGGCACTAGCCGGCCTGCTCGCCGCAGTCTGCACGTCCGGTCTGCTGGCAACCGGCGCGGTCGCGAGCGCCGCGCCGCCGCCCGCGGCGCACGGTACTGCCGGGTCGCTGCCGCTCGCCGGGAAGATCATCGGGATAGATCCGGGCCATAATGGCCGGAACTGGACCGACCCCGCGTTCCTGAGCAAGCAGGTGTGGAACGGCCGGGCGTGGGAGGACTGCGATACCACGGGTACGCAGACCGCTGGTGGCTACACCGAGGCGCGATTCAATTTCAACGTCGCCACGTACCTTGCCGCGAGCCTGCGGAAACTCGGCGCGAAGGTAGTGCTGACCAGGACGACCAATACTGGCATCGGTCCCTGCGTCAACCGGCGGGCCAAGATACTCGATGGCGCGCATGCCAACGTGTCCATCGACATCCACGCGGATTACGGTCCGTCGACGGGCCGCGGATTCACCGTGCTAGAGCCGGTCGCGGATGGCCCTAATGACAAGGTCATCAAGTCGTCGATCCGTTTCGGCCAGGACGTCCACCTGGCCTTCCAGCGGCACACCGTCATGACGGTCAGCGATTACTACGGCCACGATGGATATATCTTCCGCAACGACCTGGCAGGACTAAATCTCACCACGATGCCCAAGGTCCTTATCGAGTGCGGGAACATGAACAACCGTACCGACGCACGTCTGCTGACCTCACCCAAAGTCCAGCGGTCGATCGCGCTAGCGCTGCAGGACGCGATCATCCGATTCCTCGCTGGCCACTGATCTGGTGACGCCCGGACGGGAGGCAGTCGGTGTCTGATCCATACGGCGGATCTGGCCGGGACTCCTACGGTCACTCCCGGCGGGATCCATACGGTTCTTCCCGGCGAGAGATGCGACGGGTCAGGGCCGCGCGCCGACGCTGGCGCGTCAGGACGCTACTCGCGGTGGCGGTGGCCGGCGGCCTCATCGCCGGTGCCTTTGTCCTCTTCGGCACTTCCCCGGCCACGCCGACCGCGTCGGTCACCCCGAAGACCTCGGTCGCCGCGCACCGTAGCCCGCGGCCGCACTCACCTGGACCTAGCCACGCCTCTCCCGTCACCACGCCGCGACCGAAGGTGCTCGCCGGGATGACCGTCGGCATCGACCCGGGTCACAACGGTCAGAACTTTGCCAATCCGGCTTACCTGAACCAGATCATCTGGAATGGCAGGGAGCGTGAGACCTGCGACACCACGGGAACCCAGACAGCCAGCGGTTACACCGAGGCGCTGTTCAATTTCAATGTCGCCAGATATCTGAAGGCCGACCTGCGCAAGGACGGTGCCCGGGTGGTGATGACCCGGTACAGCAACAATGGCGTGGGGCCATGTGTCGACAGGCGCGCGAGGATCCTCAATAACGCACACGCCAACGTGGCCATCGACATCCATGCCGACGGGGGACCGACATCAGGACGAGGCTTCACCGTGCTCGAGCCGATCGCGGATGGTCCCAACAACGCCGTCATCGGATCGTCCCTGCGTTTCGGCAGCGACGTCCACCAGGCGTTTCTCAGCGATACGCCGTTCGGCGTGTCGACCTACTACGGGCACGACGGATACATACTCCGCAACGATCTGGCCGGGCTCAATCTGACGACCGTACCGAAGGTACTGATCGAGTGCGGCAACATGCCTAATCCTGCCGATGCCGCGCTGCTGACCTCGCCCAAAGTGCAGCGCGAGATAGCCCGCGCACTCGAGGCCGCGATCATCCGGTTCCTGACCGGTCACTGGCCACCAAAGACGACGTCCTGACCTGCGCCAGGCTGGGCCGCGCCTGCGGCAGGTCCCGCCGATTTTCGAGCTAGAGGCTGCCGGAGTCGATGGTGGGCTCGTTGTATGCGGGGGCTATCTGCGAGTTCCAGAGGCTGGCGAAGCTCTGCTTGGCTGCCGTCGCCCGCTGCGACTCACTGCCGGCCGCGACATAGGCGGCCGACTGGTTCGACACGAAACAGCCTGCCTGCTCTTGCTGTGCCCAGGTCACGAAGTCGTTGTCCGCCTGCAGCGAGTGCGACAGTGCGTCCATCAGCTCGGACTTGAGATTGCCTCCGCTCGGAAGCGCGCTCATATCGAGACTCTGCGCCTGGGTGTATTCGGACTGGCGCTGGCTGGCGGCGCTCTGGATGGTCGACACGTCACTGGCGAACTGCCCGGCCGAAAGGTACTGGCAGTTGTCCTCGATATCGAGCACCGCTGCCTGGAGCCCCGTATGAGTGCTGGTGCTGTTCTGCAGCAGACTCGCCACGGCGTCCGCCTGGCTCTGGGCTGTCGAGCTGACTGGCGAGACAGGCGGTGATGAGGATGTCGGCGGGGTGGTCGAGATGGTCGACGTGCTGGAGGCGGTGCGGCCTGTACCGCCGGAGCCGACGACGATCTTGGCGACGACGATCGCTGCCGCCGCGATGACCAGCGTCGATATCAGGATGCCGATGAGCATGGCGCGAGAGCGCTTCGGCGGCTGCCCAGGCGGGTAGCCGGGCCAGCCTGGCCCGGTCTGTGCGCCCCCTGGCGGATAGGTCGGATACTGCGGATGCTGCCCGTACGGGCCGGCCTGACCGCCGCCGCCACCGGTGGGCCAGGTCCCGGCGGGCCATTGCTGTCCCCCGGGCCCCGCCTGCCCCGGTATTCCCGCCTGCCCCGCCAGTCCTGGCTGGCCAGCCATGCCGGGGACGGCCATGCCGGGGACGGCCATGCCGGGCTGCGCGGCCATGCCGGGCTGCGCCGCCGCGTGCGGCGAGCCGGCGAGCTCGGCCGGCCACTGCGCCTGACCGGCGCCAGGAACGGCCGCGACCGTGCCCTGCGCGGACTGATCAGGGATGCGATCTGTCCCCCCGGGCGGGGTCTGCGCCAGCTCGGTGGCGGGCCACGGCCTGACCTGGCCCGTGTCGTCCGCGCCGGGGCCGCCTGGCACGGGCGTGCTGACTTCGAGCGGTCCCTGAGCGAGTCCCAGAGCCCGGCCCAGGTCCGCCGCGAACGCCGAGCACGTCGGGTAACGCCGCGCGGGGGCCTTGGCCATCGCCTTGGCCATCACCAGGTCGACGTTCGAGGGAAGCTCGGGACGCCGGACGACCAGAGACGGCGGATTCTCCGACAAGTGCGCGTTGATCAGGGCCAGGCCAAGCGAGCGCTCGTACGGCGGTCCCCCGCTGAGCAGCTCGAACGCGGTGCAGGCCAGTGAGTACTGGTCGGTCCTGCCATCGATGCCGTGACCTTCGATCTGCTCGGGCGCGATGTAGTCGAGCGTTCCGACGAACTGCCCGGTGGAGGTCAGATGGCTCGCGAAGCTCTGCTTGCTGATCCCGAAGTCGGACAGGTACACGTGGTCCTGCGGCCCGTCGCCGGTGTCGCGGCGGCGCTGCGCGTCGGTCCTGCCACCGCCGTCGAGCAGCATGTTCGCCGGCTTGACGTCGCGGTGGATGAGGTTGCGCTCGTGGGCGGCGTCGAGCGCGGCCGCGACCTGGCTGATGATGTTCCACGCACGGGCAGGCGGAAGCGGCTCGTGATCGGCGATGAGGGACCGGACGTCGCCGCCATTCACGTAGCGCATCGCGATGAAGAGAACGTTGCCCGCATCTCCGGCGTCATAGACCGGGATGACATTGGGATGGTCGACGGCCGCCGCCGCCCGTGACTCCCGGATGAACCTGGTCCGGAACGCGGTATCGGCCGCCAGTCCTGGGGCGAGCAGCTTGAGAGCTACCTGCCGATCGAGGCGCTCGTCGTGGGCGCGGTAGACGACAGCCATGCCGCCCTGGCCGATCTGCTCTTCGAGCCGATAGCCGGCGACCATGTCGCCCGGGCTGACCTCGGCCGACGCCGGAGTTTTGTCGTCGCTCACCGCACCTACCTCAGGACGGGCCCACCGTGATGCCGAGCTCACCGGCTACGTCCAGCGGACGTATCCCCGCAACAACCCCGTCATGGCAGCTCGCGCGATTTACTTTAGCCGGTTCCTACCTCGCCGGAAATAGGGGGGTTGCTGGATTTCAATGATC
>DASWAA010000471.1:0-5753 GCA_036391385.1 Streptosporangiaceae bacterium
CTGCTGACCGACCCCGGAGCACTCGCCGCCGCGCTGAGGTCGGCGGGCCTGCCGGTCAGGTTCGGCGACCTGCCCGATCCCGTCGATGACGACGAGGTCCGCTGGGCGGTCACCTCGTGCGCACTACAGCGCCGCCGGTTCGGTGTCGCCGACCTGGCTACCCTGATGGGTGCCTGGGAGCCGGACGACGTCGGCGCCGTCCTGGCCGCCGCGGATCGCGCCGCCGGCGATGCCAGCGCTGGCGGCACGGGCGGCCGCGTACCGAGCGCGGATCCGCAGGAAGCGCCATGAGACTCCGGTCCGGCAGCAGGCATCCCTTGCTGCGGCGGCCGCCGCGGGTCTACTCCGGCTATGTCATCGATCTGGACGGCACCGTCTACCTGGGAGACGAGCCGCTGCCGGGTGCGGTCGGCACGCTGGCGAGCATTCGCCAGGCTGGCTCCCGGCTGATCTTCCTGACCAACAACCCGCTGAGATCGGCGGCTAGCTACGCCGAGTTGCTGCGGGGACTCGGCATTGAGGCGCAGGAGCGGGAGATCGTCACTCCGCTCAGCGTGCTGACCGGCTACCTGAAGCGGCGGCATCCGGGGGCCGCGGTGCTCACCGTGGCCGAGCCGCTGGTGGACCAGACCCTGCTCGCGGCCGGCATCCCCGTCACCACGGAGCCGTCCGACGCCGGCGTGGTCGTCGTGTCCTTCGACCGCACCTTTGACTACACCAAGCTGCTGCGCGCGTTCCGCGCGGTGCACAAGCACGGCGCGGTGATCGTCGCCACCAACCCAGACCCGTTCTGCCCGACTCCCGACGGCGGCCTGCCTGACTGCGCAGCCGTGCTCGCCGCCGTCGAGGCCTGCACGGGAGCACGGGCCGAGGCCGTACTCGGCAAGCCCGGGCAGCAGATGGCCGCCGAGGTACACGCCAGGCTAGGCGTCCCGGCCGGAGATGCGGCCATGGTCGGCGACCGCATCCTGACCGACGTCGCGATGAGCCGGGCGCTCGCCATGACCAGCATCCTCGTGCTGTCCGGCGCCACGGCGGCCCGCGACGTAGCCAGGTCTAGCGTGCAGCCGGACTACGTCATCGACGGGATCGGGCAGCTGCTGCCGGCCGCGGAGTCCATGCCAGCCAGACGACGGGAGTCGCCGTGATCGAGTTCGTGTTCATGCTCACCCACCATGACCGTACGGTCGGGGCGCCGCTGGATGTCTACGCGGGCATCAGGGACTGCGGCCTGCGGTACGTAGGGTTCAAGGACATCGGCGCGACCGTGGCCGAGCTTCGTGACGTCTGCGCGCAAGCGCACGCGGACGGTCTTGAGGTCATGCTGGAGGTTGTCTCGACCACGAAGGAGGCCGAGCTGGCCTCGCTGGCGGCGGCCGCCGAGATCGGGGTCGACTGGGTGCTCGGCGGCACCAACCCGCTGGACGGGCTGAGCGTGCTGCGCGGGACGGCCGCGCGCTACTGCCCGTTCCCCGGCACCGTGGTGGGGCACCCGAGCGTGCTGCTCGGCGAGATCAGCGAGATCGCCGATAGCGCCAGGGAGATCACCTCGCTGGATGGCGTCTACGGGCTTGACCTGCTGGCCTACCGCCATCCCAGCGCCGATGTCGCCGCGCTGACCAAGGCCGTCGTGCAGGCGTCAGCCGGCCCGGTGATCGCCGCCGGGTCGGTCGCCACGCTCGAGCAGATCAGAACGCTCGAAGCCGCGGGCGCATGGGGGTTCACCATCGGCGGCGCCATCTTCGAGGGCAGGCTGCCTGGCGGGCCGTCGGTGAGCGAGCAGATCCGCCAGGTGCTCGCGGCAGCGTCCGGCGGCCCGGACGGCGACGTGGCCGGCGAGCCGGCCGCCAGCCAGGACGCCAGCCAGGACGCCGGGTGAGCCGTTAGTGCCTGCCGTCATCCTGGCGGTCGACCAGGGCAGCTCGTCGAGCCGGTGCGTGGTGCTCGACGCCGCGCTGACGCCGGTCGCCGTGGCCAGCCGGCCGCTTGGCAGCAGCTTCCCGTCGGCCGGACACGTCGAGCATGACCCGGGCGAGATCCTGGCCGGCGTGCTCGCCGTGATGAGCGAGGGGCTCGCACGGGCCGGTGCGGGCTGGCCGGACGTCGCCGGGATCGGACTGGCCGCGCAAACCGAGACGTTCGTGGTCTGGGACCGGTCAAGCGGCCAGCCAGTCTGCCCGGCGATCAGCTGGCGCGACACCAGGGCATCGGGTGCCTGCGACGAGCTGCGCGCGGCCGGCCACGAGGCGGCCATCCGGTCCCGGACTGGCCTGCCGCTCGAGCCGGCGTTCAGCGCGTCCAAGCTGCGGTGGCTGCTGGCTGAGATCCCGGGCGCACGCCGGGCGGCGGCCAGCGGCCGGCTGCTGTTCGGCGATGTCGGCTGCTGGCTTACCTGGCACCTCAGCGGCGGCGCCGTGCACGTCACCGACCCGTCGATGGCGGCGAGGACGATGCTGCTCGACCTCGCCTCGCGCAGCTGGGATCCCGCGATGCTCGAGCTGTTCGACATCCCCGCGCAGATGCTGCCCGGCATAGCCCCGACCGCGAGCCGGATCGCCGTCACCCGTGCCGCGGTCTGCGGCGGACGTGCGCCGGTCAGCGCGATCGTCGGGGACCAGCAGGCAGCCCTGTTCGGCCAGCGATGCTGGCGCGAGGGAATGACGAAGCTGACCCTCGGCACCGGAGCGTTCCTGTGGTGCAACAGCGGGACCAGCCCGCCCCCGCTCGCTCCCGCCGGGGTCGTCGCGACCTGTGCCTGGCAGATCGGCGAACAGGCCACCTATGCGCTGGAGGGCTTCGTGCCCAACGCGGGCGCCGTGACCACCTGGCTGCGGCAGCTCGGGGCGGTCGGCCCTGACTCGTGGCCGCGGATCAGGGCCGGTGCCCTGTCCGGCGGGCCTGACGGCCGCACCAGCGCGCCGTGGTGCGTACCGGCGCTTTTCGGCCTCGGCACGCCGCTCTGGACGCCGTTGGCCGCCGCCGAGTTCGGCGGGCTGACAGCGGACAGCACCGGCGACGACGTCGCCGAGGCCGCTCTGGTCGGGGTGGTACACCAGATCGTGGACGCGGTCGACGCGGTGCGCTCCGCGCTGCCCGGGCCACTCGGGGTGATCAGGGTGGACGGCGGCTTCGGGCGCAACGAGTCAGTGCTGCAGGCCATCGCCGACCTGTCTGGCCTGACCCTGGAACGGACGGCCGCGGCCGAGGTCACCGCTCTGGGGGCTGGTGCTCTGGCCGGGCTCGGGTCCGGCCGGTGGGATCAGGCAGCGCTGGCCAGCCTGCCCTTGCCTGCGGACCACGTTGCCCGGCCGGACCTGTCGCTCAGTGACCGGAGAGCGGCGAGGGACCGCTGGCAACTGGTGCTCGCCGACACGGTGCGACGGTGGCGCGCAGCGACGCAGGACGGCAGGCAGACGCCATGACAGGAATGGCGCTGAGCCCGGAGCACCGCGCAGCCTCGCTGCGCCGGATGGCCACCGAGACCTTCGACATCCTCGTGGTCGGCGGGGGCGTCACCGGGGCCGGAGCGGCGCTGGACGCCGCGACCAGAGGCCTGACCGTTGCCCTGATCGAGGCCAGGGACTATGCCGCCGGGGCATCAAGCAAGTCGAGCAAGCTGATCCACGGCGGGTTGCGTTATCTGGAGATGCTTGACTTCGGGCTGGTCCGCGAGGCGCTGACCGAGCGCGGCCTGCTGCTCACCAGGCTCGCGCCGCACCTGGTGAAGCCGGTCCCGTTCCTGTGGCCGCTCACCCACCGGGTCTGGGAGCGACCCTACGTAGGCGCCGGGCTCGTACTCTACGACACGATGGGCGGCCGGCGAGCGGTTCCGCGTGCGCGGCACCTCAGCAAGACCGGAGCGCTCCGGCTGGCGCCGGCGCTGCGGCCGGACGCCCTGGTCGGCGGCGTCCAGTTCTACGACGCGCAGGAGGACGATGCCAGGATGGTCGCCTGCCTGGCGAGAACGGCGGCAGGATACGGCGCGGTGCTGGCGACGGGCGTCCGGATGGACGGCACGCTTGCCGACTCTGGCCGGGTGACAGGCGTCCGGGCTCGCGACCTCATGGCCGGGACGGACCTGCGGATCAGTGCGAGGCACGTGGTGCTTGCCACCGGAGCGTGGACCAGCGCGGCGGCCGGGCAGGACCTGAGGGTCAGGCCGTCCAAGGGCGTGCACATCGTCGTGCCGCGAGACCGGATCGCGATGGACACCGGGCTGCTGACCCGGACCGAGAAGAGCGTGCTGTTCGTGATCCCGTGGGGGGATCACTGGCTGATCGGCGACACCGACACCGAGTGGCCGTACGACCCGGCCCATCCCGCGGCCAGCCGCGCCGATATCGAATACCTGCTGGCCAAGGTGAACCACCTGCTGCGCGAGCCATTGACCGCCGACGATATCGAGGGCGTCTTCGCAGGCCTGCGCCCGCTGGTCGCGGCCGGCGCAGGCTCGGATACCACCAGGCTGAGCCGGGAGCACTCGGTCGACTCGTCGGTGCCTGGGCTGAGCGTGATCGCGGGCGGCAAGTACACGACATACCGGGTGATGGCGCGCGATCTGATCGACACGGCAGCGGCGGACCTGGCCGCGGTATCAGGTGTGCCCAGCGTCCCTGTTCCGGCATCGCGCACCGACCAGGTGCCGCTCTCCGGCGCCGAGGGATACCACCGGCTCTGGGCGGCTCGCCAGCAGATAGCCGAGGCCGCGGGCCTCGCCGTCGGCCAGATCGAGCGGTTGCTCGGACGATACGGCTCGGACGTCACCGATCTGCTCGAGCTCATCGCGGCACGGCCGGATGCTGGTGAGGTCGTCCCAGGCTCCGGCGGCTACCTCGGCGCTGAGATCGTCTACGCCTGCACGCATGAGGGCGCGCTCAGGCTCGACGACGTGCTCTCCCGGCGCACCAGGATCACGATCGAGACCCGCGACCGCGGCCTGGGAGCAGCGCCGCACGCGGCCGTGCTGATGGCACCCGAGCTTGGCTGGGACGAGATCCGCACCGCCGCCGAGGTGACGCGCTATCAGGAGATGATCGCGGCGGATCTCGCGGCCGAGGCCATGCCTGACGACCGCAGCGCGTACGAGGCGTCAGGTTCGGGATTCGGGCCGCCCTCGTGCTGACTGGCCGGCGATGGCGGCGATGCGGGCGGCGATCGCGGGTGCCTGGTCCTCTTGCGGGAAGTGCTTGCCGGGTATGCGGTCGATGGCGGGCAGCCCGGCCGCGGCTCGTGCCTTCTCCCCGTACGTGGCGACGGGCATCGCCGGGTCCTGAGCGGCCCAGAGGACTTGCACGGGGTAGGACTGGCTTCCCACGACCCGGCGGTACAGCTCTTGTTTCCCTGCTGTTGTCTGGGCGCTGCGTGAGACCTTCAGGAAGGCGCGGCCCCGGTCATCTCCCTTCATGAGCGCGAGGTAGGTGTCGAGTTCGGCCTTGCTCACGTGGCTGAGGTCACCGATTCCCTGCAGCTTCATGAGGAACCGGAATGCTGGCGGCACCATGCCCGCCGCCCAGAGCTCCCCGGCCAGGGGCCAGCGGAACGGTCTCATCGTCCACGGAGGGGTCCAGCCGATCACGTCGACAACTGTGTTGAGTATCGTCAGCGAGGCCACGCGCTCGGGGCAGGCGGCGGCGAGCTCGAATCCGACCGGGCCGCCGATGTCATGCACGACGAGGTGGAAACGATCAAGGTTCAGCGTCGTGACGGCGGCTGCGCAAAAACGCCCGAGGCCCGTCCAGCTGTAGTCGTAACCC
>DASWAA010000472.1:0-7574 GCA_036391385.1 Streptosporangiaceae bacterium
CTCGGCCCGAGCCGGCGCGGCCAGCGTGCTGGCCAGCGAACTCGACCCGTTCGCCGCCGCTGCCATCTCGCTCAACGCAGCGGCGAACGACGTCACCGTAGCGGTGACCGGCGATGTCCTGGACGGTGACGGCGAAGGGGCGGACCTAGTGCTCGCCGCCGACATCTGGTACGAGCGGCAGCTCGCCGACCGCGCGCTCGGCCTGCTGCGGCGTGCGCGGTCCCGCGGTGCCGACGTGCTTGTCGGTGACATCGGCCGCGCTTTCCTCCCTCGCGGGCTCATGCGCGAGCTGGCGTCCTACGACGTCACGGTCCTCGCCGACCTGGAGGATGCCGCAGTCAAGAAGGTTCTCATCCTGACTCTGGCCTGAGCCGCCCGATGCTCGCGCAACCAGCCCGGCGTGAGCCCGGACAGCATCCCGCAGCTGCACGACTCAGCAAATCACCGGTACCGGCGTCTTACAGGCATGAAACCCCGTAACAGGCCTCAGCATGCGCCGTCGCGCAGGCGCGACAATGCCAGCACTCCCTCGCCGGCCAGTAGCCGGCTGAAAGCGCAGGCCCAGTGACCATCGACAGCTCGAATCCGGCCGTCTTCTACCACGAGGTCCAATCGGCCAGCGAGTTCATCGCGGACCTGTACCGCGTGCATGCTCTGTCGCTGATCCGGCTCGCGCTCCTGCTGGTCGGAGACCAGCACAGCGCCGAGGATGTTGTCCAGGACGCCTTCCTCGGCCTCCAGCGCGGCCTACCCCGCCTGCGTGAGCCCGCCAAAGCGCTGCCATACCTGCGGGCCTCAGTGGTGAACGGCTGCCGGTCCGTCCAGCGCGCACGCAGCCGTGCCCGCCGCCAGAACGTCCAGCACACGCCGCCGGTCTGGTCGGCCGAGGCAGCGGCGATCGCTAGCGAGGACCGCCGAGCCGTGCTCGCCGCCGTGGCCGACCTTCCCGGGAGAGCCCGGGAAGTACTGGCGTTCCGCTATTACCTGGACCTCCCCGACAGGGAGATCGCCGAGATCCTCGGCATCAGCAGGTCCACGGTCTCGTCTACCGCATCCCGCGCCCTGGTCACCCTGGCGCGCCAGCTTGAGGAGCGCATGTGAACAGCATCGAGCACCGCCTGCGGGACGCCTATCGCGGCGCCACCGACACGGTCAGGCCCGAGGCCATCTTGCAGTTCGACGAGCCGTCCGTCGCGCTCGGAAGGCCTTCGGCCGGCCAGGTCAGGAGGTCGTACCGCCGCCTGACGATGCCGCTGGCCGCGGCGGCGGCGTTCGCGCTCGTCGCCGCGCTAACCGCGATCGTGCTCCCGCGTGTCATCAGCGGCAGCGCACGGGAACATCACGGCGGGCACCAGCAGTCACCCTCGGCTGCCACGGGCCCGGCAGGCCGGTTCCTGGTGCAGGTCAGCGGGAAAGCGAGCAATGCTGGCAGCGACGGGTTCCTCACGGTCCGCGGCGTGCCCGAAGGAACGGTAGTCGCGCGGATCGCGCCGCCCGAAGCCGGGATGTACTTCGCTGGTCTTGCTACCGGTGACGGACGGCACTACGTGACCGCGCTCTGGCGATCGGGAGTCTGCCGGACCTGGCTCTACCAGTTCCAGCTCAACGACGCGGGTCAGCCGAGCACGCTCGAGCCCTACAGAGTCTCTTCCGTCCGCCAGATGCTCGGGCCGATCGCCGTCAGCGGTGACAACTTGACCTTCGGCTATGTCGGTCACCCATGTCGCGGGCGGACGACCGATCTCAGCGTGGTCCGGCTCGTCACTATGCGGACACGGTTCTGGACGGCGCCCGGCCGGACGCTGGTCCTGTCCCTGTCGCTAACCTCGGGCGGCGGGACGCTGGCTTACAGCACCGGCCTGATCAAGTTCATGCCCTCGGACGTGTACGTCCTGCGTTCCGATGCCCCGCCCGGACAGCTTGCGCGTCGCAGCCACGTCGTAGCTCGGGCAGCAGGTTACGGCGTCAGCGACGAGATCAACTCGGCTGTGATCACGCCAGACGGCAGTACGGTCTACTTCACTACCAATCCCACTGGCAGGGCCTCGGACAACCGCTGGCAACTCCGGGCAGCAGACCTGCGCACCGGCCACAGCCGGGTGATCCGCCGGTACACCGGATTCCCCGGTCCCCTGATCGCCGATCCGTCGGTATACCAGGCGATCGTTGTCATCAGCCAGCTATCGCCGTTGCCGTCCCCATCACCATCCGGTCCGACATCCGCACCGTCACCGTCCCCATCGCCTTCCGGGCGCCGTACCCTCCTCCCCGAACCGCCTCCGACGCCGTCGAGCACGTCGCCCGCGGGCAATTACGTGCGCACGCCAGTCGCGCTGATCAGCCTCGGAACCGGCCGGCTCACGCCGTTGCGCGGCAACGGCTGGCCGACGCTGGTGAACGGCATCTTCGCCTGGTGACACGGACGCGTGGCCCGGCAGCACGCTCCCCTGCTGCCGGGCCACGGCACTTACCCTGCCGGAAGTGACTAGGCGTCGCGCCGCAGGAAGACCGTCAGGCCGCCGACGATCGCGACCGCGGCGTAGCCGCAGAAGACCGCGAACCCGATCCAGGGCGAGAACGGGTGGAACCCGGTCAGCTGGTCCTGCCAGATGCGCGATCCGGCGAAGAACGGGATCCACTTGTCGATGTCGGCCTGCCCGAACCAGCCGCTTGGCGGGCCCGGCAGGAAATTGACAAGGATCATCAGCACGAACATCAGGCCGATCCCGGCCGAGATGGCTCCCGCGGTGTGCCGGAGGATCGCGCCGATGCCGAAGGACAGCAGGCCGCACACGGCCAGGAACAAGCCACCGCCGATCACCTGCTGCAGCACGCCGGGCTGGCTCAGGGTCGTGCTGAGGGTATGGCCCGCCAGGATCGCGTTGCCGGCGGACAGGATCGCCTGGCCGACGAAGAAGGCCAGGAAACTGGTCACCAGGCCGGTCACCAGCGCGACGGCGCCGAAGACGATCCCCTTCGCCGCGAAGACCGTGCCACGGCGCGGCATCACCGACAGCGAGGTGCGGATCATCCCGGTCGAGTATTCCGACGTGATGGTCAGCGCTCCGAGCACGATGATGATCAGCTGCCCGATCAGCAGCCCGAACAGGCTGACGCTCGCCGCCTGGCTGTGGATCTCGGCGGCGACCTGCACGGCGGCGTCCCTGGCAGCGCCAGACGGCAGCCCGATCGGCCTTCCGAACCTGCCCTCCCCATGCAGGATCCGGTCGGGCTGGCCCGACCGGCCCCAGCTGATCAGCGCGCCGATGCCGACACACGCCAGGACGAGCGCGAGCAGGGTCCAGTAGGTGGACCGGACCGACCGGATCTTGGTGAACTCCGACCGGAGCTCGCCCAGGAAGCCGGCCCGGCCGGGCGGATGCTGTACGACGACGCCGCCGACGAGTGCCTCGTGAGTTGCCGTAGTCGCCATGTCAGGCCACCTCTCCCGCGTATTCCGACTGCCGGCCGTCCGAGCCGGCCGGCAGGCCCGCATGGAACTCCACGCTGGAGGCGGTCAGCTCCATGAAGGCCTGCTCCAGCGAGGCGTGCGCCGCAGCCAGCTCATGCAGCCTGATCCCGTTCTCGAAGGCCAGGTCGCCGACCTGGGCGGTGCTCAGGCCGAGCAGGACGAGGGCACCGTCGTCCTCGCGCACGGTCGCTCCAGCCGCCGTGGCCAGCGTCGCCAGCTTGTCCGGCTGCGGGGTCCGCACCCGGACCGACTGCTGGGAGTTGGCCGCGATGAACTCGGCCGTCGTGCAGTCCGAGATCAGCCTGCCGCGGCCGATCACGAGCAGGTGATCGGCGGTGTTCTCCATCTCCGACATCAGGTGGCTGGATACGAAGACCGTGCGCCCCTCGGCTGCCAGCGCCTTCATCAGGTTGCGTATCCACAGGATGCCCTCGGGGTCGAGTCCGTTGACCGGCTCGTCGAACATCAGGATCTTCGGATCGCCCAGCAGCGCGGCGGCGATGCCGAGGCGCTGGCCCATGCCAAGTGAGAAGCCCTTGGACCGCTTCCTGGCCACTGTGCTCAGGCCTACTAGTTCAAGCACCTCGCCGACCCGGCGCCTGGGCAGGTTGTTCGTCTGGGCCAGGCAGAGCAGGTGCGCATAGGCGCTGCGGCCGCCGTGCACCGCCTTGGCGTCGAGCAGGGCGCCGACCTCCCGCATCGGCCAGGCCGCCCGCGTGAACGGCCTGCCGTCGACCGTGACGGTCCCGCTGGTCGGCCGGTCCAGGCCCAGGATCAGCCGCATCGTCGTGGTCTTGCCCGCGCCGTTCGGGCCGAGGAACCCGGTGATCCTGCCGGGCTCGACCGTGAAGGTCAGGTTGTCGACGGCCAGCGTGTCGCCGAACCGTTTGGTGAGGCCTCGTGCCTCGATCATGGGAAGTTCCCTCCTGCTGGCACCGGCCGCGCTCGAGCCAGCCTGATGATGGCCCCGGCGCCTGTCAGGCCCGGGCAGCGACCCAGATCAGCGGGCCGCCGGACTCAGTCTGGCCCAGCGCCTGCCGCCGGCGCGTCAGCCTGGTGGCTGATCCAGATCAGACCTGAGGCTGACTGTTCTAGCTCGCCCCGAGGGCGAGACGGTCAGGCGATCGGGCCGAGTACCTTCATAGCCTGCTCGGCCATCGATGCGGTGAGCTCGCCGCCCGACCAGGCCGCGGCGCACAGGGCCCGCAGCCCGTCGATCCACGAGCCGCTCCCGGCCAGTTCGAGCGGCCCTGATCCTGGCCGGCGCGCTGCCTCCCAGCCCCCGGCTCGGAACACGCCAGTCTCGCCGCCTGGCGCGGCACCGGCGTCCGGAGCCGCCGGCCTCGGACCGACCACGGGCTGGGCCTCGAGCAGCCCGCGGAGATCCGCGGCGAGGTAGGTCGGGCGCTGCCCGGGAGGTGCCAGCACCGCGTCCTGCGGGGTGGTCACGCCGGTCAGCACCAGCAAGCTGTCCGCGCCGGCGCGGACCGCTCCCTCGATGTCGGTATCGAGCCGGTCACCGACCACCAGCGGGCGCCGCGCCCCCGTCCGCGCGACCGCCTCGGCGTGCAACGGCGGCTCCGGCTTGCCCGCCACCACCGGCCGGACCCCGGTCGCGGTGATGACGACCTGCAGCAGCGAGCCGTTGCCTGGCTGCAGCCCCCGGGCTGTGGGCAGCGTCGGATCGGCATTGGACGCCACGTACAGCGCGCCCGCCCGGACGGCCAGCGCGGCCTCGGTCAGCAGGGAATAGCTCAGGTCCGGCGAGAAACCCTGCACGACGGCCACCGGCCGCTCGGCCGCCACCGACACCGGGCGCAGCCCGCGCTCGCGCAGCGCCAGCCGCAGCGCTATCGCGCCGGCCACCAGGACCGGGGATCCTGCCGGGAACCGGCCGGCGATCAGGGTCGCCGCGGCCTGCGCGGACGTGACGACGTCCGACGCGCTTGCCGTCACCCCGAGTGCGGTCAGGTGCCCGGCGATGGCCGACGGCGAGCGCGACGCGTTGTTGGTGACGAACGCCAGGCGCAGGCCGGCCGCCCGCGCCGCCGCGAGCGCCGACACGGCTCCGGGCACCGCGCAGGGGCCGGTGTAGACGACACCGTCCAGGTCGAGCAGGGCGGCATCGTAGCGCTCGGCGAGCGTCCGCCGGCCCGGCGCGAGCAGGGTTGCGGCCGTGGCGCCGGCCGCGGGCGCAATCCCGGCAGCCGAGTGCAGGTCGTTAGGCATAGCTCATGATTCTTCATTCTCAACGAGGCCCCGGGCGCGCAGTGTCGCACGCACGCTGCGCAGCGCCTCAGTGTAATGCCGCAGATCCGGGCGCATCGCCGCGGCCAGCGCCAGATGCTCGGCCGCCGCGCCGTGATCCCCGGTCCTGGCCAGGGCCAGCCCGAGCCCGAACTGCGCGTAGTCGTCACTCGGGCTCGCCTCGACGATCCGGCGGAAGCTGCCGATCGCTTCCTCGTACTGCCGGGTGTCGAACTGAGCGCGGCCTAGCGCTTCCAGGATGCTCTTGGAGTTGGGCTCCGCGGCCGCGGCCCGCTTCAGCAGCTGGGCCGCCGCGGCCGGACTGCCGCGGCCGAGCAGGTCGAGCCCGCGCCGATAAAGGGCATATATGTCTTCGTGCCCCGACTGTCGAGCCTGCTGCTCACGGTCAGGGCCAGGCTCTTCGCCGGAACGGGAATCCTGGCCGCCCGAAGATCCTTCTGACATATGTGCAGATCCTTCCGTCCAATCCAGCGCCTGACAAGAGCCCGGCAGGGCTCCAGCTTGCGCCGTTTCGCGGCGTTCGTTACGCACCAGACCGGGTGAGCGGGCTCGCCGAGGTCACCTCTCCACCGTACGACGTCATCTTCCGGGACAACGAGGACCAGCTGATGGCCGCGGATCCGCACAACGTGGTCCGGCTGATCCTGCCCCGCCCTGCCCCTGGCCGGCCAGGCGAGGAGTACCACGACGCCGCGCTGACGCTGCGGCAGTGGCAGGACGAGCGGATTCTCGTCACCGACCGCGACCCTGCGCTGTACGTGTACGAGCAGTCCTCGGCCGACCGGTCCGGCGCCGGCGCGGGCAACGTGGCCGGCGGCGGCTGGCAGCAGCGAGGGCTGATCGGCGCGGTGCGGCTGGTGCCGCCCGAGGCCCGCATCGTGCTGCCGCACGAGGACGTGAACCCCGGCCCGGTGGCTGGCCGGCTGGCGCTGATGGAGGCTACGCAGGCCAACCTGGAGCCGATCTTCCTGCTCTACGACGGCATCGACGGCACCGGCTCAGCAGCGGCCGAGCCCGGGGCGGCAGCCAGGATCGTCGCCGGGACCGCCGCCCGCAACCCGTTGATCGAAGCCTGCACGCCCGACGGGCTGCGGCACCGGCTCTGGGCCATCACCGACCCGGCCGAACTCGACGAGATCGCCGCCGACCTGGCGCCGCGTCAGGCGCTGATCGCCGACGGGCACCACCGTTATGCCGCCTACCTGCAGTTGCAGAAGCGCCGGCAGGCGGCCGGAGCGGGCTGCGGGCCGTGGGACTACGGCCTGGCGCTGCTGGTCGACTCGGCGAGCTACCCGCCGGCGATCGGCGCGATCCACCGGGTCATTCCTGGACTGGACGTGCAGCACGCGGCCAAGCTGGCCGCGACGGCCTTCACCGTGCAGCCGCTGCCCGGCGGCAGTGCCGACCTCGCCGCGACCACGGATGCGCTGGCGCAGGCCAGTGCGTCCGGTCCCGCGTTCGTGCTGGCCGGCGAGCAGCACGCCTACCTGATCACCGACCCCGATCCGGCTCAGGCAGAAGCCTCGATGCCGGCCGGAACCTCGCCGCAGTGGCGCGCGCTCCCGGCATCGGTGCTCCAGGAACTGCTGATCACCCGGCTGTGGGACCTCACCGACGACGAGAACTCGGTCCGGGTGGTCCATCACGACGCCGCTGCCGCGCTGCGCGCTGCTCAGGAGGCGGGCGGAACGGCAGTCCTGTGCAGCCCGATGTCACCAGCGCAGGTGTACGCGGTGGCGGCCCGCGGCGAGAAGGTACCGCGCAAGTCGACCTCGTTCGCTCCTAAGCCGCGGACTGGCCTGGTGCTGAGGTCGTTCGCTCAGGGCTGAATTCC
>DASWAA010000473.1:0-6638 GCA_036391385.1 Streptosporangiaceae bacterium
GCGGGCGCGCGCTCAGATTACCGACACCGAGGCTATGGTTCGGTCACAATCCGTGCACGGCGAACGCGCGGCACCCGGTCAGACGCTCGCGCCCTGCGCGATAGCGGCATCAACCTCCGCCTTCCGGGCGGCCAGCTCCGCGGCGTGCTTCTCCTCGTCGATCCGCTCGGCCAGGTCCTCGTCGGCCTTCATCAGCACCTCGAGATCGCCGTCGGCCGCGCCGATCACGCCGAGATCGGCGAAGGCGTGCCGCACCTTGGGGCCCCACAGGCCGATGTCCCGCACACACGGCACGATCCGGCTGAACAGCAGCGACCGGAACGCCTGCTGGATGGGGGACTTGTCGGTGAACTCCACGCACTCGTCGAAGTCGTAGTCGAGCCGCCGCCAGACCTCCTCGGCGCGGAACCTGCGGTTCATGAGGTAGCAGCCCTCGATCAGGAACTCCTCGCGCTCGGCCCGCTCGGCATCGCTCAGCTCGGCGTAGTAGTCACGCAGCGCGAGCCTGCCGAAGGCGACATGCCGTGCCTCGTCCTGCATCACATAGGCGAGCAGCTGAGTCACCAGCGGGTTGTTGGACATGTCCCGGTGCACGCCGAACGCGGCCAGCGCCAGGCCCTCGATCAGCACCTGCATGCCGAGGTAGGGATAGTCCCAGCGGCCGTCGGACAGCGCTTCGGCTAGCAGCGTGGCCAGGTCATCGTTGATCGGGTAGTAGACGCCGATCTTCTCCTTGATGAACCGCTCATACAGCTCGACGTGCCGCGCCTCGTCCATTACCTGGGTCGCGGCGTAGAACTTCGAGTCCATGTCAGGTACCGACTCGACGATCCTGGCGGCGACGGTCAGCGCGCCCTGCTCGCCGTGCAGGAACTGACTGAACAGCCAGGACGACAGGTGCATGCCAAGGTTGTCCCGCTCGGCCTGGTTCAGCTTCTCCCACTGCCGCGACCCGTAGATCGGGCTGAGCTCCTCGGTCTGCTCCATCACGTTGGCGGGATTGACCGGGATATCCCATTCAATGCGCTTGGTGGCGTCCCACTGCTTGTCCTTGCCGCGCTGGTAGAGGTCGAGCAGCCGGGTACGGCCGTTGTCGTACTCCCAGCTGAATCGGGCGTCGCCGGCGGTCGGCACGTCCCAGGTAGTGGTCGGTACGTCGGATACGTAGCGGTCGAAAGTGCTCACAGCAGCTCCCCAGAAACGTGATAACCCGGATGCTACTCGCCAGTAGGCCAGGTTTCCAGGGTGCGCGGTCGCTGGATGCCGCATTCGGGCCGCTGGCTGCCTAGTGGTGCATCGGGCGCTCGTGGTCGGCGTGCCCGGCAAGTTCGAGCTGGAACGTCGAGTGCGCGACGTCGAAGTGACCGCGCAGGCAGTCCTGCAGAGCGTCGAGCATGATGGCGCTGTGACCGCTGGACAGCACGTCGGGTTCCACTACGACGTGGACCGACAGGACAGGCAGCCCGGAGGTGATCGTCCAGGCATGCAGGTCGTGTACGTCGCGCACGCCGGACAGGCCGGTCAGGTGCGCCCTGACCTCGCTCAGGTCGATCCCGCGCGGGCTGGCCTCGAGCAGGACGTCGATCGCGTCGGCGAGCAGCCGCCAGGTACGCGGCAGAATCAGGGCGCCGACCAGCAGGGAGGCGATCGGGTCGGCACGGCTGAACCCGGTCGTGGCGATCACGATGCCGGTGATGATCACGGTGGCTGCCCCGAGCGCGTCCGAGCCGACCTCGAGGAAGGCGCCCCTGATGTTGAGGCTCTCGGCCTGACCGCGGCGCAGCACGAGCAGGCTGGTCAGGTTGGCCGCCAGCGCGACCACGCCGAAGATGACGAGCAGCGGTGACTCCACCGCCGGCGGCGCGATGAGCCGCCTGATGGCCTCGGCCACGATGAAGACCGACATCCCGAACAAGATCACGGCGTTCACCACTGCCGCGAGGATCTCGGCCCTGGCGTAACCGAAGGTGCGCCGCGGTGTCGGCGGCCGCATCGCGAAGATGACCGCGAGCAGGGACAGTCCGACGCCTGCCGCGTCGGCGGCCATGTGCGCGGCGTCGGCCAGCAGCACCAGGGCGCCGCTGATCCAGGCCCCGACCGCCTCCGCGACCGCCACCGTCAGCGTGATGAGCATGACCAGGACCAGCGACTTGCGATGCTCGCCGGTCAGGGTGAGGCGTGAGCCGTGCCCGTGCTCGTGCCGATGACCTTCGTGGCCCGGACCGCCATGCGCATGGTCGTGCCCGCTGGCCGCATGAGCTGGCGCGGCCGACGCCGGGCGATGGTCATGGCTGCCGTGCTGGCCGACCACGGGCTCGCCGCCAGCCGCCGGCCCGATGCTGCCGCATCCAGGTCCGCCGCCGCTCCCGTGGTCAGCTCCGGTCATGAGGTCGCCTTATCACCGGACCCTGGTGCGAGCAGCTGGTAGGCAGGGTTGACCATGACCGGCTCCTGACCGCGGATGCCGACCTGACCGGTGAGCCGCACCTTCGCCCCCGGATCCAGGCCGGGGATATGCGACCGGCCGTAGAACATGGCAGTCAGCTGCCCGGTCGCATCCTTGATCTCGCAGGCGAGCACTGTGTTCTGCTCGACCGGCCTGATCTCGACGGCATGCACCCGGCCTTCGACGGTTGCCTTGCCGCGCCTGGGCAGCTGCCCGATCGGCGTCGCGCCCGCGGACGGCGTCGGCCGGTTGTACTCGGCGACCTTCGAGGTCTCCCCGGCGGCAGCCGCCGGCTCAGGCGGCGTCGGGGGGCCGGTGACCGGCTCGGTCACCGCCTCGGCGGCGACCGCTCCCTGCGCCTGATCGGCTACCGCGCCGCTGGCCTCCGCTGGCACCGGCTCGGGCCCGGCCGGGCCAGCGCCTTCCCGGCCAGCGCCTTCCCGGCCAGCGCCTTCGGCAACAGCGGTGACGGTGGTCGAGGCCCTGGCGCGCTCCCTGGCCGCCAGGCTCTCGACCCGGCTGCGGACGTCGAACGGGACGATGGTGGCGGCAGCGTGCGGGATCTGGCTGACCACGCTGGCGATCTTGTCGGCGGTCCGGTCGTGCAGCAGCCGGCCGAGCAGCGGCGTATAGCTGCGCCTGGGCATGACGGCGGTGACGCCGACGCCGGGAAGCATCGCCTCGGCCCAGACCATCTCGGCTGCGGCCTTGGCAAGCCTGCGGTCCGGGCAGTCGACCAGGTCGAGCACGACCCCGGTGCTGGCGCGCAGCCAGTCCTGCCGCAGCCTGGTCGCCTGCGCGCTGTCCAGCACGAAGTGCACCGCCCGCAGGCTGGTCGGCCGCAGGCTCCTGGCGTAACGCAGGCCGGCCAGCGTGGCCAGGTCGAAGTCGTCGACGAAAACGTAGACCGTGCGGCGCGAGTAGGTCGGGGGCGTCGCCGGCCGCTCGGGCTCGGCTCCGGTCCTGGTGCTGATGCGCTCAAGCACCTCGGCCTCCATCTGGTACTGCCGGTTCAGCCTAATGAGGGCTGGAACGCCGATCGCGAACACGATCAGGACAAGCCAGGCACCCTCGGTGAACTTAACGACGGCGAAGATCAGCACCACGATCAGCGAGGTGACGCCGGCCGAGAAGTTGATCACCAGCTTGTGATGCCAGCCGCGCTCCTTGTGGACATGGTGGTACCTGGCCATGCCGAAGCCGGCCAGGGTGAAGGCGGTGAACACGCCCAGGGCGTAGAACGGCACGAGCGCGTTGACGTTCGCCCCGGCGACTGCCAGCAGGACGCAGGAGAGCACTGCGAGCACGATGATCCCGTTGGAGAAGACCAGCCGGTGTCCGCGCTTGGTCAGCCACCTGGGCAGGAACGCGTCCTCGGCCACGAAGCTGGCCAGGAACGGGAACCCGTTGAAGCTGGTGTTGCCGCCGGTGTAGAGGATCAGTGCGGTTGCCGCCTGCACCACGATGTACATGACGTGCCCGAACGTGGACGTCCCGAAGACAAGCTGCGCTTCCTGCGAGATGACCGTCGGGACACCTGATCTGTACGGCGTGGCGTGCGTGACGTGGGCCAGCCAGGAGACGCCCGCCACCAGGGTGCCGAGGATCAGGCCCTCGATGACGAGCACCCGCCGGGCGTTGACGCCCTCGGGCGGGCGGAACGCGCTCACGGCGTTGGACACGGCCTCGATGCCGGTCAGCGAGGACCCGCCGTTGGCGAAGGCCCGTAGCAAGACGAACATCAGCCCGAAGGAGATCAGGCTGTTGTGGTTCGGAGTGCCAGTGACCACTCCGGCCTCGGGGTGATACAGCGGCAGGTTGCCGAACGCCTCACGAAACAGGCCGACGACGATGACCAGGATCATCACGCCCGAGAACAGGTAGGTCGGAATCGCGAACGTCTGTCCGGCCTCGCGGATGCCGCGCAAGTTGCCGTACAGCATGAGCAGCACGACGCAGACCGAGATGATGGTGAGCAGTTCCGGGTGATTCAGGGGCCGGATCGCGGACGCCACCGCCGCGGTCCCGGCGGCGACCTGGACCGCGACGGTGACCACGTAGTCGATCAGCAGCGCCACGGCCGCGATCTGCGCGACCTTCGGGCCGAGGTTCTCCCTGGCGACGACGTACGACCCGCCGGCCCGGGTGTAGACGGACACAACCTCGCGGTAGGAAAGCACGACCAGCGCCATCACGAAGAGCACGACGCCGGTCATCGGCAGGATCAGCGCGAACGCCGCGACGCCCAGGCCGCCCTTGAGCAGTTCGATCAGGATTTCCTCGGTGCCGTAGGCCGAGGAGGAGATGCCGTCCGGGGCGAGCACGCCCAGCGCCAGTGGCTTGGAGAGCCGCTCCTCGCTGAGCTGCTCGTTGACCAGCGGCGGGCCGAGCAGGCGCCGCTTGATGGCATAGCCGAGGCTCTCGGCGAGATCCTCCTGGCCGCTCGCCGGCTGAATGTCCTTGCCCGTAGCCACGCCGGTCGTTCCTCCGCTCAGTCTGGCATCGGCCCGGGAACGCACATGCCGCGTCCCGAACGTGGCCTACATACCATCATGACCGCCGCGGGCCGGACTCAGGAGGCGTCCGGTCATCGTCGCGATTGGCTAGGCATCCTCCTTTTCGCCCGCCAGATGGCAGAGTGAGCCAAGCGGGCGGTGCCCGCTGGCACTGACTGTCTTTCCCAGCGCGCAATGGGCTACCCGTACCGGCAGCAGCGCGCCGCGCAGGCGAATACGCTCCGGCGGCGGCGTTCTGGGGCGGTGGCGTTCTGGGTAGGACGACGACAGCGGCAGAACAGGAAGGCTGCGTAGACATGACCACATCACCGGCGGCCGCGGCGCCGGAGGCGAGTGACGGGCGGGTGCTGCACCTGTCCGACCTGGTGGGCCGGCCGATCACGGACAAGCGCGGGGAGTCGATCGGCAAGCTCGACGACGTCATCGTGCGGCTGCGCGGTACCGAGCATCCGCTGGTGATCGGAGTGGTGGCGGCGGTCGGCGGCCGTGAGGTCTTCGTTCCGCTCGAGCAGGTGAGCTCTTTCGACGGCGAAGCGCTCAGGCTGACCAGCGCGGTGCTCGATCTGCGCCAGTTCGAGCGGCGGGAGGGCGAGGTGCTGCTGCGCGCTGACGTGCTCGGGCACCGGCTGATCGACGTGCCGAGCGCGCACCTGATCAAGGCTGCTGACCTGGAGTTGCGGCGCCTGGATGGCGAGTGGGTACTGGCCGGGGTGGACACGCACCGGCGGGCCCGCGGGCTGCTGCGGCTGATCTCCCCTGCTGATGCCGGGGTGCATCAGTTCGAGGACTGGGTGAACTTCGAGCCGCTGATCGGACATGCGAGCAGCGCGCTGCTGCGCGGCCCGTTCGGCCGGATCCGGCGGCTCAAGCCCGCTCAGATCGCCGACCTGCTGGAAGAGGCGTCCAAGGCCGAGGAGAGCGAGATTCTCGGGCAGGTGCATGCCGATCCCGAACTCGAGGCCGATGTCTTCGAGGAACTTGACGAGGATCTCGCCAGCCGGCTGCTCGGCGCCAGAACCGACGCGGAGATCGCCGCGGTGATCGGCCGGATGCGCGCCGACGACGCGGCCGACACGATCTCGGAACTGCCGCAGCGGCGCAGGCAGCCAGTACTCGATCTGCTACCGGTCGGCCAGCGCACCAAGGTGCTCACCCTGATGGGGTTCAACCCGACCAGCGCGGGCGGCCTGATGGGGGTGGACTTCCTCGCCGTACCCGCCGACGTCGCGGTCGGCGAGGCGATCGCCGCGGTGAGCGGCTCGCACAGCCTGCAGCCAGAGGCGCTGACCAGCGTGCACGCGCTTGATGATCAGGGCAGGCTGTGCGGAGTAGCGAAGCTGGTGACCCTGCTGCAGGCCGATCCGGCCACCCGGCTGAACGAGATCTACGACGACGACCCGGTCCGGATCGGCGCCGACACCGACGTGGTCGACGTGGCGGTGCTGATGAGCGACTACAACCTGATTACCATCCCGGTCGTCGACGAGAACCGGATCATGATCGGGCTGATCACGGTCGACGACGTGCTTGAGGTGACGCTGCCGGACGACTGGCGGCGGCGCGAGGCGGCCGAGCCGCCGGACTCCCGCCGGGGCAAGAAGTCGTGACCCAGCCGCCCGGCCGCGACGCGCCGCGGGCGCGTCCGGGCCCGCCCGCTGCCGGGCCGGCCGCCGGGC
>DASWAA010000474.1:0-3047 GCA_036391385.1 Streptosporangiaceae bacterium
GGTAGTGGCACAGGAGGTGGCGATCGGGCGTGGTGCGCGCCGAGCGGTCAGCTTGGCCGTCGCGCTAGCCCTGACAGCGTTCTCGACCATCGTTGTCTACGAGGTCTCTTTCGGCCAGGTCAATGGATTGCTGCTGGCCGCATGTCTCGCAGATGTGCTGCGGTCCCGCGAGGGACGTCTGGCCAGGCTTGTGCCGCCGGGGTCGCTGATCGGCATCGCTACCGCGATCAAGCTCCTCTCGGGTTTGCTGATCATCTATTTCATCCTCAACCGCCAATGGCGGCTGACCAGGAACAGCATCGTCAGCTGCGCCGTGTGCACGCTGATCGGTGGCTTGGCCTACCCCGGCATGACGGTCAAGTTCTTCGCTACGGTCGTGTGGCAGTTGCCGCAGCGGGTCGCAATCGGCAGGTTCGCTAGTTCGGGTAACAATTCGGTCCAGGGCATCCTCGCGGCCCTCGGCGTGCAGCCGGGGTTCTGGCGGACAGCGGCTTCTGTGGCCGTAGCGGCGGGCGGCCTGTGGGCGGCGTGGGCTTGCCACCGGCGCGGGCGTGAGCTTGAAGCGTGGCTGACGGTGGGTATCGTGGCCCAGCTCGTCTCACCAGTCAGCTGGATTCACCACTGGGTATGGCTCGCCCCCGCGGTGCTCCTCGTCGCCCTGCGCTCGCGGAGCTACCTGATCTGGACAGCCACGGGCCTGGTGACTGCTGTGATGCTGATAGGCGGACCCGAACCTGGCGGGCAACTGGTAGCGCACGGGCCGACCTGGGCGCTTCCGGTCGGCGCCCTGCTCCGTGAGTCCTTGGTGGCTACCGGGATCTGGTGCATCGCCATGTTCCTCGCCCAAGCGTCGCAGGCGTCCGCGCCGTCGGAGACCACCAGGAACGACCCGTCCGATGCGCTGGTTGATCGAGATGCCGTCGTTCCTAGCTGACGGTCGACCACCGCAGGGCACTGCTCCACGCCGTTTCGTACCAGACCGGCAATCTCGCGGCACGCTCAGTTCTGGGCCGAGGAACTGGTCCGGCCCTGGGAGCTCGCCAGGGCCGAGAGCACCTCGCCATTGATTTCCGGCGGGAGGCAACCTTTTCCTTCGCTCGCTCGTGCAATTAGATATGACCGGTCGACGAGATTCTGCGGCCACGACGCGCGCCGGCGGGTCGCTGGGCTCCCGGTGGCCACTGCTGTGGATCGGCGCCGGCCTGCTCGTCGCGATGGCCGCCGTGGCGGCAGGTCCAGCCGTCTGGAGCGCGCTGCGCGGGCCGGCCGGCGGCCAGGCCGCCGCGCCCGGACGGGGCTCACGTCCTGGCGTACTGGCCGCCGCCAGCGCGCTGCCGCGCGCCACCGTCAGGAACGGGCGGGTCTATGCCGCTCCTGGTACCGCCCTGAGCGGGTGCGGCGCACAGGCCGGCGACGGCGGCCTGGGGCGGAACTGGCAGGCCAGCCCGGCGATCCACGCGGGCCCGATCTGGTTCCTCGACGGCGGCCACTCCCGCGGGCCGCTGCGGCTCTACGTCGCCGTGGTCGTGCTCAGCAAGCTCAGGCCAGGGTCGGCTGTGGTGGTCAAGGTCGCCCCGGCAGGACGCGATGACCTGCGCTTCCTCTACGGACCGAAGGACTCGCTGAACCCGGGAGTCCGGCACACGATGGCCAGCGGCGAGACTGGCGTCACCTTCGTGGCCTGCGCAGGCGGCCGGGCCACGGCGGTCTCGTCGCAGCTCACCGACTACTACGGCGGTTACTTGGTCAGGGGAGCGCGCTGCGTCCCGGTACGCGCCTGGGTACCTGGCCGGGCCCACTGGCTCGGGCTCCGGCTTGGCGCCTGTACCGGCCACTGACGCCGGCACTGGCCGCGGCCCCTAGACTCGCGTGCGTGAGCGAAGCTCCGGCCGTCGAGATCAGCGGCCTGGTTAAGAACTACCGGCGGGTCACCGCCGTCGATGGCCTGTCCATGCGGGCCGAGCGCGGCCAGGTCACTGCCGTGCTCGGGCCTAATGGCGCCGGTAAGACCACCACCGTGGAGATCTGCGAAGGGTACCGGCGCGCCGACGCGGGCACCGTCAGCGTACTCGGGCTCGACCCGATCGCCGACGCCAGGCAACTGCGGCCCAGGGTCGGCGTCATGCCGCAGTCAGGCGGCATCCCGACGACGGCGCGGGCAGCCGACTACCTGAAGGTGATGGCAGGCTTCTACGCGACGCCGATCGATCCGGCGATGCTGATCGAGACCCTGGGCCTGACCGAGTCCGCGCGGACACCGTTCCGCCGGCTGTCGGGCGGGCAGCAGCAGCGGCTGTCCCTGGCGGCCGCCATCATCGGCCGCCCTGAGCTGGTCTTCCTCGACGAGCCGACCGCCGGGCTTGACCCGCAGGCCAGGCACGCCACCTGGGATCTGATCGCCAGCCTGCGAACCTCGGGGGCGGCGGTCATCCTGACCACGCACTACCTCGAGGAGGCCGAGCGGCTCGCTGACCATGTCGTCATCGTGGACCGCGGCAGGCTGGTCGCGGAGGGCACGCCCGCTGACCTGACGGGCACCACCGGGCAGCTGAGGTTCCGGGCCCAGCCGGGAATCGATACGTCCGGGCTGCTCGCCGCGCTGCCGTCCGGAGCCATGGTCAAGGAGTCGCCCGCCGGTCAGTACCTCGTCGACCTGGCCGAAGCGGTAGACCCGCAGGTCGTGGCCACGGTGACCGCGTGGTGCGCCGAGCAGGGCGTGCTCGCCCAGAACCTGCGGATCGAGAGCCGGACCCTGGAAGACGTCTTCCTCGAGCTCACCGGGCGGGAGCTGCGATCATGACCGAGCTGAACCCGCCGGCCGACGGCGCCGGCCAGCGGGCCGCGACCACCTGGCCGGCGCCGTCGCCGGGCGCCGCGCCGCTGCACAAGATGATCGCTGCCCAGGCCGGGCTTGAGCTGCGCACCCTGATGCGAAACGGCGAGCAGCTTCTGCTCACCCTGATCATCCCGGTGCTGCTCCTGGTGATCTTCAGTTCCGAGGCGCTGATCAGCGTCGGCCGCGGCAGCCGGATCGGCTTCATCGCGCC
>DASWAA010000475.1:0-3358 GCA_036391385.1 Streptosporangiaceae bacterium
CCGGTGATCGCGGACAAGGTCACCGCGCATAGCGCGAAGCCCAGGCCGATCAGCGCAGCGAAATCTTCCAGTAGCACGACGGGAAGCTCGGGAGCCTTGGCGTGCCTGATGAACGCACGCCAGCTGGCCCTGCGGCGGGACAGGTTCGACTGGCTGATCGCGGTACGGAACGAGAACGCCTCCAGCCCGATCGCCACGCCGAGCACGGCGAACGCCACGGCCGGCGAGAGCACCTCTTCCGGGTGCGTGATCCGGCTGATGCCCTCGTAGAGCGAGAAGATCGCTCCCACGACGAAGAGCACGACCGCGACGATGAACGCGTAGACGTAGCGCTCTGCTCCGTAGCCGAACTGATGCTCAGCGGTCTCCTCGCGCCTGGCCCTGGCCCGGCCGATCAGCAGCAGCACCTGGTTGCCCGAGTCGGCGACCGAGTGCACCGACTCAGCCAGCAGCGACGCCGACCCGGTGATGACGAACGCGGCGAACTTGGTCGCTGCTATGCCGAGGTTGGCCGCCAGCGCGGCGATGACAGCCCGCGGACTGTCGCCGTGACCGCCTGCGGCCTGAGCCTGATCCTGGGCCTGAGTCTGGTCCCTGGCCTCTTCCGGGCTCATGGCAGAACCAGGTACGGCAGCTAGCTCGCCGCCGGGTCGCGTGCCTCGCTGACAAGCAAGACCGGGATATCGTCGCGCACGGGGTAGGCCAGACCGCAATCGGCACCGGTGCAGACCAGTTCGCTGGCCTCCTCGTCGGCACGCAGCGGCGCATGGCACTTGGGGCAGGCGAGGATCTCAAGCAGCCAGTCGTCGATCTTCAACGGTTCTCCAGATGGTCACGCTCGTGGGCCGGCCGGCCGCCCGGATGGTGGCCGGGGTCTACTACGCATCATCTCGCACGATGCGCAGTACCTCATCCGTCACCTTAGCCAGGGTTGCCTCGTCGTCGGCCTCGACGTTGAGCCGGAGCAGGGGCTCGGTGTTGGACGGCCGCAGGTTGAAGGTCCACGTCGGGGCGGTGACCGTGAGCCCGTCCAGCTCGTCAGCACTGAGCTCGGGCAGCGCGCCGAACGCCTGCCGCACCCTTGCCGTCGTGGCAGCCTGATCGCTGACCTCGCTGTTGATCTCTCCCGATGCCACGTACCGGGAGTAGCTGGCCAGTAGCTCGGACAGCGGCCCGTCCTGGCTGCCCAGAGCCGCCAGCACGTGCAGGGCCGCGAGCATGCCGGAGTCGGCGAACCAGAAGTCGCGGAAGTAGAAGTGACCCGAGTGCTCGCCACCGAAGATCGCGCTCCGCTCGGCCATCACGGCCTTGATGAACGAATGCCCGACCCTGGTCCGCACCGGAGTACCGCCGTGCTCGGTGACGATCTCCGGGACCGCCCGGGAGGTGATCAGGTTGTGGATGATCGTCGCCCCGGGCTCGCGCGCCAGCTCGCGCACCGCGATCAGCGCGGTCAGCACCGACGGCGAGACGACCGTACCCTGCTCGTCCACGACGAAGCAGCGGTCGGCGTCGCCGTCGAAGGCAAGGCCGATATCGGCCGACGACTCCCGCACCGCGCGCTGCAGATCGACCAGGTTCGCCGGGTCGATCGGGTTCGCCTCGTGGTTCGGGAAGGAACCGTCGAGCTCGAAGTAGAGCGGAACGGCCTCGATCGGCAAGCCGTCGAACACCTTCGGCACGGTGTACCCGGCCATGCCGTTGCCGGCGTCCACGGCGACCTTCAGCGGCCTGATGCCAGACAGATCGACCAGTTCCCTCAGATAGTCGGCGTAGCCGGAGAGCAGGTCCTTCGGCGTAACCGCCCCCGGCGTGCTGGCGACGGCGGCCGTCCCTGAGCTGGCCAGCTCGCGCAGCTCGGCCAGCCCGGTGTCCTGGCCCACGGGCTTGGCGCCGGCCCGGCAGAGCTTGATCCCGTTGTACCGCGCCGGGTTGTGGCTCGCGGTGATCATGGCTCCCGGGATGCCGAGGCTGCCGCTGGCGTAGTAGAGCATGTCCGTAGAGCCGAGCCCGCCGTCCACCACGTCTGCGCCGGCCGACGTCGCTCCGCGGGCGAACGCTGCTGCCAGCGGGCTCGACGACGTCCGCATGTCGTGCACCGTCACCACGGACGACGCCCCGGTCATGGTGACGAAGGCAGCGCCGACCGCCTGGGCCACGCCCTCGTCGAGCTCCTCGGGAACCAGGCCGCGGATGTCGTACGCCTTGAAGATCTTCCCGTAATCGGCCACTTCGGCTTGCCTCTCCCACCCGTTGCCTCTCCGGCCACTGGCCGGACGCAAGTGCCGCGCCTGCGTGCGCGGCGAGTCATTTCGCCGGTGCAGATCGCCAGACTATCGGTCGCCGACGGCGGTCATCCGCGCGAGGCGGACCGCAGCGGAAGCAGACGCTGGCTGAGCTAGCCCAGGCCGGCTGACTCGGGCCGGGTCGGCTTTGCGTGCTCGGCTAACCTTGCCGACCGCGCTCGGGCGGCGCCGAGCGCAGCACGCGCAGGTGACCACGCCTGCCGACTTCCACGCCCTGGCCGACGGGCTCGGCCTTGCCGCGCGGCACCGACGCCTCGCGCACAGCATTGGCCAGTGCCTCCAGGTCGTCAGCGGCAGCCTCCTGGCTCGGGGCCAGCGGCAACCGGACGATGTCCCATCCTCTGGGCGCCGTCAGCCGATCAGCGTGCGCACTGCACAGGTCGTAGCAGTGCGGCTCGACGTAGGCGGCCAGCGGCCCGAGTACCGCCGTCGAGTCCCGGTAGACGTAGGTCAGTGTGCAGACGGCGTCCCGCTTGCAGGCCGGCCGGGAGCAGCGGCGAGAACTCAACGACCCACCTCGCTCACGGCTCCGTTCACGACACCAGGACACCCGCGGCGCCGCGGATGACGCGGCACCGGGCTGGACGAGCAGTGCGCCTCCGCGACCCGGTGCCAGGCCGGGCCGCTTCGTTCGCTCATATTCGCTGACCGTATCGGTAGCCAAGGCGGTAACGCCATCACCCGGGGCACTCTGCACGATCGTGTCTTGACCCCGCCGCGCCCCGTGCCCGGACACCTGACCTGGCTTACCCGCGACGCACAGCACCAGCCGACATCTGAGCTACGCTGCGACTGTGCGCCCGGCAGATAGCCGACCTCCTGCCTCCGGCAGCATCAGGCGGCGCGACCGCCACGGACGCGGTCTGCGCGGCCCGCTGGCACCCATCGGATCACCGTTGCACCGCAGCCGTGCCGAGCGTTTCGACGACCTCGTCCTCCAGGCCGTCGCCCAGCTAGAGCCCAGGTGGGACTCCCAGCTTGCTGGAGTCGAGTTCGCCGTCGAGGAGGTTCCAGCCAGCGACGCACCTCCGGCGAGCATGCCAGCGGACGAG
>DASWAA010000476.1:0-4323 GCA_036391385.1 Streptosporangiaceae bacterium
ACCTGGACCTGGACGCCGACCTCGACCACTCGGTGACGGTGGTCGAGTGGGGCGAGGGGCTGGTGGAAGACCTCGCCGCCAGTCACCTGCTAGTCACGATCGGCTGGGCCGCGCCTGACGCCGCGGCCAGTCCCGGCCAGACCACTGACGACACGCCCGCGGACGAGCCGCGGGTCGTCACGATGTCCGGGCACGGCAGCCGCTGGGCCGAGGCGGAAGCTCGGCTGGTCAGGCGGCTCGCCCAGTCCCCGGCGTGACCTCCGGGCCGTCCGCCGGCTGGCTCGCGGCCTGAGCGCTCCGCAGCAATTGTTCCGATCTGTCGCTCATGAACATCGTTCAGGCCACTAAACTGCGTGACTCTGACCCCCGGCGCCGTCGTCACGCACGGACCGATGCCCTGCAAGGAGGCACGCCGTGACTGAGCAGGGCTATCCGCCACGCCAGCCTGGCCGTTCTGGCCGGTCCAGGGCCCCTCAGGACCCGCGCCGGACCGGATGGCAGGTTCTCGATGCCTTTGACGACCGGACGGCAGCGGACTCGGACGTGCCGCCATGGGCGGTACCCGGCGGCATCGAGCCGATCCGCCCCGTCCGGCGCCGGGTGCCGGAGCCGGAGCCGTACGACGAGCCGGAGCCGGTGGCACCCGACCAGGACGAGCGCGCGCCCCGCAGCCGCAGGCCCGGCCGCAGCCGGGCCGCGCTCGCCCGCCGCCGCAGGTCCAAGCGCCGGCTGGTGAACTGGGGAAGCGCTGTCGTGCTCATCGCGGTCGTCGCTGTCGCCTGGGTCTACCTGACCAGGCCGCAGCCTCAGAAGAGCCCGTGGGTCTCGGGCTGGCAGAAGGGTGAGCTGAGCACCGTGCCCGACGCGTGCAAGGTCGTCGGCGCCGACACGCTGAAGCAGTACCTCAGTGGTAACCCGAGTCACATCCAGCCGGTGGGCGATTCCGAGCAGAGCCAGTGCACCTACACGGTCGACGCCAGGCCGACCTTCAAGGTGATGAACATCCTCGTGCAGGCCTACCGGTGGAGCATCGTGCCGGTCGGGAACGGCAGCGCGACGGCCAACGCGATCAGCACCTTCGCCAGTGAGCGGCAGTCGCTGGCCAGTCCGTCCAAGGACACGCCCCAGCCGCCGGCCACCATCTCGCCGGTCGGCGGGCTCGGGAACCAGGCGATCAGCGCGGTCCAGGTCTTCCACGTCGGCCGCGGGTCGGTGACCGACCGGGTGCGAATCCTGGCCCGCTACAAGAACGTGCTGGTCGATGTTTACCTGCAAGGGCAGGCGAGCGGCGGTTTCGGGCCGGTCTCCGTCTCTGACCTGCGGGCGGGCGCGCTCGCCGTGGCGCAGGCCATCCTGGCCGACCTCAGGCGGGAGCCTCCAGCGGCCTGAGCCGGTCCGGACGAGTGCCGCCGGCTGACTACGCTGTGAGACCGTGCTGATCCTCGCCTTCGATACCGCGACTCCGGCGGTGACCGTCGCCCTGCACGACGGCACCACGGTCATCGCGCACGAGTCAGCCATCGATGCCCGCCGCCATGGCGAGCTGCTCGCCCCGGCGATCGCCAGGGCACTGGCCACGGCAGGAGCGAGCCCAGCCGATCTGACCGCGATCGCCGTAGGCACCGGCCCGGGGCCGTATACGGGACTGCGCGTGGGCCTGGTCACCGCCCAGGTACTTGGCAGCACGCTCGGGATCCCGGTAGACGGTATCTGCACGCTCGACGTCATCGCCGCCGAGGCGAGGCACGAGGCGGCCGACCGGGAGTTCATCGTGGCGACCGATGCCCGCCGCCGAGAGGTCTACTGGGCACGTTACTCAGGCAAGGCACAGCGGCTTGGCGAACCGCGGGTAAGCCTGCCGGCGCAGGTGCCGGCCGGCTACCCGATGGCCGGCGAGGGCCCGCGACTGCATGCCGGGCTGGCCGCCGACAGCGAGCTGATCGGCCCGCGCTACCCGTCGGCCGTGCAGCTGGCGCGGATCGCGGCGGATAATCTCGCGCACGGACTGCCCCCTGCTCCGCCGGAACCGCTCTACCTGCGGCGCCCTGATGCCAGGGAACCCGGCCGGCCGAAGCGGGTGACGCCATGAGGCTGCCAGAGGTCAGCGGATGACGGTGGCGCTCCGGCAGATGACCCAGGTCGATCTCGACGCCGTGCTCGAGCTCGAGCAGGCCGTGTTCGGCGAGGAAGCCTGGACCAGGCAGATGCTGATCGGCGAGCTGGATCAGCAGCCCGCGAGCAGGTACTACCTGGTAGCGGAGATCGACGGTCAGCTCGCCGGATATGCCGGACTGCTCGGCGCTGGCTGGCAGGGCGACGTGCTGACGCTGGCCGTGGCCGCCGCTCACTGGGGTCACGGGATCGGCTCGGCGCTGCTCGAGGCGCTGCTCGCCGAGGCGGCCAGGCGCGGCTGCGCCGAGGTCTTCCTCGAGGTGCGGACCGACAACGCCCGCGCGCAGCGGCTGTACACCAGATACGGGTTCACTGAGATCGGGATCAGGCGCGGCTACTACCAGCCATCGGGGGCCGACGCCCTGGTGATGCGCCGCATCCTGACGCCCGCCCAGGCAGACGCCGGGGCGCCCGGCGGCACTACCGAGGAGCGCCGATGACTACGCCGCTTGTGCTGGGGATCGAGTCGTCCTGTGACGAGACCGGCGTCGGGCTGGTCCGCGGCCACGAACTGCTCGCCGACGCCGTGGCCTCCAGCGTGGACGAGCACGCCAGGTTCGGCGGCGTGGTGCCCGAGGTCGCCAGCAGGGCGCACCTGGAAGCGATGGTCCCGGCCGTGCGGCGGGCACTCGACACCGCGGGGGTAACGCTGGGCCAGGTCGACGCGATCGCGGTCACCGCAGGCCCGGGACTTGCCGGAGCGCTGCTGGTCGGCGTGTGCGCCGCCAAGGCCTACGCACTGGCGCTCGGCAAGCCCTTGTACGGCGTCAACCATCTCGCCGCCCACATCGCCGTGGACCAGCTGGAGCACGGCAGGCTTCCCGCTCCGGCGATCGCGCTGCTGGTCTCCGGCGGGCATTCCTCGCTGCTGCTGGTCCGCGACCTGACCGGGGACATCACCTCGCTCGGCGCCACGATCGACGACGCGGCGGGCGAGGCCTATGACAAGGTCGCCAGGCTGCTCGGGCTGCCGTTCCCCGGCGGGCCGCCGATCGACGCTGCTGCTCGCACCGGCGACCCGGGCACCGTTACCTTTCCCCGGGCCAAGTACCGGGACGGCACGTCCGACTTCTCGTTCTCCGGGCTGAAGACGGCGGTAGCGCGCTGGGTCGAGGCGCGAGAGGCCGCGGGCCTGCCGGTCCCGGTCGCCGACGTAGCCGCCTCCTTCCAGGAGGCGGTCGCCGACGTGCTGACCCGTAAGGCCGTCGACGCATGCCTCGCGGCAGGCGTCGACCACCTGGTGATCAGCGGCGGCGTCGCGGCGAACTCACGGCTGCGGGCGCTCGCGCAGGAACGCTGCGACGATGCCGGGATCAGGCTCCGGGTACCCAGGCCGGGCCTGTGCACGGACAACGGCGCGATGGTCGCGGCCCTGGGCTCTGACCTGGTCGCAGCAGGGGCGGAACCATCCGGCGCCGGCTTCGCCGCCGACTCCGGCCTTCCGGTCACCCAGGTCCTGGCTGCCTGACCGGCCAGCCGGAGGCCTGGGCAGCCGACGACCTCTGCAGCCGGGCAGGGCCGCTCAGGCGTCGCGGCGGACCGCGCGCACGGCGAGCGTGCACATCGGGAGCGTGAACTCACCGGACGCGGTCTCGGGCGTGTCCGCGAGGTACTCCCGCACGCCGGCCAGCACCGCCTCGCGCTCGGCGGGCTCCATGATCAGGAACATCGAATGCGTGCGCAGCGTCGCGATCAGCGAGTCCGCCGTCCTGACCTGGGCGTTCTCGAAGAGCGAGTGCTCGAGTGGCGCGAAGATCCGGCTCCCCTTCGCCCGCAGCCAGCCGCCGATATCGTCATCATCCCCGCTGCTGAACGTGGTCAGCGCCGCGACGCTGTGGCGCCCGCAGACATTGCGCAGGCCGGCCACCCAGGGGACCCGGTCGTCGTCGGCGTTCCACAGTCCGCCGAACACGCCGCCTGGCACGAGTACCCGGGCGACCTCAGGCATCGCGCGGTCCAGGTCGAACCAGTGCGCGGCCTGGCCAGCCAGCACGGCATCGACGCTCGCGTCGGGGAGCGGTATCTCCTCGGCCCGGCCCGTCAGCGCCGTGACGCCGGGAACCTGGCGCCGCAGCTCGGCCAGCATCTGCGGGTCGGGCTCTATCGCGAGCACGTGCACGCTGCCCTTGCTGGCCTCGGCTCGGCCCCCCG
>DASWAA010000477.1:0-4309 GCA_036391385.1 Streptosporangiaceae bacterium
CGCCAGCACCTCACCACCCAGCTACCCGCCTACATGATCCCCGCCTACCTCACCCCCATCGACACCATCCCCCTCACCACCAACGGCAAGATCGACAAAACCGCCCTCCCGCCACCCCAGGCCGACACGGCCTCGGCCGGCAGCACGCCGCCGCGCACGATCCTTGAGGTCGTCCTGACCGACCTCTACGCCTCGGTCCTGGCCTGCGAGCAGGTCAGCGCTGACGACGGCTTCTTCGATATCGGCGGGAACTCGCTCCAGGCCATGCAGCTGATCACCCAGCTCCGGTCGACGCTGGCCGTCGACCTGGACGTGGCCACGGTGTTCCTCGCGCCTACCCCGCAGCAGCTCGCCGCGCTGCTGCGCGACAAGCACGGCTTCGACGACGCCGACCTCAGCGACGAAGGCCTGGAAGGACTCGACGATGGACTCTGACCAGGACGCGCCGGGCGCCGGCACGGCCGGATCCGCGGGCACGGACGGATCAGCGGGCACGGCCGGATCAGCGGGCACGGCCGGATCAGCGGGCAGGGACGGAGTGCTGCGCAACAGGGACTTCGCCATGCTATTCGCCGGCGAGACGATCTCGCAGATCGGCTCACAGGTCACTCAGTTCGCGCTGCCCCTTGTGGCCGTCCTGACCCTGAACGCCACCGCGCTGCAAGTCGGGGTGCTGAACGCGCTGCGCTTCGTGCCAGTGATCGTCGTCGCGCTCTTCGCGGGAGTCTGGCTGGACCGGCGCCGGCGCCGACCGGTGCTGGTCGCCTGCGCTCTGGCCAACGCGGTCGTGATCGGCCTGGTACCGCTCTCCTCGGTGACCGGCCTGCTGTCTATCGGGCTGCTGTATGTCGTCGCCACGGCATCGGGCACGCTGACCGTGGTCTTCGACGTCGGCACCCTGTCGTACGTGCCTTTCCTGGTCGAGCGGCGGCACCTCGCCGAGAGCAACAGCAAGCTCCAGGCCAGCTTCGGAGTCGCCGGCATCGCGGGTCCGAGCCTGGCCGGGCTGCTGGTCGGACTGCTGACCGCGCCGGTCACGCTGTCCGTGGACGCGGTGTCCTACCTGTTCTCCGCGGCCGGCGTGATCAGCATCCGCAAGCCCGAGCCCGATCCGCAGGCGCCGTCGGAGCGCACCTCGATCCGCCGCTCCATCGCCGAGGGACTGCACGCCGTCTACGGCACCCGGCTGCTGCGGATCCTGCTCGGCCAGTCGGCGGTGCTCAACGTGGGATTCGGCGCGACCTCGACGCTCTTCACGCTCTACGGGATCCGGGTACTCGGCCTGTCGCCGGACAAGCTCGGCATCGCCGTCGGCTCGCTGGCCGCTGGCGCACTGATCGGTGCGCTGATCGCCGCAAGGGTCGGGGCGGCACTCGGGGTGGGCCGCACGATGACGATCAGCATCCTGGGCGTGTGCGCCTCGCCGCTGCTGCTGCTGGTCCCCCGCGGCGCGAACCTGGTCGCGATGGCCTTCCTGATGGCCGGGTGGTTCGGGCACGGCTTCGGCATCGGGATGTGGAACGTCTACACCATCACCCTGCGCCAGGCCCTGACGCCCGCCCGGCTGCTCGCCAGGATGAACGCCTCCTACCGGATGCTGCTCTTCGGCGCGCTGCCAGCCGGCGCGCTGATCGGCGGCGTGCTCGGCAGCGCCGTCGGCGTGCACGCGGCGCTGGTCGTCGCGGTGATCGTGCTCGGGTCCCCGATGCTCTGGCTCCCGTTCTCGCCGGTGTTCAGGCTCACCGAGATCCCCGACGGGCCAGCCGACGGCGACGCCGCGGATGACAAGCCGGCCGGCAAGGTCCTGACCACGTCGGACAGCGCATGAGCGCGGGGCTGGCAAAGGAGCGCGGATGCTGACCGACTCGCAGCGCATCGCGCTGGCGACCAGGCTGCGCCGCGGCCGTGCGGACGAGCCAGCCCGGATTCCGCGGCGGCCAGCGGACCTGGCGGAACTGCCGCTGTCGCCCGCGCAGGAGCAGCTGTGGTTTCTGCACAGGCTCGCGCCTGGGCTGCCCGCCTACAACGTCCCGCTCGCCCTGGCACTGTCGGGCCCGCTCGACCGCGCGGCGCTCGGCCGGGCCATCGACGCCCTGGTGGCCAGGCACGAGGCACTGCGAACCCGGCTGGTGACCGGCTCGGGCGGCCGCCCGGCCCAGGTGATCGACCCGCCGACCGCCATGCCGCTGCCCCTGACGGCGGACTTGTCTGCCCTGCGCCCGCACGAGCGGGAGGTCAGGCTCGGCGAGCTCCTCGCCGCAGAAGCGATCCGGCCGTTCACCCTTTCCGCCGATGCCCTGCTGCGGGCCAGGCTGCTCAGGCTCGGCGGCGACGAGCACCTGCTCCTCCTCGTCGTCCATCACGCGGTCTTCGACGGCTGGTCGGCCCGCGTGCTGCTGGGCGACCTTGCCGTGCTGTACGAGCAGGAGGCCAGCGGCGGGCCGGCCGCCCTAGACGAGCTGCCTGTCCAGTTCGCCGACTACGCCGTGTGGGAACGCGGCAGGCTCGGCGAGCCAGCGGCCAGCCGGCTAGCCGACTACTGGCGTGCGACCCTGGCCGGCCTCCAGACGCTGTCGTTCCCCGCCGACCGTCAGCGGCCGGTGACCGACGGCTTCGACGGCGCGATCGCCACCCGGCTGACCGACCCGGAGCTGCTGGAAGGCGTGCGGGAACTGAGCCGGCGCGAGGGAACCACACCCCTGGTCACGATCATGGCCGGGCTGGCCGCGCTCGCGTACCGCTACACCGGTCAGGCCGACGTGACGATCGGAACCGTCAGCGCAAGCCGCGCCCGGCCCGAGCTTGCGCCCGTGATCGGATTCCTGGTGAACACGCTGCCCATCCGGACGGACCTGTCCGGTGACCCTTCGTTCCGCGAGGTCGTCGCCCGGGTCAGCCAGGCAGCGACCGGTGCCTACGCTCACCAGGACCTGCCCTTCGCCCAGATCGTCCAGGCATCCGGCGTCGAGCGTGATCCCGGCCGCACGCCGCTGTTCCAGATCGCGCTGTCCTACGCCGAGCGCGATCCGATCGGGGTCCGGGCGGCAGGCGTGGACTTCGTCGTGTCCGATCTCGTGGTCGGCGTCGAAGCGGCCAAGTTCGACCTGGACTTCCTGGCCGAGGCCCGAAGCGGCGGGCTGTGGTTCGAGTGCGTCTACAAGACGGCGCTCTTCGACTCTGCTACGGTCCAGCGCCTGCTCGGCAATCTCGAGACACTGCTGCGCGGTGCGGTCGCCGACCCTTCCGCGCGGATCTCGGCACTGCCGATCCTGACCGAGGCCGAGCTGCACAGCGAGCTGACGGAATGGAATCAGGCCGCCGGGCCGATCCCGCCGGCCTGCGTGCACGAGCTCTTCGGCGCCCAGGCGCTCCGGACGCCGGAAGCCGTCGCCGCGGAGTACGGCGACGAGCAGGTCAGCTACGCCACGCTGAACCGCCAGGCCAGTCAGATAGCCCGCAGGCTGCGCCGCGCGGGAGTCGGCCCGGACGACCTGGTCGGCGTGTGCATGCAGGCTGGCCTCCGGCGCCTGGCAGCGTTCCTGGGGATCTGGAAGGCGGGCGGCGGCTACGTCCCGCTCGATCCCGCGCTTCCGGCCAGCCGGCTGTCCTTCATGATCAGCGATGCCGCCCTGCCGGTTGTGATCACCGACCGGGCCGGTGCCGCCGCCATTCCCGCGGGCGGGCCGGCCACCACGCTGTCCCTTGATGCCAGCTGGACGGAGATCGCCGAGCTCGACGACGGCGACCTGACCAGCGCCGACAGCGGGGTCACACCCCGGAACGTGGCGTACGTGATCTACACCTCAGGCTCGACGGGCCAGCCCAAGGGCGTCGTCGTGGAGCACCGCCAGGCGGCCAGCTTCCTGCGTGCCATGGTCGGCCGCTGGAAGGTCGGGCCGCCGGACGCGGTGCTCCAGTTCGCCTCGGTCAGCTTCGACGCCTCGGTGCAGGAGATGTTCATGCCGCTGATCGCCGGGGCGCGAGTGGTACTCGCCCCGGCACGGACGCTGCACTCCCCGCGCCGCCTCAGTGCGCTGATGCGCGATCGCGGCGTCACGTTCGCGGTGCTGACGCCTGCCATAGTCAGCCTGCTCGCAGACGAGCAGTTCCCCGATCTTCGCGTGCTCATGTGCGGCGGCGAGGCGATGCCCGCGGAGCTCGTCGGGCCCTGGCTGCGGCCCGGACTGCGGTTCGTCAACGACTACGGCCCCACCGAGACAACGGTCACGGCGACCGTCATGGAGCTGGACGCCACCACCCCGCTCCCGCCGCCCATCGGCCGGCCCATCGCCGGCTGGCGTGCCTACGT
>DASWAA010000478.1:0-8283 GCA_036391385.1 Streptosporangiaceae bacterium
CAGTATGGCGGCCCGTCCCAGGCGGTCGCCCAGGCTCCGGCCGCACGTGCCGCCGCACCAGTGGCGATCTCGCTTCCCGAGGCCGTGAAGGCCGCGCACGCCGAGGGCTTCACCTTCGGTGAGTCGGTCGGCAGGGACGCGCCGGGGCTCTGGCTGGAGGCCGTGCTTGCCCGCAAGCCGAGGATGCCGTCGGACCTCGAGGCCAGACTGCTGCAGGGTTCGGTCCTTCCGATCGACTCGCTGCTGCACGACGAAGTGCGCCACTCCCTGCGGCGCGGGTTCTGGGACGCCCTGGAGAGCGCACGGCGATAACCGGCATCTTTGGACGACACAGGAGCGTTGGAAGCCGATGGCCGATGGGTACGTTGGTGACGTGGCATTCCTCAGTCGCGAAGAATTTGACGCCATCGAATTCGATGCGGCCTGCACTGGTGACCACAATGCGGCAGCGGAGCGCATGACCGAGCTGGCCGCGACTGGCGAGCAGACTGAATCGATGCCGCGCGCCGAGGCATTCGTCCGGGCGGGCGAGCAATGGCTGCTGGCGGATAATCCGAGTGCCGCCGCCGACGGTTTCCGAATGGCGATCGCGGACGGCGGGCCGGTCGACGTGGATCCGCGGGCGCCGTTGTGCCGGGCGCTCTTCCAGCTCGGCAGGGACGACGAGGCCTACGCGATCATCGCCGAGCTTGAGTCGGCTGGCCGGACCGATCCGCGCGTCTGCGACCTGATCACCGAGTTGCTCGTGGAGCAGTCGGATCTGGCAGCCGCCCTGGAGTGGGCGACGGCCGGAGTGGAACTCATTCTCCAGGGTGCCGGCTCCGGCCGTTCCTCGGACGGTCCGGCTATCGGGGCAGGTAAGACCGGGACGGACACGTACTCCGGCCTCGCTGAGCTGCTGCGACTCCGTTACCGGATCCGCAACGATCTGCGCCTGCCCGAAGACGAGTACGACCGGATGCTCTGAGCCTGAGGCCGTGGCTCGGCCCTCAGCGCACGGCGGCAGCGCCTTGCCTGGCGGTGACGGTGAGCGAGTCGGACTGCTCGTCGACGTCCACGAGCACCTCGTTGCCATCGGCGACCTCGGCGGACAGCAGCTTGCGGGCTAGCTGGTCGCCGATGGCTGACTGGATCAGCCGCCGCAGCGGACGCGCCCCGTAGACCGGGTCGAAGCCGGTGACCGCGAGCCACTCCCTCGCCGCCGGCGTCACCGACAGCGTCAGCCTGCGGTCGGCGAGGCGCCGGCCCAGCCTGGTGATCTGCAGGTCGACGATCTGGGTCAGCTCGGCGGTCGACAGCGAGTCGAACAAGATGATGTCGTCGAGCCGGTTGAGGAACTCGGGCTTGAAGGTCGCGCGGACGGTGGTCATGACCGCCTCGCGCTTGGCCTTCTCGTCCAGCGCGGGGTCGGCGATGTAGGCAGAGCCGAGGTTCGAGGTGAGGATCAGGATCGTATTCCTGAAGTCCACCGTCCGGCCCTGGCCGTCGGTCAGCCTGCCGTCGTCGAGAACCTGGAGCAGGATGTCGAAGACCTCCGGGTGGCCCTTCTCCACCTCGTCGAGCAGTACCACGCAGTAGGGGCGGCGGCGTACCGTCTCGGTCAGCTGACCGCCTTCCTCGTAGCCCACGTACCCAGGAGGAGCCCCGACGAGTCGAGCGACGGAATGCCGCTCGGAGTACTCGCTCATGTCGATCCGGATCATGGCCCGCTCGTCATCGAAGAGGAACTCGGCGAGCGCCTTGGCGAGTTCGGTCTTGCCTACGCCGGTCGGCCCGAGGAAAAGGAACGATCCGGATGGCCGGTCGGGATCGGAGATCCCGGCCCTGGAGCGGCGGACGGCATCAGACACGGCGGCGACCGCCGCCGGCTGGCCGACGATCCGGCGCCCGAGTTCGTCCTCCATCCGCAGCAGCTTGCCGGCCTCGCCTTCAAGCAGGCGGCCGGCCGGAATCCCGGTCCATGCCGAGACGACCTCGGCGACGTCGTCCGGGCCGACCTCTTCCCTGACCATGGGCCGGTCACCACTGGCCGCAACCTCGGCCGTGCCTGACTCGCCGTGCCCGCCGACGCGGGCCGCGGACGCCTCGTCGCTCGCGGCCGCAGCCGCGGACGCCTGGGCAAGCTCGCGCTCCAGGGCGGGGATCTCCCCGTACATCAGCCGTGACGCGGTCTCGAAGTCCGCGTCTCGCTGAGCGCGCTCGGCCTGGCCCCTGAGGTCGTCGAGCTGCTTCTTGAGCTCGCCGACCTTGTTCAGGCTGGACTTCTCCCTGTCCCAGCGGGCGAGCAGCCCGGTGAGCTGCTCCTGCCGGTCGGCCAGGTCGGCGCGCAGCCGCTCAAGCCTCTCCTTGCTCGCTGGGTCGGGCTCCCTGGCCAGGGCGAGCTCTTCCATTTTCATCCGGTCGACTGCTCGCTGCAGCTCGTCGATCTCGACCGGGCGGGAGTCGATCTCCATCCGGAGCCTGGAAGCAGCCTCGTCAACGAGGTCGATCGCCTTGTCCGGCAGGAACCTCGCCGTGATGTAGCGGTCGGACAGCGTCGCCGCGGCTACGAGCGCGGCGTCAGAGATCTGCACCTGGTGGTGCGCCTCGTACCGGCCCTTGAGACCGCGCAGGATGGCGATCGTGTCCTCGGCCGACGGCTCGCCGACGAAGACCTGCTGGAACCGCCGCTCTAGCGCCGGATCCTTCTCGATCCGCTCCCGGAACTCATCCAGGGTGGTCGCGCCGACCATCCGGAGCTCACCCCTGGCCAGCATCGGCTTGAGCATGTTGCCCGCGTCCATGGCGCCCTCGGCCGCACCCGCCCCGACGACCGTGTGCAGCTCGTCGATGAAGGTGATGATCTGGCCCTCGCTCTGCCGGATCTCGTTGAGTACTGCCTTGAGCCGCTCCTCGAACTCTCCCCGGTACTTCGCTCCGGCCACCATCGCGCCGAGGTCCAGGGCGACGAGCCGCTTTCCGCGCAGCGACTCGGGCACGTCGCCCGCCACGATCCGCTGGGCCAGGCCCTCGACCACGGCCGTCTTGCCGACGCCGGGGTCTCCGATCAGCACCGGGTTGTTCTTGGTCCGGCGGGAGAGTACCTGGATCACCCGGCGGATCTCGGCGTCCCTGCCGATCACGGGATCGAGCTTGCCCTCCCTGGCGCTGCGGGTCAGGTCGATGCCGTACTTCTCCAGCGCCTGGTAGGTGCCCTCCGGGTCCGGTGAGGTGACCCGGGAATGGCCGCGTACCTGCTCGAAGGCGGCGAGAAGCCGGTCCGGGCTCGCCCCGGCCTCACGCAGCACCGTCGCGGCCTGCCCGCCCTCGGCGGCCAGACCGACCAGCAGGTGCTCGGTCGAGACGTACTCGTCCGAGAGTTCCTTCGCGCGCTTGGCGGCGGTGGCGAGCGCCGCGAGCAGCTGGCGGGACGTCTGCGGCGCGCTCACGGTCGTCCCGGCGGCTTGCGGTAGCCGGGCAATCAGATCCCTGGTCCGGCCGGCGACGGCCGCCGGGTCGGCGCCAGCGGCACGCAGCAGCGGTGCCGCGATGCCGCCTTCCTGGTCGAGCAGCGCGGCGAGCAGGTGCAGCCCGTCGACATTCGGGTTGCCTGCCGCCGACGCACGCTGCAGCGCGTCGCTCAGAGCCTCCTGGCTCTTGCGCGTGAGCTTGTCGTCCACGTGCTAAGTCCCCTTTCTGAACCGGTGCGCCGGCCCGGCTGCGCGGACGCCGCGGGCCAGCGGCCGGTCAGGCGTTCGTTCCTGTGGTGTCGTCGACGGCGGGAGCGCTCGCCCGCGTGCCGGTCATGCGGACGGGCACGAGCGCGCCACCGCCGGTCTTGCTGCGGAGCAGTGCCGCCAGCCTGGCGGCGACTGCCCTGGTCGACTCGAGCTCCGCGCGGAGCTGGCTGATCTCGGCATGCATCTCGGCGAGCATCAGCCGGCTGCGCTGCCATTCGGACTCCAGCTCCAGGATCCGCTTGATGCCGGACAGGTTGACGCCCTCGTCCTGCGAGAGGCGCTGAACCTCCCGCAGGATGAGGACGTCGCGGAGCGAGTAACGCCTGCCGCGGCCCGCGGCCCGGCCGGGCGAGACCAGGCCAAGCCTGTCGTAAGCGCGCAGTGTCTGCGGATGCAGGCCGGATAGCTGCGCGGCCACGGAGATGACGTAGACCGGCGTGTCGTCGGTGAGCTCGAACTCGCCTCGCACGTCGTCTCCTCTGCCGGCCCCCTCCCCCGGGTACGTCATTACGTCCGGCCCTTACGCAGCAGTTCCGCACGCGGGTCTTCGCCCGTCGTCGCTTCCCTGAACTTCTCCAGCGCCTCTCTGGCCGTCTCGGTGAGCTCGGCCGGAACCTGAACGTCGACCTTGACAAGCAGATCGCCCATGGTGCCGTCGGAGCGCCGGACGCCCTTGCCGCGGACCCGGAAGGTGCGGCCGTTCGGCGTGCCAGGCGGGATCCGCAGGCTGACCGGCTGCCCGCGGTGCGAGGGAACCTTGATCTCGGCGCCGAGCGCGGCCTCGGTGAAGGTGACCGGGACAGTGACGGTCAGGTTGTGACCGCTGCGACCGAAAACCGGGTGCCCGGACACGTGCACCTTCACGTACAGGTCGCCGGGCGGGCCGCCGCGCTCGCCGGGAGCGCCCTTGCCCTTGAGCTTGATCCGCTGCCCGTCGGCTACCCCGGCCGGGATGCGAGCCTGGATCGTCCGGGCACTCATCGCCCGCCCGCTGCCCGAGCACGTGGCGCACGGGTCCTCGACCACCAGGCCGCGCCCGCGGCACGTGGTGCACGGCTCGGAGAACGCGAAGCTGCCCAGATCGCGGCTGGACTGCCCGGTCCCGTTGCAGGACGGGCAGACCTTGGGGACGGTGCCGGCCTTCGCGCCGGTCCCCCGGCAGACCTTGCACGGGCCTTCGTCGGTCATCCGCAGCGCCACCGTCGAGCCGTCGATCGCGTCGCTGAACGTCAGCGACGCCTCCGTCTCGACGTCCGCGCCACGGCGCGGCCGCGCCTGCGTGGTGGTCCGGCCACCGCCGAACACGCCGCCGAACAGGTCACCGAGCCGGCCGCCCGCCCCGCCGCTGCCGAACAGGTCGCCAAGGTCGAACCCGCCGAACTGACCGCCTGCGCCGCCCGGCATCCTGGCACCCGTGCCGAACAGCGATCTCGCCTCGTCGTACTCGGCTCGCCGCTTGGAGTCGGACAGGACGTTGTACGCCTCGGAAATCTCCTTGAACCGCTCCTCAGAGGCGGCGTCGCCCTTGTTCGCGTCCGGGTGGTACTTACGGGCGAGCTTTCGGTAAGACTTCTTGATCTCCTCGGCCGACGCGCCCTTGGTGACACCGAGAGCCTTGTAATAGTCCTTCTCCAGGAAGTCCTTCGTACTCAACAGGCCCCTCCCGATCGGGGGTTCGTCGGTGCCATAGATGTCGTCGTGCGGTCGCCAGGCCCCAGCGGCTGCTTAGTCAGCGTCGCCGCCACCGTGGCCTTCCGTTTCCGCGGATCCGTCTCCCGCGCTGCCGTCGGCTGCGCTGCCGTTGGCTGCGCTGCCGTCGAATGTGCCCGCCGGATCGTCCGCTCCGGATCTGGCGGCAGCGTCCGAGGCCTCGGCGGGCTCGGCGTCGGCCGCGGGCCTGGCGCCGACCGGGTCGCTCGGCTCGGCCACCGCGACCCGGGCGGGCCGCAGGATCCGCTCGCCGACCTTGTAACCCGGCTGCAGGATCTGGACGCAGGTCGTCTCCGTCACGTCCGGCGAGTACGAGTGCATCAGCGCCTCGTGGACGGTCGGGTCGAACTCCTCGCCGACCTCGCCGAACGTGGTCAGCCCGAGCTTGCCGACGGCCGACTCCAGGGACTCGGCGACGGCCTTGAAGCCGCCGGTCAGCTCGCCGTGCTCGCGGGCCCGGCCGATGTCGTCGAGCACGGGCAGCATGTCCGAGACGACGCTGGCCAGCGCCTGCTCACGGACCGCGGCCCGGTCCCGCTCGACCCGCTTACGGTAGTTGGCGTACTCCGCCTGCAGGCGCTGCAGGTCGGCGGTCCGCTCGGCAAGCTTCACGGCCAGCTCGGCGTCGGCGGCCGCTGCCTTTCCGTCCGGCTGGATCTGGTCCGGCTTGGCCTCCTGGCCTGTGCCGGCCTGGCCTGTGCCGGCCTGAGCCTCGCCAGGCCCGGCGGACTCGGCCGCGGCAGACTCAGCCGCGGCGGCCTTGGCCGCTCCCGGCTTGGAGACCGCGTGCTTGCCCGGCCGTGGCTGGCTAGCGCCGCGCGCGGCCTGGCCCGCCGCGGAAGCGCCCGGCTGGGCATTCTCCCGCGGCTGACCGGTCACCGGGTCGATCCGCCTGCGGTCCCTGATCACGGGACCCTTGCTCTCCTCCTCCGAAGCCGACATCAGGCCGAGTCACCTCCCGAGCCTGGCTTGTCGTCCTCGACGATCTCCGCCTCGACAACCTCGTCCTCGGCCTGCCCGCCGGCGCTGCCACCTGGCTCCTGTGCGCTCGGCTCCTGCTGGGCCTGGGCGTAGATCGCCGTGCCCATCTTCTGGCTAGCCTGGGCTGCCTTCTCGGTCGCCGCGGCGATAGCCTCGGTGTCGGTGCCCTCGAGTGTCTTCTTGAGGTCGCCGATCGCCTCGGTGACCTCGGACTTGACGTCCTCGGGGAGCTTCTCGTCGTTCTCGGACATGAACTTCTCTGTGGTGTAGACCAGCGTCTCGGCCCGGTTCCTGACCTCGGCCTCCTCGCGCCGCTTGCGGTCCTCGTCGGCGTACTTCTCGGCGTCGGCCATCATCCGCTCGATGTCGTCCTTATTCAGGGCCGACCCGCCGGAGATGGTCACGGACTGCTGCTTGCCGGTGCCAAGGTCCTTGGCCGAGACGTTCACGATGCCGTTCGCGTCGATGTCGAAGGTGACCTCGATCTGCGGGATGCCGCGCGGCGCCGGGGCGATGCCGGCCAGCTCGAACATGCCGAGCTTCTTGTTGTACGCGGCGATCTCGCGCTCGCCCTGGAAGACCTGGATCTGCACCGATGGCTGGTTGTCGTCGGCCGTAGTGAAGATCTCCGAGCGCTTGGTCGGGATCGTGGTGTTCCGCTCGATCAGCTTGGTGAAGATGCCGCCCTTGGTCTCGATGCCCAGCGAGAGCGGCGTCACGTCGAGCAGCAGGACGTCCTTGACCTCGCCCTTGAGCACGCCGGCCTGCAGGCAGGCGCCGACGGCGACGACCTCGTCCGGGTTGACGCCCTTGTTCGGCTCCTTGCCGCCGGTCAGTTCCTTGACCAGGTCGACGACGGCTGGCATGCGGGTGGAGCCGCCGACGAGGACCACGTGGTGGATGTCGCTCAGCTTGACGCCTGCGTCCTTGATCACCTGCTGGAACGGGTGCTTGCACCGGTCGAGCAGGTCAGAGGTCATCTTCTGGAACTCGGCCCTGGTCAGCTTGGCGTCCAGGTGCAGCGGGCCCTGCTCGGAGTGGGTGATGTACGGCAGGTTGATCTGCGACTCCATCGAGCTCGACAGCTCGATCTTGGCCTTCTCCGCGGTCTCCCGCAGTCGCTGCAGCGCCATCTTGTCCTGGGCCAGGTCGGTGCCGTAGCTGTTCTTGAAGTTCTTGACCAGCCAGTCGACGATCCGCTGGTCCCAGTCATCGCCGCCCAGGTGGTTGTCACCGCTGGTCGCCTTGACCTCGACCACGCCCTCGCCCACCTCGAGCAGGGAGACGTCGAAGGTGCCGCCGCCGAGGTCGAAGACCAGGATGGTGGCCTCGCTCGCCTTGTCCAGGTGGTAGGCCAGGGCCGCGGACGTAGGCTCGTTGATGATGCGCAGCACGTTCAGGCCGGCGATCTGCCCGGCCTCCTTGGTAGCCTGCCGCTGGGCGTCGTTGAAGTACGCGGGGACGGTGATGACGGCGTCAGTCACGGTCTCACCGAGGTACGACTCCGCGTCCCGCTTGAGCTTCTGCAGGATGAAGGCGCTGATCTGCTGCGGGGTGAACTTCTTGTCGTCGATCTTGATGGACCAGTCGGTGCCCATCTGGCGCTTCACGGACCGGATGGTCCGGTCGACGTTGGTCACCGCCTGGCGCTTGGCGACCTCGCCGACGAGCACCTCGCCGTTCTTCGCGAACGCGACCACGGACGGAGTAGTCCGCGAGCCTTCCGCGTTCGCGATGACCGTGGGCTCGCCGCCCTCGAGAACGGCGACGACGGAGTTGGTCGTCCCGAGGTCAATGCCTACCGCTCGTGCCATGTGTCTGTCCTTGTTGTCGTTGGCCGTGTTCTTGTCATGGAGCTGAAGCTTGAGTCTAG
>DASWAA010000479.1:0-8209 GCA_036391385.1 Streptosporangiaceae bacterium
CCGTGCCTGCCGTCTGGCTGGCCGTCACCCTGGATGCCAGGCAGCGCGTTGACCCGGCCGATCGCAGCCGGGCGGACCGACATCCGGTCGGCGACCGCGGACCAGTCCAGCAGGCCGGTGCTGACCATGGCCTCATGCACCACACGCAGTGCCGTCTCAAGACCCGTCATTCCGAACGCGGCCTGCGACCACTCGCTTTCCTTGGACTCGACCGGGTGCGGGGCATGGTCGGTAGCGACGCAGTCGATGGTCCCGTCCGCCAGGCCGGCCCGCAGCGCGGTCACGTCCTCGGCGGTTCGCAGCGGCGGGTTCACCTTGTAGACCGGGTCGTATCCCGCGGCGAGATCGTCGGTGAGCAGCAGATGATGCGGGGTCACCTCGGCGGTCACCCGCCAGCCCTTGGACTTGGCCCAGCGGATGATCTCCACCGAGCCGGCGGTCGAGACGTGGCAGATGTGCACGGCCGAGCCGACGTGCGCCGCGAGCAGGCAGTCCCGCGCGATGATGGCCTCCTCGGCCACGGCCGGCCACCCGGTCAGGCCGAGGCGAGCCGACACCTCGCCCTCGTTGACCTGCGCGCCCTCGGTGAGCCTGGGCTCCTGGGCATGCTGGGCGATGACTCCGTCGAAGGCCTTCACGTACTCCAGTGCCCGCCGCATCAGCGTCGCGTCTGACACGCACCGTCCGTCGTCGGAGAACACCCGTACCCGCGCGGCGGAGTCGGCCATCGCGCCGAGTTCGGCGAGCGTGGTGCCGCCCAGGCCGGCCGTCACCGCGCCGACCGGCCGGACGTCGCAGTATCCGGCCTGGCGGCCGAGCCGCCAGACCTGCTCGACCACGCCGGCCGTATCGGCGACCGGCTCGGTGTTGGCCATCGCATGCACGGCGGTGTACCCGCCCATCGCGGCCGCAGCGGTTCCGCTCGCCACCGTCTCGGCGTCTTCCCGGCCCGGCTCGCGCAGGTGCGCATGCAGGTCGACGAGGCCGGGCAGGACGATCAGCCCGTCGGCGTCGAGCACCCGGACCTGGCCGCCCGGCGAACTGCCGGACCGCGCGGCCGGGGTGACCTCGGTGATCATTCCGCCGTCGATGCGAACGTCAGCCGGATCGCCGCCGAGCAGCCGACCGCCCCTGATCAGCCAGGTTCCGGGCAGGCCCGTCATTCCGCCGGCACCTGCTGACGCACCGGGCGACTTGCCGGACGATGTGCCGGACGATGTGCCCGAGCCCGAGCCCGAGGCAGCCCGCCTCGCCTGACCCGCGCCGCTCATCGGGTCGCCCCCGCCTGACGTGCCGCCGCGGGCAGGCCCGGTGGCTCAGGGGACCCGCTGAGCAGCAGGTACAGCACTGCCATCCGCACCAGGACCCCGTTGGTCACCTGTTCCACGATGGTCGACCTCGCGGAGTCGGCCACGTCGGCGGCGATCTCGACCCCGCGATTCATCGGGCCAGGGTGCATCACGATCGCGTGCGCGGGCAGCAGCGCCATCCGGTCGGCGTCGAGCCCGTACCTGCGGCTGTACTCGCGCACGCTCGGGAAGTACGCGTCGTTCATCCGCTCGTGCTGCACGCGCAGCATCATCACCACGTCGGTGGCCGCCAGCGCGGCGGAGAAGTCGTAGCTGACCGAGCACGGCCAGGTCCCGACCGCGACGGGCAGCAGCGTCGGCGGGGCGACGAGCGTCACCTGCGCACCGAGCGTCCGGAGCAGCCAGACGTTCGAGCGCGCCACCCTGCTGTGCAGGATGTCGCCGACGATCGTCACCCGCAGGCCATCGAGCCGGCCGAGCCTGCGCCGCATCGTGAACGCGTCGAGCAGCGCCTGAGTCGGGTGCTCGTGCGTGCCGTCCCCGGCATTGACGACGCTGCCCCTGACCCACCCGGCCAGGCGGTGCGGCGCGCCGGAGGAACTGTGCCTGATCACGACAGCGTCGGCGCCCATCGCTTCGAGGGTGAGCGCTGTGTCCTTGAGACTCTCCCCCTTCGCCACGCTCGAGCCCTTGGCGGAGAAGTTGATCACATCTGCCGACAGCCGCTTGGCCGCGGCCTCGAACGAGATCCTGGTCCGCGTCGAGTCCTCGTAGAACAGGTTCACGACGGTGCGCCCGCGCAGCGTCGGCAGCTTGGGTATCGGCCGTTCGGCGAGCCTGCCGAACTCCTCGGCCGTGTCCAGGATGGCGACGGCGTCGTCCAGGCTCAGGTCGGCCGTGGAAATCAGGTGCCTGTTCACCGGGGCACCTCCGGGCTGACCTCGAGGGTCACGGAGTCTTCTCCGTCGATCTCGGTCAGCAGGACCCGGACGACCTCCTGCTTGGAAGTCGGCAGGTTCTTGCCGACGTAGTCGGGCCTGATCGGCAGCTCGCGGTGGCCCCGGTCGACTAGCACGGCGAGCTGCACCGCACGCGGTCTTCCGATATCTCCGAGCGCGTCGAGCGCAGCCCGGACCGTCCGGCCCGAGTAGAGGACGTCGTCGACGAGCACGACCACCTTGCCGTCGATGCCGCAGTCGGGGATCTCGGTACGGCCGAGTGCCCTGGCCGGCCGCAGCCTCAGGTCGTCGCGGTACAGGGTGATGTCGAGTGAGCCGACGGGAATGTCAGCGCCCTCGCTCTGGCCCAGCCGGACCGCCAGGCGCTGAGCCAGCGGAACCCCCCTCGTGGGGATGCCGAGCAGAACCACGTCAGGCGCGCCGTCGGTGCGTTCGAGGATCTCGTGGCCGATCCTGGTGAGAGCGCGCCGGATCTCGTCGGACCCGAGTACTGACTTGCCTGACACCGGCGAGCCGTGAGCTGACCTGCTCGCGCCGGGCGTGCCCGGATCCGGCGAGCCTGGAACGGGAGCTCCTGACCTGCTTCGCAGAGGTTCATCCTGCGGCAGAGCTCCGGGTGATATAGCCCCTGCGGCGGCTATGATCCCAGCCATCAGCAGACCTCCTTCCCCGCCTCACGGGACGGGCCTTAAAGGACGTCGAACGGCCCCAACCTATCAGCCGCGGGCTATCAGGCCTCGTCAGGCCAGCACATGCCACCAGTGATGTCCATCACAAGCACGGCGCGGCCTGATGATCCGGCCGCTAGGCCCGGGCCCGGCTGGCCGGGCGGGCACCACGCGCCCCTGCTGACCCGGCGCGGCCAGGATCAGGCTTGGGACCTATTTCAACATTGCAGCCTTTTAAGAGCTTTTCACCGCGAAGATGATACTGACATCCGGTTACGCGATACTCTGTGAGTGACTTGCGCGGGTGAACCCTGTTGCGATTGACCGCGTAAGTTACCCCGCTTTTAGCCGTTCGGCTTGACCTTGTCGCGCTCGCCCCCTACCGTCACTGTCCGTAACCATCACACGTCCGACAACTCAAGGCCAGGGAACCACCCACCATGCCATCTGACTACGCGAAGACCCTCGGCTCCCGGCTCCGCGCCATCCGCACCCAGCAGGGCCTGTCCCTGCACGGCGTGGAGGAGAAGTCGCGAGGCCGCTGGAAGGCCGTCGTTGTCGGCTCTTACGAGCGCGGCGACCGGTCAGTGACCGTGCAGAAGCTTGCCGAGCTTGCGGATTTCTACGGCGTGCCCGTGTCTGAGCTCCTGCCCGGCGACGCCGGGCCCGGTGTGCTCACCCCGGCGCCCAAGCTCGTCATTGACCTCGAGCGCATGGCGCAGCTGCCTCGGGAACAGGCCGGCCCGCTCGCCCGGTATGTCGCGACGATCCAGAGCCAGCGCGGCGACTACAACGGCCGCGTTCTGTCTATCCGCCAGGAGGACTTGCGGTCGCTGGCGGTCATCTACGACAAGACTCCTGCGGACCTCACCGAGGAGTTCATAGGCTGGGGGATCCTGGACTCGACGGCGCGCAGCGCCATCGAAGGCGTCTGACAAGAGCTGCGACAGGCCAGCTGAGCTGTCATTCGGCGAGAGCGGCCCGCCGGGACCAGCGGAGCCTACGCGATCAGCCGCCCGCCGGAGCCGGCAGAGCCGCCGGGCCGCCGGAACCAGCCGGGCCGCCGGGACCAGCCGGGCCGCCGGGCCGCCGGGACCAGCCGGGCCGCCGGGCCGCCGGGATCAGCCGGGCCGCCGGGGTCAGATCGCTGCCCGCCGGGATCAGATCGCTGCCGGCAGCGGCAGGGGCGACTGGGCTGGCACGCCGAGTGCGCTCTCGGCTAGCGACACGAAGGTCGCCGCATCGCGCAGGAGATCGTCGGCCTCGCGGCTCGAGACCGCCCGGGGCAGGCCCGCCTCCGCGGCAGCGCGCTTCCCCGCACCGGCCGCGAAGAACGCCGCCCACTCGCTCAGGGTCGGCTCGACGCGCGGCAGCAGCTCCCAGACGCTCTGCGGGCGCCGCCGCCTGGGCGATGCCGGCTCAGCCCTTGCGGCCACGATGGCGGCAGCGGCCCGCAGCGCGGCCAGATGCGCGCCCACGTACCTGCTCCCGGCTGACATATCGCTCTCGGCGGCAGCGAGCCCGCTGCGTGCCGATTCGAGCAGCGCCAGTGCGGACGGCGCGACCCTGCACCGGACCCGGTCCGGGCTAACCTGCGTCATCGTGCTCATGCCGACGTCCTCCAGTTCCATCGTGGGTGTGCCGGGCGGGGCGCTTCCCCACACCACGCCCGGCTGTCGCCCGGAGATCCGACCTCGTCGGGTCTCCGGCCGTCCCACGCATTCATTCGAACATAAATTCGGTCCACTGTCCATCGTCTTGCTGCTGCGTTCGAATGTATCGAAGGGGTCTGACACTCAAATCGTGCCGAGGAGCCCTGGCCGCTGACAATGCGGCAGACGAGCGGCGCCGGGCCGCCCCGGTGCGCGGATGGGCTTGCCGGCGGGCGTGAGGCGGGCGTGCCATACGCGTCGCGTACCCTGAATGTGATGGCCGCTGCCACCGCACTCAGCTTTCTCCGGAAGGACGAGTTCCTCGGAGAGCTTGACGTGCTGCTCGCCATCTATGCCGACGCGATGGACGCCGACACGGCGCTGCTGCCGGGGCGTATCGAGCTTATGCGGCGGCATGCCGGGTATCCGGCGTTCCAGGCGCTGCATGTCCGGGCCGAGGTCGCCAGCCCGACAAGCGTCACCTGGCCGGTGGTCGCCTTCAGCTACGGATTCCGCGGTCAGGCTGGCCAGTGGTGGTACGACGCCGTGTGGTCCGCGCTGAGCCGGTCGATCGGGACCGCGCAGGCTGCCAGCTGGCTGGCTGACAGCTTCGAGGTCGCCGAAGTTCACGTGTGCAAGCGTTACCAGCGGGGTGGCCTGGGGACCAGCATGCTGACCACGCTGACAACCGGGCGGACGGAACGGACCGCCATGCTCTCCACGCCGGACCGGGACACCACGGCACGGCGCCTCTATCGTCGCATGGGGTTCAGCGATCTGCTGACCGGCTACAGCTTCCCTGGCGGCAGCCCGCCCTACGCGGTGATGGGCGCCGTGCTCCCGCTACGCGACGCCGCCGCCTCGGCCGACCGGGAGCGGTCGGCCAGCCCGAGCATCTGGTAGATCTCGCTGGTCGCCTTGGACCAGTTCAAGGTGTAGAAGTGCAGGCCGGGAACGCCCTCGTCGAGCAGCCGCTGGCACATCCCGGCCGCGTACTCCACGCCGATCTGCCGCACGGCCGCGCGGTCGCCGTCGTGCCTGTGCAGCTTGTCGGCCAGCTCGGCAGGGAAGCGCGCACCGGACAGGAGCAGCGCGCGATCGATCATCGGGACGCTGGTGATCGGCATGATGCCCGCGATGATCGGGACGTCGCAGCCCTGTGCCGCCACCTCGTCCCTGAACCTCAGGTAGTCATCGGTGTAGAAGAACATCTGCGTGATCGCGAAATCGGCACCTGCGGCGCACTTCTCGACGAAGAACGCGATATCGGACTGCCTGCTCACCGCCCGGGCGTGCCCCTCGGGGAACGCCGCCACGCCGACGCAGAAGTCACCCGACTGCCGCACCAGCCGGACGAGCTCCGAAGCGTGCGAGAGCCCCTCCGGATGCGGCAGCCACTCACCGGCCGGATCTCCCGGCGGGTCGCCGCGCAGGGCCAGCACGTTACGGACGCCTACCGCCGCGTACGATCCGACGACGTGCCGGAGTTCTGCGACCGAGTGGTTCACCGCCGTCAGGTGCCCGACCGGCGTCATCGTCGTCTCCTCGGCGATGCGGCCGGTCACCCGCACCGTGCGGTCCCTGGTGGTACCGCCCGCGCCGTAGGTCACCGAGACGAACGTCGGCCGCAGCAGTTCTAGCCGCCTGATGGCATTCCAGAGCTGGTCCTCGTCCGCGTCGGTCTTGGGCGGCATGAACTCGAACGAGAACGACCTCCCGCCAGCGGCGATGAGATCCCTGATCAGCGGTGGTTGCTGGGGCAGCCAGGATGCCATTCATACAGGCTATCTGTGCGCGCGGCCAGCTCGCACACAGCCGCTGAAATGCGCAAATACCACCGAGCCTGGCAGCGGCGGCTTCGGCCGGATGGTCGAGAAGCTGTATCAGCCCGACCTGGCCTCAGGCTCACCGCGGTGAATCAGGCACTGCCACCTTGCGGCTAATGTCGCCACATGGCAAGGAGCCCCGCGGACATGACCAGGATCCGCGCTGAGGTCGGCACCGCGCTGGATGACTTCGTCGGCCGGCAGCGCCGCCAGCTCGGCGAGATCAGCGCGGAGATGGCTCCATGTGTCGACGCCATCAGTGACCTGCTCGCCGGGGGCAAACGACTGCGGGCCGCGTTCTGCTACTGGGGATGGAGAGCGTGCGGCGGCACTGACGGCCCGGAGATCTTCGCGGCCGCCGCGGCGCTGGAGCTGCTGCACGCGAGCGCGCTCGTGCATGACGACGTGATGGACGCCAGCGACACCCGGCGCGGTCAGCCTGCGGTACATAAGCGCTTCGCCACCCGGCATGCGGCTGCCGGCTGGCGAGGCGCGCCGGACGCGTTCGGTGCCGGGGCCGCGATCCTGGTCGGCGACTTGCTGCTCGCGTGGACGGACGAGATGCTCCGGGGCAGCGGGCTGCCACCGGACGCGCTCTGGCGCGGGCTGACCGTGCTCGACGCCATGCGCACCGAGGTGTTCGCGGGCCAGTTCCTCGATCTGGTCGGGCAGGCAGCTGGCACGTCGGCGCTTGACGGCGCCCTGCGGGTGGTGACCTACAAATCCGCCAAGTACACCGTCGAGCGGCCCTTGCACCTGGGCGCCGAGCTTGCCAGGAACGCAGCTCCCGCGCACGCCGCGTTCACCGAGTACGGCATCCCGATCGGAATCGCGTTCCAGCTGCGCGACGACGTGCTCGGCGTCTTCGGCGACCCGGCCAAGACGGGCAAGCCGGTGATCGACGACCTGCGCGAGGGCAAGCGCACAGTCATGCTCGCGATCGCCAGGGAGCGAGCGGACCAGGCCCAGGCCGAGATCTTGGACCGGGCCATCGGCGACCCGCTGCTGTCGGAGGCCGAAGCAGAGCAGGTCCGGTCAGTCATCGTCGGGACAGGCGCTCTGGCTGAGTGCGAGCTGATGATCGAGAACAACGTCAAGGAGGCGCTGTCCGCGCTCGAGTCGGCGCCGATCACGGCCGAGTCGAGGTCGGCACTTGCCGAGCTCGCGATCGCGGCGACGTCCCGGGCGGACTGACCGCCGCTGACTGGCTCCTGCTGACTGGCTCCTGCTGACTGGCTCTTGCTGAATCCCGCGGCGGCCAGCGGAGCAAGCCGCCGCGGGATGGCGTCAGACCGAGCAGATTGCCTCGACGAACTCAGCCACCGACGAGTCGGGGAGGTGCCGCGCGACATCTGCCTCGCTGATCATGCCTACCAGCCGGTGGCTCTCGATCACCGGCAGCCGGCGGATCTTATTCTCTTCCATGGCCTGCAGGGCCTCGCTCACATCCGCTCCGGCCTCAATGGTGACGGGCGTGCCCTGAGCCAGCTCGCCGGCGGTCACGGTCGACGGGTCGCCGCCGCGCGCGATGCACTTGATCACGATGTCCCGGTCGGTGATGATGCCGTGCAGCCGCTCGTCGTCTCCGCAGATGGGCATCGCGCCGACATCCAGTGCGCGCATCCGCTCTGCCGCGTGCCGCAAGGTCTCGTGCTCGCCGATGCATTCCGCGCCGGAATGCATGATGTCTCGTGCCGTGATCATGGCTCCCCCTCGGTGCAGGTCAGACCCGGGCTAGTGCTGCCCCGGCCGGTCGGCTCGCGCCTATGTCGAGGTCATCTTTGGCAGCATGCG
>DASWAA010000480.1:0-2754 GCA_036391385.1 Streptosporangiaceae bacterium
GGCTGACCAGGCAGCCGTCAGGCCGCAGGGCCGCTGTAGTTCGGGGCCTCGCTCACCATGTGGACATGGTGCGGATGGCTCTCGACCAGGCCGGCCCCGGTGATCTGGATAAAGCGGGCATCTTGCAGCTCAGAGATCGTCCGGGCACCGCAGTAACCCATCGCGGCACGCAGGCCGCCCGAGAGGTGACCAGCGACGGCCGCTACCGACCCGCGGTAGGGCACCCTGCCCTCGATCCCCTCCGGCACCAGTTTGTCCTCGCGCAGGACGTCGTCCTGGAAGTAACGGTCCTTGGAGTACGAGCGGCCGCGCTCGCGGTTGCGCATCGCGCCGACGGAACCCATGCCGCGGTAGAGCTTGTACTGCTCGCCGCCGATCATCACCATCTCGCCCGGTGCTTCCTCGCAGCCGGCGAGCAGGCTGCCGAGCATCACCGTGTCGGCACCGGCCGCGATCGCCTTGGCGATGTCGCCCGAGTACTGGACGCCGCCGTCGCCGATGACCGGGATCCCGGCAGGTCGCGCGGCACGCGCGGCCTCGTAGATGGCGGTGATCTGCGGCACGCCGACGCCGGCCACGACCCGGGTGGTGCAGATCGACCCCGGGCCGACACCGACCTTCACCGCGTCGGCACCCGCGTCGATCAGGGCCTGAGCACCGGCCCGGGTGGCGATGTTGCCGCCGATCACCTCGATCCTGGCGTTGGCCTTGAGCTGAGACACCATGTTGAGCACCGACTGCGCATGCCCGTGCGCCGTATCCACCACCAGGAAGTCGACACCGACGTCGATCAGGGCCTGAGCGCGCCGCTTGGCGTCTTCGCCGACGCCGACGGCGGCGCCTGCCATCAGCCGGCCTTGCGCGTCCTTGGTCGCGTTAGGAAACTTCTCAGACTTTGTGAAGTCCTTGACCGTGATCAGCCCGCGGAGCAGTCCCTGGGCGTCCACGAGCGGCAGCTTCTCGACCTTGTGCTCTGACAGCAGCAGCAGCGCCTGCTCGCGGGAGACCCCGACCGGGGCCGTCACCAGCGGCATCGGGGTCATCAGCTCACCAGCCCGGCGGCTGTGGTCCTGCTCGAACCTGATATCCCGGTTGGTGATGATCCCGAGCAGCACGTCGTCGGGAGAAACCACCGGGAGGCCGGAGATCCGGTAACGAGCGCAGAGTTCTTCCACTTCGGTGATCGTGGCCTCTGGACCGCAGGTGACCGGGTTGGTGATCATCCCGGCCTCGGAACGCTTCACGACGTCGACCTGGTGGGCCTGCTCCTCGATCGACATGTTGCGGTGCAGGACGCCGATGCCGCCCTGCCTGGCCATCGCCACCGCCATCGTCGCCTCGGTGACCGTGTCCATGGCCGACGACAGCAACGGCACATGCAGGCTGATACGCCTGGTCAGCCGTGCGGTCGTGTCCGCCTCACTCGGCAAGAGCTGAGAGTGCGCGGGCAGTAGCAGCACGTCATCAAAGGTGAGGGCGGGCGGGCCGAACTTGACGTCGTCGGTCATGTCACTCCGGATGGTCGCGGGTGTGCCTTCATTCTAGATGCCGCTGTCCTCAAGCCCCGGCGCCGCCTAGACTCGACATGCCGATTCTCGACCCGACGGAGAGCATCAGATGAGCACGGGAGTTGCCGACGGCACTGCCCCGCCGCGCAGCACCGATCCTGTCCCGGTCCCGTCGGCAGGCGGCCGCAACTGGCGGAGGCACATCGCGGTCGCGACCGCTGTCGTCCTCGCCGCCGCCCTGGTCACGGCCGGCATCCTCAGCGTGAGATATCAGCCGATTGGCTTCGGCGGCGGAATCGGCTACCCGGCTGGCCCGCACCTGGTCAGCAGCCAGGTCAACCAGACCGGCGGGATGCAAGGCCAGCATTACCTGCCGCCCCAGCCCGTCGCCTACGGCAGCTTCCAGGTCAGCCTCGCGAACGACGGTCCCCTGCCGGTCACCATCGAGTCGCTGAGCCTGCTGCCGCCCGGCATGCCGGCCAGTGCGATCCGCTATGGCTGGCCGATCCAGATCGACGGCCAGCCGACCTATACGCCAGACTTCCCCCGGCTCGGCCCGCGGCCGCTAGCGCCGCGGTCGCTGGCGGGCGTCGTCCTCGAGCCCGGCGAGTACATCGAGGTGCGGATCCCGTTCCGTACGGCACGCTGCTGGTCTCCCCATTCGGTCCGGGAGATCAGCGGCGTCTGGGTTACGACGAAGTGGCTGCTATGGACACACCACGTCGCGATCAGCTGGACCAGTCCGAACGACCGGAGCCAGGGTGCGATCCTCAGCGAGGAAGGATACGCCTCGCCCGGTGCCGCTCCCGGCCTGATCTGCCCGGTCAAGGCCTGAAAGAGACCCGGCAGGTTCGCCTTGGCAGCGGTCCGGCTGGCGGCGGAATTCCCGCCGACCCTACCAATCTGGAGGCGTACCACAGTGGAGCAGCGAGTCAGCCTGATCACCCTGGGCGTTGCCGATCTGGCACGAGCCAGGCAGTTCTACACGGCGGTCGGCTGGACCGCCGCCACCTCCCCCGCCGATGACGTGGTTTTCTTCCAGGCGGGCGGGATGGTACTTGGGCTGTGGGACCGGGCCATGCTCGCGCACGACAGCGCGGTGCGAGACAGCGGCGGCTGGGGCGGCGTGACGCTCGCCTACAACGTGAGATCGCCGGCCGAGGTCGACGCTGCCATCGAAGAGGCGAGGACGGCCGGCGCCATCATCGGGCGGGAGCCCGCGCCGACCTTCTGGGGCGGATACTCG
>DASWAA010000481.1:0-3482 GCA_036391385.1 Streptosporangiaceae bacterium
TTCGAGGTCGCGGTCTGCCCGACCGGCCCGGCCGCCCTCGAGACCTTCGACCGTACCGGTGCCGACCTCATCTTGCTCGACCTGATGCTGCCTGGCCTGCCCGGCAGCGAGGTCTGCCGCGCGCTGCGCGAGCGATCCAACGTGCCGGTGATCATGCTGACCGCCAAGGACAGCGAGATCGACAAGGTCGTCGGGCTTGAACTGGGTGCGGACGACTACGTGACCAAGCCGTTCTCCTCCCGCGAACTGGTCGCCAGGATGCGGGCCGTGCTACGCCGGCGGGGCGAGAGCGAGGACGGCGGAACGTCCGTTATGGAATCCGGGCCCGTCCGGATGGACGTCGAGCGGCATGTCGTCATGGTGCGCAGCGCGCCGGTACAGCTTCCGCTGAAGGAGTTCGAGCTCCTTGAGGTGCTGCTGCGGAACTCGGGCCGGGTCCTGACCCGGATGCAGCTGATCGACCGGGTATGGGGCGCCGACTACGTGGGCGACACCAAGACCCTGGACGTGCACATCAAGCGCCTGCGGGCAAAGGTCGAGGTGGACCCGGCCAGGCCGATGCACATCATTACCGTGCGGGGACTCGGCTACAAGTTCGAGCCTGGCACCTAGCGGTTCGGTCCGCTAGTGCGTGCTGCTCGGTGACGGGGACGCCGAGGCGGACGGCGTCTGGGAGCGACCCGTGCCAGCGGGACTCGGCGTGGCCCTGGGGGCCGGCGCCGGCGAGTACGTCTGGTAGAACCGAGCTCGCGGCATTACCGGGACCTGCAGCGTCTTCAGGCCGGCCTTGGCGAAGAGCAGTTGCAGCGTCACGACCGACCCGCCGCTAAGCGGCCGGATCAGGTGCACGAGCACCACGGTGGGCGCAGGGCCGTTGAGCGCGGCCGGAGTATTGGGCTTCAGGCTCACGCCGCCCTTGGGCAGCCTGACCAACTGGGCGACGCCCGGAGCGGTGATGCTGAGCAGCCGGTCACTACTCGTCCCGGTATTGACGAGCCAGAGGAAGAAGCCGGCGTTCTGCCCGGGCCTGAGCACGGCCCCGATCGGGGGGCCGAGCACGAAGGCGTTGCTGATGGTAATGCTGCCGTCGGCGGCCTTCGCGGCCGTGCCCTCCGCTGGCTGATGCCACTGCAGGCTCGGAGCGGTAAGGCCCGCCTCGCATCCGGCGAGCACCGGGGCCAGCGCGGCCGCCACCGCGATCAGGATGCGGCGCGAGACCGTGCCGCTGCGGCTGCTCCGGATCACCCGAGCCTCCTCGTCGTCGTAAGCCACGGCGTGAACCGTGAACACTGCCTCCTGGCCATCAAGCGGCCATAGAACCTGGCACAGCGTAGCTCCGGGAGCCGGGCGGCCGGCAGCCGGCCCGGCGATTACAGGCAGCAAGCCGGGGAGGCACTAGGCCGACGGGCGCCACCAGTCCGGCGGGAGATGGCAGTCCGGCCGGGAGTGGCCGTACGGCGGGGAGTGGCCGTCCGGCGGGAGCTTACCGGCCTGCCGGCCGCCGTCGCGCTGCCGCGTCCCCGATTGGGCCGCTGCCGTCGGGCGGCCGCTACGCAGAAGGGCTCAGCGCCCGCAGCCTGGAGCGCAGATGGAAGCCGGCCGGCAGGTTCGGTACCACCTTGACGGCGCCGCTGGAACTGACCAGGAGGACGGCGAGCCGAGCCGGATGATAGGCCGAGAAGAGCGCGTTCCCGGCATCGATCGCCACGACCGGGGATCCTGTCCTGGCGGCGAGCGCGAGGTCGGTCAACTCCATGCGGCTGCCGCGCCTGCCGACCAGGTACACGGTGACGCCAGCCGACTCTGCCTGTGAGAGCAGCCGCCGGACGGTGCCCGCGCACCCGCAGCTGGCGGGAACCAGGGCGAGAGCGACGCTGGTCAGCATCCGCAGCGCGACCGGCTGCCCGGCGACGGTGATCGTCTTATCCGGCAGCGGGGTGACCGGGCGGAACCCGGCCTGGCCTGGTGATGCCTGGCCAGGGGCCGACGGCCCCGGCCTTGCTCCGGCTGACGCGGACGACTTCGGGGAGGCGCCGGCCGACTGCGGCGCCGATGCGCCACGCGCACCCGGACCTGGCCGGGATCCGGAGCCCGCCTTGCTGGTCAGGGCATTCGGGCTCGCTCGGCCTGGCCCGGCTACCCCGGTGAAGTCCGGGTTCGCTGTGAACATGGTCAGCACCATCCCGGCGATCATGGCCAGGACGAGGCACCCCGCGATGAGCGGGATGACGACACCGCTCCTGCGCAACGGCCCCCGCCACCGCATGCTGCGGGCCTGCCGGCGCCGTGCGCGCAGCTCACGGTGATACGCCTGCACGTCGCGATAGAGCTCGCGGGCATCATCGGGAATCTGAATGTCTACTCGCGGCAGCCCGTAATCATCGTGCCCCGGTTCGCGGCCCTGGTTCACGCATCTATCTCCGGACTATCGCTGCAGGCTCTTCTTCTCAGTATGAGCCTGGCGCCTAGTAGGCGTAACCCCGCAGGCCTGATTACCCTAGGCCACGCGGAGCCGCAGCTAGTGGCTGTGGTTGGCCCGGCCTGGCGGTAAACTAGTGACTACCGCAGAGCGGCCGTTCGGCGCGCGGAACGCCTGCGTCATGACCCAGTGCCCCGGGGTTAGGCCGGGACAAGGGTCTGGGCTTTGATGGCGCGCCACTCATTCACAGTATGCAAAAGCGGCCTTGACCTGCATCTTTGTCATCAAGCCAGGCTATTCACCGCTGTCTGCCGTGGTAGGATGGGCACAGCGGAAGGGGTACGTGCCACATGACTTTCAAGGTCGGCGACACCGTCGTCTACCCCCACCATGGGGCTGCTCGGATCGAGGAAATCGAGATCCGTACGATCAAGGGCGAGGATAAGACGTACCTCGTGCTGAAGGTCGACAAGGGTGACCTGACGGTGCGGGTTCCAGCAGATAACGCGGAGCTTGTCGGCGTACGCGATGTCGTCGGGCAGGAAGGCCTGGAAAGGGTCTTCGAGGTCCTGCGGGCTCCGTACACCGAGGAGCCGACGAACTGGTCGCGCCGGTACAAGGCCAACCTCGAGAAGCTCGCGTCGGGTGACGTGAACAAGGTCGCCGAGGTCGTGCGTGACCTGTGGCGCCGTGATCGCGAGCGAGGGCTGTCCGCGGGCGAGAAGCGTATGCTGGCCAAGGCCAGGCAGATCCTGGTGAGCGAACTCGCCCTGGCCGAGAAGACCAACGAGGACAAGGCCGAGACTCTGCTCGACGAGATCCTGGCTAGCTGACCTGCTTGCGCGGGCCGGATGAGTTATCCGCTGCCGCGGGTCGGTATCGGCGTTGACGTGCACCCGTTCGGTGAGGGCCGTGAACTCTGGCTCGCTGGCTTGCGCTGGCCGGGAGAGCAGGGCCTGACGGGTCATTCTGATGGCGATGTAGCGGCGCATGCCATCTGCGATGCCCTGCTCTCGGCCGCCAGTCTCGGCGATCTGGGCAGCAGCTTCGGCACCAGCCAGCC
>DASWAA010000482.1:0-4145 GCA_036391385.1 Streptosporangiaceae bacterium
AGCCGCAGCGGCATGGGCACGGTCCGCAGGGGAGCCTAGCCTGGCGGACCTCGCCACCGGTCGAGGTCAGTGGTCATCTGCGCAGCCGCTACACCGGTCACAGCATGGGATGGACAATCTCGACGCCGGGGAACGGGAAGCACCCGCAAGCCATCGTGTACTGCCTGCACGCCAAGGGCGGCGATCATCGCATGGCCTTCGAGTCGGTCCGCGTCCCCCAGGTCGCGGCGAGCCTCGGTATCCCGGTCGCCGTGGCAGCCGTTGACGGCGGGCCCGACAGCTACTGGCACCGCCGGGCGGACGGCAGTGATGCCCTGGCAATGCTCCTGCGGGAATTCGTCCCGCTGGTCCGCGCTCGGGTCGGCCCTCTTCCCCAGGCGCTGATGGGCTGGTCGATGGGCGGCTACGGGGCGCTCCTGGCTGCCGAGCGGGCGAGCCGGCACTTTCAGGCGGTGAGCGTCGCCAGCCCGGCGTTGTGGCTGACGCCTGGCGCCACGGCGCCGGGGGCCTTTGACAGCCCCGCCGATTTCTACGCCAATAACGTCTTCACCGGAGTCGGCGCACTACGGACCATGTCTGTCTCTGTGTTCTGCGGCACCGGGGATCCCTTCTACCCGGCCACCCGCCACCTCGTCAGCCTGATGGACTTCCCGCACCTGGCACGCTTCGGGCCCGGCCTGCACGGCCACGGCTACTGGCGTCGCGTCGCGCCAGCTCAGTTGCGGGCCATCGCCCGGGCGCGTGGCATCACTCGCACGCCCTGATCGCCAGACCACTCTTCACCGCCGGCCGAGCGGCGGGCCGAACGCAAGTCCCAGAAATTGCAAAATCATACTTTTCAAAAGTATGCTTATGTCAGCAAGAGGAGTCTGCAGCCGGAGGAGTGGTGACCGCTAAGCCTGATCAGGTATTCGATCGCGACCGCGAGTGGGCGGGACTGACCCGATTCGCGTCCAACGCGCATAGCGGCGCTCTCCTCGGCGTCGTCAGCGGAAGGAGGCGTCAGGGGAAGAGTTTCCTGCTGGAGGCACTGGCGTCGGCCACGGGCGGAATGTACTTCCCCGCGCTGGAGGAGACCGAGGCGGTGAGCCTCCGATCGTTCGGAAGCGCGCTTGTCCGGCACGGGATACCGGTCAGCCGACCCCTGCAAGACTGGGGCGATGCGATCGGCTTGCTGCTGTCCGCAGTGCGGGATCAGCCGAGGGTCGTCGTTATCGACGAGTTCCCGTTCCTCGTGAAGTCGAGTCCGTCCCTGCCATCGGTCATTCAGCGCGAACTTGGCCCAGGTGGGCCCGGACAGCACAGCACAGCTCGCCTGATTCTCTGCGGTTCAGCCATGTCCGTCATGGGCAGCCTGCTTTCCGGGTCGGCCCCGCTACGTGGCCGCGCCAGCCTGGAACTGCTTGTGCACCCGTTCGGCTACCGGGACGCAGCACGATTCTGGGGTGCGGATGATCCGCGGCTCGCGGTGCTGCTGCACTGCGTCGTCGGCGGCACTCCCGCGTACCGGCGCGAGTTCGTCGCCTACGACGCACCGGCCAGCTTGCACGACTTCGATGCCTGGGTGAGGCGGACCGTGCTGAACCCGCAGTCTCCCTTGTTCCGCGAGGCTCGCTATCTGCTGGCTGAGGAGACCGAGATCCGTGATCCTGCGCTTTACCACTCCGTACTTGGTGCGATCGCCGCAGGCAACCGAACCAACGGCGGTATCGCGAATTTCATCGGCAGGAAATCGGCGGACCTGACACATCCGCTGAACGTGCTCGAGGATTGCGCACTCATCGCCAAGGAGCCTGACGTATTCCGGCGGGGCCGGTGGACTTACCGGATCACCGAGCCCCTGATCAACTTCTATGAGGCCGTAATGCGCCCTGACTGGTACCGGCTGGAGTCCGGTCAGGCAGAGGCGGTGTGGCAGGACCGGCGCACGGACTTCCTCAGCCGGGTAGTCGGTCCGCATTTCGAGACCATCTGCCGGCTTTTCGCTCAGACCGCTGCCGCAGACCTTCTCGGCGGACCGGCCGGTGAGATCGGCTCCGGCGTCGTCAACGACCCGGTGAACCGCAACCAGATCGAGATCGATGTTGCCGTTCTTGCGCCAGCCGAACCTGGGCGTCCGCCACGGGTGCTGTCGCTGGGCGAGGTCAAGTGGGGTGATGTCATGGGCCGGCGGCACGCCGACCGACTCAGCCGCGCCCGCGACCTGCTGTCATCTCGCTTCGACACAGCGGACTGCGTGCTCGCCTGCTATTCCGCCGCCGGGTTTACCGACGAACTGCGGTCAGCCAGGGACGCGCGGCTCGCCCTGGTCACGCTCGAGGACATCTACTCCCCGGTCCGGGCGAGCTAGTCCCGGATCAGCGCAAGCTCGGCGAAGACCGCTCGGTGGTCGGTCCCGGGCAGCGCGTGCACGGACACGCCCCGCACCGCGCAGCGCTGGTCGGCGATGACGTGGTCGATCGTCAGCTGACCCGTCCTGCCTGCTCCCGGACCCCACGTCGGCACCAGGCCCAGCCCGGCCTGGCAGGCCGCGTCCGCGTAACCGCGGCGCAGCAGCCGGCGGAACTCGGCGTGGTCCAGGGTGGCGTTGAAGTCCCCGGCCAGGATCAGCGGGCCCGCCCCGGGCTCCGCGCCGGCCGGCAGCGCACGCAGTTCGTCGCGCCACCTGATCACGCCGGACCGGGATCGCACGGGCTTAGGAGTATGCAGGTGCACGCAGCCCAGCCGCACCATCCCGCCGGGCAGGCTGAGCGTTACGGCAGGCTGAGCGGGCGACCCCGCCGGAATCGACGGGCAATCGTCCATGGGATAGCGCGCGTAGATGACATTACCGCGCGAGTCAGCCGATCCAAGGTCGCTGGCCATGTGCGGCAGCACCGTACCGAGGCCCGCCTGGTCCAGCCTGGCGGCCGCGGCGCCGGTCACCTCCTGCGCGAAGAGGACGTCCACATCCAGCTTGCGCGCCAGGTCGACGACCGGCTCGGCGTCCGCCCGGCCGACCAGCAGGTTCGCGGTCAGCACACGCAGCACGGGTCCGTCCGCATCCGGCTGAAGCCGCGCGATCGCACGGGGAGCCACCGCCGCCGTCAGCACGCCAGCCGCGACCGCGGCCACTGCCCCCGCGCGCTTGTCCCGCATCAGCAGCGCGGCGAGCCATGCCCCGGCAGCGGCCTGCGGGGTAAAGGCCAGTACCGCTACCGCCTGCGCATCGGCCGGCCGGAACCGGTCGGCGGCCGCGATCCGGCCAGCAGCCCACACGGCGAGTCCGCCAGCTACTGTCCGCTCCAGCCATCTGACACCTCGCGCGGGCATTAGCCAATGATCGCATCAAGCCGGGCGGTTCGCTTGGCAGGCTGCGGCCGGGCTGGCCGGGCAGCGGGCTCGCCGCCCCGGCTGAGGCGCCCCCGGCCAGCCATCAGCGACGGGCTCAGCCGCCCGATCCCGGCTTGACCGCGTCGACGGTCAGCAGGTGAATGGCCGCCTTGGAGCAGGCCTGTGAGGAGTACGCGAGGAAGATCGGCGTGGTCTGGTTCGGCGGGAAGATCTGCAGGTAGGCCGACTGGACCGGACCGCACTTGGATGCCGCGAAGTTGCCGGCGTCGACGATCCTGAGCAGCGCGTTCGCCACGGCACCCGGAGCAAGCGTGACCAGTGCACGGGGCGTCGCCGGGTTCTCGTCCGCCGGCGCGCCGATGATGTTCACCGGGGTGCCGCCGGCCAGGGACACGCCCGGGTAGCCGTACAGCGTGCAGGTGACGTTCGAGATGTTCGTGAAGTCGATCACCTGGTAGACGCTGCCAGCGGTGCCCTGGGACAGTCCGAGCTTGGCCGCCAGGTCGCGGGTCGGGCATGGCTGCGGCCCGGACGGCGCCGCGGACGACACCGGGGGCACGGGAGTCGGCGTCTGGCTGGCTGGCGCGCTGCTCGGCGATGCCGTCACGGTCGGGGTCGTGCTCGGGCCGGCGGAGTTGCCCGACGAGCCGCAAGCGGTCACCAGCGCGCCGGCGCAGAGGGAAACGGCCAGCGCGATGGCGCGCCTAGCCGCGAGAGGGGTTGTAGTCATCACGGTCTTCCTTAAATACTGCGAGAACTGCGGCTAGGTACTGCGGCACGAAGGCCGTCCGACTGATATGACGCGGATTCAG
>DASWAA010000483.1:0-7992 GCA_036391385.1 Streptosporangiaceae bacterium
CTCGCGGATCTCGCCGTCCCTGCGGACCTGACGGGCGAGTGCGAGCAGCTCACCGACGACCAGGCTGTTGCCCTCGACCAGGCCGAACGTGCGGGCTGCCTCACTGGCGCGCAGTACCCGGTCGTTGCTGTCCAGGACGACAGCGGACGAGGAGAGCACGCCGAGGACCGCGGCGAGCCCGGCGGGAAGCCTGGTCGCGGGTACCGAGGCAGCCTCGGCCTCAGGCGCGGAACGCGGCGCGGCGGAACGCGGCTCAGTGGAACGCGGCGCGGCGGAACGCGGCTGGCTAACTGCGGATGCGGCACCGCTTGCCTGGGCTGGACCCCGGGTACTCATCTAGCCGCCCGGGCGGTACCGGCAACGATGGTGGCATGTCTGACCCTAATACCCCCCACATCCACACTGTGATGGTATGCGCACCAGTGGTCAGGCGCATCAGAGGGACGGCTCTGACCAGCATCAATTCGCTGAGAGTTCATATACCAGTGAGATTACGTTAACGTCAGCGGCGGTCAGCCGACGCCAGGCTGACGCGAGCCGCCCGACCGTCGTCCGCCCTCTGGTCATCTGCCCTGGCTGCGCACTGCCTCCGCGGCCACCGCCGCCGCGTCCGGATCCAGGTACCTGCCGCCGGCGACGAGCGGCTGGAAGTCATCGCCCAGCTCGTAGACGAGCGGGATGCCGGTAGGAATGTTGAGCTCCGTGATCTCCGCGGCGCTGATCCCGTCCAGGTGCTTCACCAGCGCCCGCAGCGAGTTACCGTGCGCGACAACCAGCACGATCCGGCGGACCGCCAGGTCAGGCACGATCACGTCATGCCAGTAAGGCAGCAGCCGGTCAACGACGTCGCGCAGGCACTCTGTCCGCGGCAGCAGCTCGCCGGGCAGCAGCGCGTACCTGGGATCGCCAGCCTGTGACAGCGGATGGTCGTCGGCCAGCGCAGGCGGGGGAATGTCGTAGGACCGGCGCCACGCCATGAACTGCTCGTCGCCGAACTCGGCACGAGTCTGAGCCTTGTTCTTGCCCTGCAGCGCGCCGTAGTGCCGCTCGTTCAGCCGCCACGTCCGGCGTACGGGCAGCCAGGCCAGATCCGCGGTGTCGAGCGCTGCGTTCGCGGTCTGGATCGCCCGAGTCAGCACAGAGGTATGCACGACGTCCGGTCGCAGCCCGCTCTCGCCGAGCAGGCTGCCGGCATGCCGCGCCTCGGCGGCGCCCTGCTCGGACAGGCCGACGTCGACCCAGCCGGTGAACAAACCCTCCGCGTTCCAGACGCTCTCTCCGTGGCGAAGCAGCACCAACGTCGACATGGGCAGAGCGTATCGCCCGGTCGCGGGGCCACCTACCCTGGCATGGCGAGTCCGCAGGGCCCGAAATAGCCCGGCCGGGAACATGGCGGGAAACTTTCGGGTTCCTCCCTCTCGGAGGTGTATGCCAGTGCCGCGTCGCTACCCGCAGCGAGTCGCGACCATCAGCGTCCACACGTCGCCGCTTGAGCAGCCTGGAACAGGTGATGCCGGCGGCCTCAACGTCTATGTCGTCGAGGTGGCCAAGCGCCTCGCGGCCAGTGGCGTCGAGGTGGACATCTTCACGCGCGCCGCGGCCCGTGACCTTCCGCCCGTGGTCGAGCTTGCCCCTGGCGTCCTCGTCAAGCACATCGTGGCCGGCCCGTTCGAGGATCTCGACAAGGCCGACCTGCCCGGCCAGCTCTGCGAGTTCACGTTCGAGGTCCTGCGCGAGGAGGCCGCCCACGCCCCGGGCAGGTACGACCTCGTACACGGTCATTACTGGCTGTCTGGCCAGGTCGGGGCGGTGGCAAAGGAACGCTGGGGCGTGCCGCTCGTGCAGTCCATGCACACCCTGGGCAAGGTGAAGAACGCGGCCCTCGCCGCTGGTGACGCGGCCGAGCCCGACCTGCGGATCCGGGGTGAGGGCGAGGTCATCGCCACCGCCGACCGGATCGTGGCGAACACCGCCGCCGAGGCGCAGGAGCTGATCAGGCTTTACGACGCCGACCCGCGGCGAGTAACGGCGGTCAGCCCCGGCGTGGACCTCGCCGTCTTCAGGCCTGGCTCACAGCGCCAGGCCCGGCGGCGGCTCGGCCTGCCGCCGGGCGCCGTCGTCCTGATGTTCGCCGGCCGCGTGCAGCCGCTCAAGGCACCCGACATCCTGCTCCGTGCCGCCGCCAGGCTGGTACGCGACCACCCGCGGCTGGCCGACCGGCTCGTGGTCGCGTTCGTCGGCGGGCCGAGCGGCAGCGGCCGCAACGACCCGGACGGCCTGGACCAGCTGGCCTCGGCGCTCGGGATCTCGGCGAACGTCCGGCTTGAGCCGCCATGCCCGCAGCGTGAGCTGGCCGACTGGTACCGGGCAGCGACCCTGGTCGTCGTCCCGTCCTACTCCGAGTCTTTCGGACTCGTCGCGGTCGAGGCGCAGGCCTGCGGCACCCCGGTCGTGGCGGCCGCGGCTGGTGGCCTGCGGACCGCGGTGCGCGACGGCATCTCCGGGGTGCTGGTCGACGAGCACGACCCGGTCAAGTACGCCAGCGCCATCTGGAACCTGATCGCGAGCCCGGGCAGCATCGCGAGGCTGTCCCGCGGCGCCCGCAAGCACGCGGCTGGCTTCGGCTGGTCAGCGACCGTCGATCAGCTCCTGGCCGTGTACGGTGACGCCATGAGCAAGGTCGCGGCTCCCGTCGAGGCGTGAGGGCCTGACGCGTGCGCGCCACACCAGCGGGCCGGGACGCACCAGCCGACCGGGACGCACGGGCTGACCGGGCCACGTCAGCGGACTCGGACGGCACGGCCGACCCCAGCCGGCGGCTCGGCGAGATCCTGGCCGAGCTTGGCCTGGACTACGAGTCGCCGCGGCCAGGCGCCTTCCTGGTCCGGCTGGAAGGCCAGCACAAGCTGGCGACGATGACCTGGCTGATCGCCGAGACGCACAGCCTGCATGTCGAGGCCTTCTTCTGCCGCAGGCCGGACGAGAACCATGCCGAGTTCTACCGTTTCCTGCTGGAGCGCGGCAGCCGGATGTTCGGGGTGCACTTCGCGCTCGACCAGGTGGGTGACGTCCACCTGGTCGGCAGGCTGCCTCTGGCAGCGATCACCAGCACCGAGATCGACCGGCTGCTCGGCTGCGTGCTCAGCTACAGCGACGACAACTTCGACCAGGCGCTGATGATCGGCTTCGCCTCGTCGATCAGGCGGGAATGGGCCTGGCGGACCAAGCGCGGCGAGAGCCTGGCCAACTTGCGCGCGTTCGGCAGGCTGACCGGCCCTGAGCCCGACGGCGCCAGTCACGGCTAGGCCGCCGTTGACCTCTCAGCCGCCTGCCATCGGGACGGACACCTTCGGCGTGTTCGGCACGACCGCTGTCCTGCTGGTCACCGTGCCGGCCGTGCTGGCCAGGGCGCGGGCCATCGCCGACACTGAGCTTGCCGCCGTCGACCTGGCGTGCAGCAGGTTCCGGCCAGACTCCGAGCTTTCCCGGCTTAACGCGGCCGACGGTGCGCTCACGCAAGTCAGCGAGCTGTTCACCACGCTCATCGCCGAGTCCCTGCGAGCCGCCGGGCTGACCGACGGCGCAGTCGATCCGACCTGCGGGCAGGCCCTGGTCGCCGCCGGGTACGACCGGGACTTCGGCGAGGTCCGTGCCGGTGCGGCCGCCGCGGCAGGATCCTCCGGCCCCATTCCCGGCTGGCGAAACGTCTGGCTGGACGAGGCGAAGAGAACCGTCCAGCTGGCTCGCGGCGCCCAGCTCGACCTCGGCTCGACCGCGAAGGCGTGGTCCGCTGACCACTGCGCCGGACTGATCGCCTCCGCGCTTGACTGCGGCGTCCTGGTCAGCCTCGGCGGCGACCTCGCCGTCGCCGGGCCGGCACCTGGCGACGGCTGGCATGTCAAGGCGACCGACGATCACGCCGCGGGAACAGACGCGCCGGGGCAGTCGGTGACGATCCGCTCCGGCGGGCTCGCCACCTCGAGCACCACGGTCCGGGCCTGGACGGCCGGGGGGCAGGCACGGCACCACATCATCGACCCTGCGACCGGGGAGCCGGCTCGCTCGCCCTGGCGCACTGTCAGTGTCGCCGCCGCCACCTGCACTGACGCCAACATCGCCAGCACGGCCGCGATCATCAAGGGCGATGCTGCCGTGCCGTGGCTCAGCGAGGCCGGACTGCCGGCCCGCCTCGTCCGCATCGACGGATCCGTGCGGACGACCGCCGGATGGCCCGCCGACGAGCCGGCGCCGCGCTGACGGGGACCGGGCAGGGCTGACAGGGACCGGGCAGGCTGGTGGAGAGCGGAGGCCTAGCGGGTCGCGGTGCCGACTGGAGCGCGGTCGATCAGGTCGCGCAGGTGCCGGTACTCGTCCTCGCCGATCTCGCCCCTGGCCAGGCGCTGATCCAGGATGCGGCGCGGGTCGTCTTCGCCGCGGGCGGCGCGGTCCCGGTCGCCGGACCTACGAGCGCTCGTGACCAGCGCGTAGACGGCCCAGAAGACCAGCGCCCAGAAGACGAGCACGGCCACCCACATCAGGGCCGCCTGCCAGAACATCCAGTGCGCGCCGTACCAGAGCATCATCGCCACCATCTCCCTCGCGCTGCGCCCGGCCGGGCAGAGGGCCGGCCGGGCGTGGCGCCTGGCGTCAGGATCCGTTATCGCAGCAGCTGCCGGCAGGGCCATCGGTCCCCATCGAAGGTGACCTTCGGGCATGCGCGGAACGGGCGATAACGGCCAGCTATTACGATGCGCTAGACCAGGCGGCCGGCGGCAGCGGTCGTGCGAGCCGTCGGCGACGTAGGTCACGGACAGGCGGAGGCAGCTGATGGGACCACTACACGGCATTTCGGTGATCGAGATCGCGAGCCTGGCGCCTGCGCCGTTCGGCTGCATGGTCCTGTCCGATCTCGGCGCCGATGTGCTCAGGGTCGAACGGCCGGAAGCCTGCCGTCCTGACGCACCGGCGCCGGTGGACCCGCTCACTCGCGGACGGCGGTCGATCGGCATCAACCTCAAGGACCAGGCCGGAGTGGACCTGCTGCTCCAGCTGGCCGAGTCAGCCGACGTGCTGGTCGAGGGGTTCAGGCCCGGCGTGACCGAGCGGCTCGGGATCGGCCCGGACGTCTGCGCGGCGCGCAATCCCGGCCTGATCTACGCCAGGATGACCGGCTGGGGCCAGGACGGCCCGCTAGCTCCGACGGCCGGGCATGACATCGATTACATCGCGATCTCCGGAGCGCTGCACCCGATCGGCCGCAACGGCGAGCGGCCTGTCCCGCCGCTTAACCTGGTCGGTGACTTCGGCGGCGGCGGCATGCTGCTCGCGGTGGGCATACTCGCAGCGCTGGTCGAGCGGCAGCGATCCGGCCTTGGCCAGGTCGTCGACGCGGCGATGGTGGACGGCTCGGCACTGCTGACCTCGTTCATCTACGGGCTCCGCGCCACCGGCGCCTGGAGCGACGAGCGCGGGGTGAACCTGCTCGACGGCGGAGCGCCCTTCTACGACACCTACGCCGCCGCCGACGGCAGGCACGTCGCGGTGGGCGCGCTCGAGCCGCAGTTCTACGCCGCGCTGCTGGCCGGCCTCGGGCTGACCGACGCGGGCCTGCCCGCGCAGATGGACGTGACCGGCTGGCCGGTGCTGCGGGCCCGGTTCACCGAGGTATTCGCGCAGCGCACGAGGGACGAGTGGGCCGCGGTCTTCGCGGGCACCGACGCCTGCGTGTCGCCGGTGCTGTCGCCGGCCGAGGCGGCCGCGCACCCGCACAACGCTGCCCGCGGCGTGTTCACCGACGTCGGCGGCGTAACGCAGCCCAGCCCGGCGCCCCGGTTCGGCCGGAGCGCCGCGGACCAGCCGCGCCCGCCCGCCCGGCGCGGAGCGGACACCGACGCCGTGCTCGGCGGGCTCGGACTCGACCCGCAGCGGATCGCCGACCTCCGCGGCAGCGGAGTGGTCGCCTGAACTCGCGGCAGCACGACGATCCGCTCGCGCCCGGCCAGGACGGTGCGGCGGGTGGCATCGCGTCTGCCGCCGCCGCCCGGGCCGATGGCGTGGTGGCCGGAGGCGCAGCGATGGCCGGCACCGCGATGGCCGGCACCGTGGTGGCCGACACCGTGGTGGCCGACTCGGCCGCGGCCGGAGCACAGTCGCGCCTGGCGCGCTGGCAGACCGGCCAGGACGCGGAGATCCTGCGGCTGGCCATCCCGGCGTTCGGGGCGCTCGTCACCGAGCCGCTGTTCCTGCTCGCCGACTCGGCCATCGTCGGCAGGCTCGGCACCGCGCCGCTCGGCAGCCTCGGCGTCGCCGCCCAGGCGCTGACCGCCCTGGTCAATGTCTCGATCTTCCTCGCCTACGGCACGACCGCCGCCGTCGCCCGCCAGCTCGGTGCCGGGAACCGCCAGGCCGCCATCCGGCAGGGGATCGACGGACTGTGGCTGGCCGGAGCGATCGGCGTGCTGGTGCTCTCGATCGGCCTGCCGCTGGCCACCCCGATCATCGGCGCGTTCGGCGCGTCGGCGGCAGTCAGCGCCGGAGCGGTCACGTACCTGCGGATCAGCCTGCTCGGCGCTCCGGCCATGCTTGCCGTGCTGGCCGGCACCGGGGTGCTGCGCGGCCTGCAGGACACGCGCACGCCGCTGGTCGTGTCCGTCGTCGCGAACGTGGCGAACGTGGCGCTGAACGCGACCCTGGTACTCGGCCTGGGATGGGGCATCGCCGGGTCGGCCTGGGGCACCGTGATCGCCCAGTACGCGGCCGCCGCGGCATACCTGGCGATGGTGGCGGCCGGTGCCAGAAGGGCAGGCGTGCGGCTCGGTGCCGACCTGGCCGGCGTCAGGGCGGCGGCCCGTACCGGCGCGTCGCTGGTGGTCAGGACGCTCGCGCTGCAGGCGGTCCTGATCGCGGCGACGGCCATCGCGTCCAGGCAGGGGGACGCGGCGATCGCCGCCCACCAGATCGCGTTCCGGCTTTGGTACCTGCTGGCGTTCGCGCTGGACGCGATCGCCATCGCCGGCCAGGCGATCACCGGCAAGTACCTCGGCGCCGGGGACGTGCAGGGCGCCCGGACGGCCAACGCGCGAATGATCCGATGGGGAGCAGGCTGCGGCGCGGCCTTCGGCGTCCTGACCCTGGCGGCCAGGCCGTGGCTGCCAGGGCTGTTCGCCGCCGCGCCGGCCGTGGCGCACCTGCTGATGGTCGTCCTGCTCGTGGTCGCCATCGGCCAGCCGGTCGCGGGCGTGGTCTTCGTGCTCGACGGCGTGCTGATCGGAGCCGGGGACCAGGACTACCTGGCCCTGGCCGGGCTGGCGTCGACGGCGGTGTTCGCCGTCGCGGCGGCGATCGTGGTGGCTACCGGGGCCGGCCTGCTCGGGCTGTGGCTGGCCATCTCGGCCTGGCTCGTCGCCCGGCTGCTGACCCTGGGCTGGCGCGCCCGCGGCTCGCGCTGGCTGGTCACCGGCGCGACTCGGAGCTGACGGCGGGTCCGACAATTTGGTGGGATCGACAATTTTTCCTAAGAACAGATAGATTGCCAGCACGCCTTTTCAGCCTGATCATCGCGCTGCCGAGAATTGGAGCCGACGTGACCAGTACAGCCAGCGGGGCCAGCACCTCCTGCCGCCGGCCGGCCCTTCTCGCGCTCGTCAGCCTGACGGTCATCGCGGTAGCGGGCTGCACGGCGGCCACGGCGGCCACGGCCGCCAGGGCGGCCAGCCTGACGTTCGCGGATCCCGCGGTGCAGGCGCATCCCGGACTGCGCCTCGGCCCTCCCGCGCCGGTCATGCGTTTGCTCGCCGAGGCCTACAACCGCCGCGATGCCGCAGCCTTGCACGCCGTGACCAGTTCGGACGCATTCTGGCAGCTGGGGACCATGCGCTTGGGGGCCGTGGACCTGAGGTTCGCCTCGTGCAAGGCGCTGGACCACACGGATTACCAATGCAGTTTCACCCACCGCCTTCCGGGCAGGCCCGGGCACGGCTCAGCCTCCGTGTA
>DASWAA010000484.1:0-10282 GCA_036391385.1 Streptosporangiaceae bacterium
CGGGTAGCTGGCGGCCGCCGGCGCGCGGTAATCGCCGTTGCTCGCGGCGAGCGGGGGTACCGGGGCCGCCCCGACGGGGTATCCGTTCGGCACTGAGGTTCCCGACGGCACGGCTCTGTACGGGTCGGCCGGGTAGTCAGCCGAACCGTAGCCGGGGCTCGCGTACTCGCCGCTGTTCGACCGGGGGTAGCTCTTCTGCGGCTGACTCGAGCTCTCAAGCCCGCGCAGCGGCTGGCCGACCGGATCAGCCGGCGGATAGGCGGAGTACTGCTGCGTCTGCGCCTGGCCGTCGGCAGACAGCTGGCTACGTGCATGCGAGTCGGTCCGGTCGCTGGCGGCAGCCCGGTCACCTGACGCCCGTGACCGGCGGTAGGACCGGCTGTCGTCGGCCTCGATCCGCGGGAACGACGGGCTGGTCAGCGGATCGTCATCCGCCGGCATGACCGGACGCGAGCTCCCGCTCGCCGGTGCCCTGCCGCCAGCAGGCACGAGTGGCGGCTGCTCGCTGCCCGGCGAGCTGATCCGGCGCGGGCCGGTATTGCTGAAATCGTCGGTCCTGCCGCCGTACGCGGGCTCGGCGGGCCGACCGGGCCCCGTCGGCTTGTCGGTCACCCGGTCTGGCCGGCTCGCTGGCCTGCGCAGGGGATCCCGGCTCACGCCAGCATCTCGGCGGTCGCCGCCAATCCCGTCAGCGCCTGGGCGGTCGCCCATGCCTGGGCGGTCGCCCATGCCCGGGCGGTCGCCCATGCCCGGGCGGTCACCCATGCCCGGGCGGTCACCGCCGGCGCGATCGGTCCGCGTCCGGTCGGCACGTGACGAGCCGGTCTCGGGGGCCTTCCTGGCCGCCTCACCCCGCTCAGATCGCGGGCTCGGCGATGGCGAAGCCGCCGGACTGGTCAGCGGCTTGTCGGAGGCCAGCTCTGCCCAGTAGTCGACGTCGGACAGCTCATCCCATTCGTTGCTCGGCCAGTCGCCGTCGTCGTCGCGCTTGCCCCGGCTCTGCCGCGGGCGTACCGAGGGCAGCGCTTCCTCCCGGCTGGAACTGCTGCTGCCGCTCTTCCTGCTGTCGGGCCGGGGATTCGGGCGGGTGCTGCCGCGACGCTCGTCCCGCTTCGGTCCCGAACTGTCCCGCGCCCCTGATCCCGGCCAGCTGTCGAGCTGCCCGTCCCGGCTGTCACGGTCGTCCCGGCTGTCGCGCCGGTCTTTGATCTCGCGCCTGTCCCTGCTGTCGCGTCCGCCGTCGCCATCGCGCTCGAAGTCCCTGCCGCCCGAGTCCCTGCCGCCCGAGTCCCTGCCACCCGACGAACTCCGTGCCGGCCGGCTGTCCAGGTCTCGGCTGTCGAAATCACGGCTGTCGAAATCACGGCTGTCGAGGTCTCGCCTGTCCGGCTCGGGCCGGTCGGCGGCGCGCCGGTCCGGATCCCGCCGGTCCGGATCCCGCCGGTCCAGATCCCGCCGGTCCAGATCGCGGCCTGCGAAATCGTCCGGGCGCGAGGCAAGTGGTGCGGCCGGTCCCCGGCCCGACCGTGCGCTGGCAGCCGGCTCGCTGACGTCGCCGCGATCGCGCCTGCCCGAGGCCCTGCTGTCCCAGTCGTCCCGCTGCGGGAGCGACCCCCGGCTCGGCAGGCCGTTGCGGCCGTTCTGGTTCGACCGGCCGCCGTCGGCGCCAGCCCTGATGAGGTCGTCGTCACCGCGATCTGGCCCGCCTCGTCCGGGACCGCGGCTGGCCCCAGCGCGAGGCGCGGGGCTGCGGCCGGCGCTGCTGCGACCTAGCCTGGCCCCATCCACGTCGATGTCGCGATCCGTGCCGACGCGCTGCCTGGAGGAGCGGTCAGCGGACGTCCCGTCGTCACGGGAACGGCCACGCTCATGCGGCAGGTGATCGATCCGGCTGCGCAGCCGACCGTGGTCGGCAGAAACGTCGTCGTCGAAGTCGTCCTCGTCGTCGGCCCGCAGATAACGCATGCCAAGCACGACCACGACCACAATCAGGACGACCACGGCTGCCAGAATGATCAGCACGGAAACGGTCATCGCACCATCCAATGTGGTGTGGCCTTGAGCGGCGCTCGCCTGCCCCGCGCGGCCATAGACGCGAGCCTCCTTGGTACTGCGAGCGCCCTGGACTGATCAGGACTCAGGTTAGGCGTTAGAGATAGATTTTGACGGAGCGCTATGCTCCGTGTCACGAGTTTCGTGAAGTTTAACAAGTTATGCAGACTATGCGTAGTCGGTCGGTTACTAGCTGGCCCTGACAGTCAGCCGCCCAATCGCGATCACATGCCGGGCTATGGCCGTCCAGGTAGTCCGTAGCCCCGCTCCTTCCGGCAGCTTATCCAGCGATGCGTCGAGCGCGTACACGGTAAAGCGATATGACGAGATTCCGTTGCCGGGTGGGCAGGGCGGATCATAGCGAGCCGTCCCGGCGCTGTTCTGTGCCTGCCGCGCGCCTGTGGGGAGCAGGTTCTGCGCGATGTCCGTGGTAGTCGGGCTGATATCGAACACGATCCAGTAGATCTTCGGGGTAATCGGGGCTAGCCCGTCGTCGACGACGATGGCGTACGACTTGGGCTGCCTGGAGAACGCACCTGACCAGTGCAGCGGCGGGCTCAGGCCCGCACCGTGGCAGGTGTACTGGGGGGGCAGGATCGCCTCCGAGGTGAATCCCGGGCTCGTGACAGTCAGCGAGTCAGGCGCACCGAGCCGCGAGTGCAGTCCGCCGAGCAGTCCACAGCCACAGGCCAGGGGGACCAGCACCGCCAGTGCCACCATTCTCGCCACTCCGCGGCAGCCAGCACCTCCCGTTGCGCGGGCAAAGCGTCCCAAGCGGCGTCCCCTTATCCGATCCGGGCGGCGATATCTTGCGCGTCGGATCTTACGCGGACGGCCTGCGTCAGAGCGGGTGATCGCGGGTGAGCTAGCCGACAGCGGTCTACTCGGGCTGCCTCGAGGTGCCGAACATGATCTCGTCCCAGGACGGGACGGACGAGCGCCGCGACCGTCCGCCCGATGCCCGCCGCGCAGGACGGGCTGGCTGCGCTTCCTCGGCAGGCTCGGGCGCCGTCTCAGCCGGGACCGCAGCGGCGGTGCCCGCCGCAGCTGCCGTAGCTGCCTGCGTGGCGGCGACGACGTCCTGTGCGTCGTCGCGAGCCGCCTCAGGCGCGGACTTCGCGGGCCCGCGTTCTGAGCCAGTGATCTGCCCGCTCCGCGCGGCAGCCGTCGCGACTTCCGCGTCCGGGCCGGGCATCCGCAGCGGGGTAGCCCCCTGACCGTGCGCAGAACCCGCCGCCGCGGCCACGCCCGCAGGCACCTGCCGCGACGGCGCGCCGCGCGAGCCTGACCGTTCGGTCTCGGATCGCGAGTCCGAACGTGACCCGATCCGGGTGACCGTGGCGGTCACAACCGGCCTGGGCGCCGACCGAGGCTCTGGCCACTGATCCTCGTCGAGGCAGAGCCTGATGGCCTCGTCGTCGTCCGGCGTGACGTGCTTGCTCCGCGGGTCGTAGACCCATTCGGCAACGTGCATGCGGCCGGCCAGTGTGTATGCGAGTTGCACCTGCCAGCAGCCGTCCTGCCGCTTGCGCGAGTCCCATTCCACGTCATCTGGGCTCGCACCGAGGTCGGAGAGCCGCCCGGTCACCACCTCGCCCAGGCGGGCGGCCGGACCTGACTCTGCACGGCGGTCAGTACGACCGCGCACTGTCGCCCGCTGCGCCTCCTGAGCCCGGAACTCCCGCTCGGCCAGCACCGGACCCTCGAACCTGCGGATGCGGTCGACCGGCAGGCCGGCGGCGTCGGCGATCTCCTCGGCGGTCTCGCCTGCGCGGATCCGATCCTGGATCTCCTTGGGTCGCAACGGACTCTCCACTTCGATCTCGTACTGTGCGAGCCGGGAGAACTGTCCCCGCGCTACGGTCCTGAGCCGCTCGTCGATGGGCAGCGCGAAACGCCCGCTCCGGCCGGGAACCGCGAGGACCGCGTAGCTGCCGTCCTCGCTCACTGCGACGAGTCGCAGCTCCTGCATCAGCGCCCCTTTCGCGCTGTCATTCCCACTGTCCCTTTGTGCGCTGTCCCTTCGCGCTACCCGCCGTACGAGGCGAAGCTCAGGCCTTCCCCCCGCATGAACGAGTGTGACTGGCCAGGACCTGACTCGCCAGTACCGCCCCCGGCATGTCCCAGAACTCCGGCTGATTTACCTAGCCGTTACGCGAGCATGCCAGGCAGGTCTTCATCATGCCTGTGGCCAGCACTGATGGGCCAGAGTATTCACAAGCAGCGGCGGCGGTCCGCCGAACTCCGATAATCGCGGCTCGACCGGAGTGAGACCGCCAGGAACGGGTAGAAAGCGCCGCCGCCGCGCGGGGGCGGGGAACCGGCCAGCCGACTCCGTCCACTACGCTCACCGTCATGAACGTCGACGCCTTCTTCGGTGCGCTCGGCCGGTTCAGCGTCCGTTTCCGCTGGCTGATGACCATCGCCTGGATCGCTGCGGCCGTCCTCGCCTCGGTGCTCCTGCCGTCCCTGTCGAGCGTGACCCAGAGCGACAACACCAAGTTCCTCCCGGCGAATGCACCGGTCGAGAAGGCCGCCACGCTGGCGAAGCCGTTCGGCACGGCTAACCTGCTGCCGATCCCGCTGGTTGCCGCACGGACCAACTCGCCCTTCACCGCAGCGGACAGCAAGGCGCTCGCTGGCCTGCAGGCCAGGCTCAAGAGCGACCCGCTGGTCGTCCGCGTCATCGACCTCGGCCAGTCACCAGCCAGGCCGTCAGCCGGCCAGGGGGACCAGTTCATGATCCTGGTCCATCAGATTGGCGGTGACCCGAACGCCGGGACCAAGCTAATCGACGGCCTGCGCGCGAAGATCAAGCAGGCACACGCGCCAGCCGGGCTGCAGCTGCACCTCGCTGGTACCTTCGCGGTCCAGGTCGACCAGCAGAAGGCCAACGGCAACCAGGGCAACAAGATCCAGTACTACTCCTCGCTGCTGATCATCGTCCTGCTGGTGCTGATCTTCCGGTCGTTCACGCTGGCCCTGGTGACGCTTGCCCCGGCGTTCATCTCCGTAGTGATCTCGGGGCCGCTGGTGGCCGAGGCCGCTCACCACGGCCTCCAGGTCTCACCGATCGCCCAGTTCCTGATGATCGTCCTGGTACTCGGGGCAGGCACGGACTACGGCCTGTTCCTGGTGTTCCGGGTACGCGAGCAGTTGCGGGTCGCTCACTATGACGGCGGCCCGATCGTCGGCCGGGGCGCCGGCTCGGCGATGTGGTCCGATCTGCGCCGCCCCCGCGACCCTGCCAGGCTGGCCATCATCACCTCCATCACCAGGGTCGGCGAGTCGATCACCTTCTCCGCCGCCACAGTCATCGCCGCCGTTCTCACCCTTCTGCTGGCCAGCTTCCCGTTCTACGCTGACCTGGGCGTGCCGTTCGCCATCGCCATCGGAGTGACGCTGCTCGCGGCCCTGACCCTGCTGCCGGCCCTGCTGTCGGTCAGGCTCTCCCTGCTCGGCGTGAAGCGGACCGCGTTCCAGCGCTTGTTCGGAAAGCCGAAGCTGCTGCCGCTGGACATCCAGGGATCTGGCAAGCCCGGTACATGGGGGAAGATCGCGAGCCGGATCGTGAGATATCCAGTCCAGACTCTGCTGGTCGGACTGGTCTTCTTCGGCGCGCTGTCCATCGGCGTCACTGGTTACAAGGCGGCCGGATTCGGCGGCAGCACCACCCCGCCGACCGGCAGCGATTCGGCGGCCGGGCAGGCGCTGCTGACGAAATACTTCCCGCAGGCCTCGGCCAACCCGACCAACCTGATCTTCAGGTTCCGTCGGCCGGTCTGGACCAACCCGTCCGTGCTCGCCGCCGGCACCACCGAACTGAAGGCCAGTTCGCTCTTCACCACCGTGGCCGGCCCGCTGAACCCCGTCGGCGTGACGCTGACTCCGGCCCAGTATGCGGCGCTGTACCAGACGCTCGGCCCGGCCAAAGCATTGTCGCCGGTACCGCCCGCGGGCAGCAAGGTGCCGCCGGGTGCCTACCAGCTGTACCGCGCGACCGGTAACTATGTCAGCATGGACGGCCGGACGGTACAGTTCTCCGTCGGCCTGAGGGTCGGAGACCCTGGCACGACCGCGGCTATGGACGCGGTCGGGCCGATCCGGGCCGAGACCGCCAGGGTCGCCACGTCGATGGGCGCGACGGCGTCCGGCGTGGCCGGCGAAGCCCCGGCGCTGCACGACATCAGCTCGATCTCCAATTCCGACTTGAAGAAGATCATCCCGATCGCCATCCTGGTCATCGGCCTGCTGCTGGCTATCGTGCTGCGCAGCCTGATCGCGCCGATCTACCTGATCCTCTCGGTTGGCGTTTCCTACCTGGCGGCCCTCGGGCTCGCCGCCTTCCTGTTCATCGACATCGGCGGCAGCGGAGGACTGGTGTTCTTCCTGCCGTTCCTGATGTTCATCTTCCTGCTCGCGCTCGGCGAGGACTACAACATCCTGGTGATGACGAGGATCAGGGAAGAGGCGCACAAGCTGCCGCTGCGTGAGGCGGTTTCCCGTGCGCTGAGCGTCACGGGCACCACGGTGACCTCGGCGGGCCTGGTGCTCGCCGGATCTTTCCTCGTCCTGACCGTGGTCTCCGGCTCGGGCGGTACGCAGATCCGCGACATCGGCCTTGCCCTGGCGCTCGGCATCCTGATGGACACGTTCCTGGTCCGGACCCTGCTCGTGCCATCCACCGTGGTGCTGCTCGGCCGCTGGAACTGGTGGCCGTCGCGCCTGACGATCGACCGGCCCGACGTGCCGGCGGGCGACTCCGAGGCACTGACGCCGCAGTCAGACCGCTCCGGCTGACCGGCGGCGAGGCGTCGAGGTGCCGGGCGAGCCAGTGCCTGAGGCGGTTCTGTCAGCGGACGGACCGGGTCACGCCGGGCATGCGCGACCGCTGATCAGCGTCGTCTTGCCGGTTTACGGCGTGCGGGATTACCTGCCCGCGTGCCTGGACTCGCTGCTTGGGCAACCCGATGCCGGGACCGGACGGCCGTGGCCAGACCCGGCTGGCCAGGCGATCGAGGTGATCGCCGTCGACGATGCCTCGCCCGACGGGTCGGGTGCAGTGCTCGACGACCGGGCCGGAATCGACCAGCGGCTCACCGTGATCCACCTGGAGACGAACCGAGGGCCGGGTAACGCGCGCAACGTCGGCCTCGCCCGGGCGGCCGGCGAGTACGTCTGGTTCGTCGACGGCGACGATGCGATCCCATCCGGAGCGATCGCCGAACTCGCGGCCGCGCTGGAGCGCGACCGTCCGGACGTCCTGCTGATCGATTACGAGGACCGCTATCCAGACGGCGGCACCGGACCCAGCCCGGGCACCGCGCTGCTGCGCTCGGCACCAGCCGGGACGTTCGCGCTCGCCGACGCCCCGCACCTGGTCGGCCTCACCATGACCGCCTGGAGCAAGCTCTTCCGGCGCGAGTTCCTGGTCGGGTTGCGCGAGCCGTTCCGGGCCGGCATTCACGAGGACATACCAGTGACCTGTGCCGCGCTGCTCGCCGGCCGGCTAGCGGTGCTCGACCGGGTCTGCTACTCCTACCGCAGATCCAGGGCAGGATCGTTCATGGCGACGACGAGCAGCACCCACTGGGGCGTGTTCGGCGCCTATGCCGAGGTGCTCGACCTGGTCGGCAAGCTCAGCGAGTCTGGTGACCCGGTGGCGACACCGGCGGTCCGGCAGGCCATCTTCGAGCGCGCGATCTGGCACTTCACCACCGTGCTGCAGACCACCGGCCTCGGCATCGGGCCGGCCGGGCGGCCGGGGCTGGTGCCGCGAAGCGAGCGCAGGCGGTTCTTCGAGCAGATGCACGCCGACTTCCTGCGGTACCGGCCGGCCGGCTACCGGTTGCCGCCGGGTGCTCGAGGCGCCAAGTTCCGCCTGATCGAGCGCGACGCTTACTGGACCTACGAGCTGCTCGAACCGCTGAACAAGCTGCGGGTCGCCGCCGTACGCTGGCTGCGAGGCGCGGCGCGCAAGCCGCGGCCGACGGCACCCGCGAGCTGACACGCGATTCAGCATTATGCCGGACCTAGACCGGTATAGGTCGGTAGGGTAGTCGTGGGCTGAGCCAAGCGTCGGCTGACATCGTTGTAGCAGGCGCGAGGCTGCGGGTGCCGCCACTTGGGCGGCCATTTGCCGACCAGCCGTGCCCCGCTGAGTCGGCAAGTGCAGGGGAGCCAGGTCCTCGGAAGCGATCTTCGACCGGAGGGTTGTGGCGAATGCGGCACGTCATTGGTTTCGTTCTTTCCCTGGCTTTGTCAGCGGCGCTGTTCTTCGGCGCCGGCTGGGGCATCGCCGGGATCACCTCGATGCGAAGCGGGCAGGGCCTGCGCACGATAGGCGCCCTGACGAACCCGCACAACGCCCTGCCGATCGCGGCGGTGATCGGCACCGGACTGGCGCTCGGCATCCTGCTGGCGGTAAGGCGGGTATCGCCGATCGCGACCGGGCTGCCCGGGCTGGTGCTGCTGGCATGGTCAGGGCTCCTGGTCATGCGGGGCAGTCACGCGCTGTCGTACGTCCCGCTGTCCGGCACCCGCTACGCGGCCGGGTTCACCACCCTGCTGAATAGCGGCGCGCTCGCGCTACTCGGCGTCGTGATGATCCTCCCGCTCTTCCTGGTGCCACGGTGGCGTCGCAGGCTGGTCGAGGTCGAGGACCTCGACGAGAGCGAGGACGAGGACTTCAGCGTCCAGGCCGCGCTCGGCCTGGCCCCGTAAGTCGCGCCCGGCATCCGGAGGTTGCAGTCCGGCGGTCGTGGTCCGGGGGTCAGGGCCCGGTAGCCTCGGCGATCGATCGCGGGAACCGGGCCGGGGTGAAGTGCATCGCCCCGGCCGGAACCGACCACGGCAAGGCGACGATCCGGTACTTGCCGGCCTGCACGGCCGGATCCCGCTCTTTGAGCGCGCGGGCCTCGTCGACGCCGACCGAGAGTATGGACAGGCCGCGGTACGGTGACGAGGGGTCGCGCAGCGGGCCAGCGGCCAGCAGGTGCCCGGCTTCGTGCAGGTCAGCGAGGTGCGCTAGGTGCGCGTCCTGCAGGGCGGCCTCGTCCTCGGGGGTCAGGTCTGGCGCGTCGTCGCGCAGCACGAGCAGCGTGACCGAGAACTGGTCGAAGTCCATGGCAGGCGATGGTACCTAACGCGACAGCAGGCGAGCCCGCCGGTAACCGGTGGCTCCACGGGCGCAGCCGCGTGCTGTGGCTACGCCGACCGGGGCCGGAGAGTGTCGCGGCGGTCGTGGCCGACCAGTCAGCGCGGGGGTTCAGCTACCGCGAGGTCGGCGCTACTGCCGGTCGGCTTCCAGCGGGATACCGGCATGATCAGTGGTCCGCCGACCTCGGGCCGTTCTCGCCCGAGGCATTCGATGCCGCAGCCGAAACGCTTCGAAGCTGGGGAGTCCAGGAAGGTGCCGGCCTGTCGGTCTTCCCTGGCGAGACCGTCCGTACCGGGGCTACGTTCGCGCTCGTATTCCGGCTGCCGTTCGGCGGCTATGTGACGGCGGCGGGCCGGATCGTCTGGGTCACCGACGATCCGGGCCGATCCGGTTTCGCCTACGGCACGCTGCCTGGTCATCCCGAGCGAGGGGAGGAGGCGTTCATGATCTCCCGGCAGGGCGACCGGCTGGTATTCGACATCAGGGCTTTCTCTCGTCCCAGTCACTGGCTCGCCCGGGCCGGCGCTCCGGTCACCCGGATCGTCCAGCTACGGGTCACCCGCCGGTACCTCACGGCGATGCGCGGCGCCGTCACGCCGCAGCGGCGGTCGCAGGCGCCATGATGCTGACAGCCTGCGGGTGCTGGAGGAAAGCCGGGCTGGCCGGTCCGTCGGGAGGCGGCGCGATGTAAACCGGTCGGCGGCCCCGAGCGTCCCAGGTATGGAAAGCCGTCAGCTTCAGTGGCGCGGTCACGAACGCCCAGGGATGTGAGCCATGCGAGCAGGTCGGCTTAGGAACGCGCTGGCCGCGACGATCACGTTCGCGGTAGTGCTCATCGCACCTGGATCAGCGGCCCTGGGCTCTGCGGCCGTCAGCGGAACCGCGCCGGGCTCGGCCCTGTGGACCAGCACGCACGTCGGCGGCACCGCGCACTCCATCGCCGCAGATCCGCGCGCGGGCCTGGTGTTCGCCGTCGGCTCCAGCCTGGTCGCTTACGACGCCAGCACCGGGGCGAAGGCGTGGGAGAACTCCAGCGCCTACTTCAGGCACTCGCTCAGCTGCGGTAGCGGC
>DASWAA010000485.1:0-6192 GCA_036391385.1 Streptosporangiaceae bacterium
CGGCGTGGTCGCCGAGGTGCAGTGCGCGGGTTCCGGCGCCGCCTGGGCCGTACTGATCGGCCCGGGCGCCGGGATGAGCCAGCAGCCGCATATCGGCTATCACACTTCGGGCACGACCTGGCGGCCGATCTTCGCGGAGCAGTACTTCCGGCCGGCCGGACTGCACGTGCACGCGAGCTCCCCCGGACCCGAACCGGGGCCGTTCAGCGCGATCAGCCCGGACGAGGCCGTCTTCGTCGACTTCTGCGGGCCGTGCTCCGACCCGGCGTCGCCGCGGTACCAGGGCACGGCGCCGCTTGATGTCGCCACCGGCGGCGGCGCCAGCCTGCTCGCGCGCGGACCTGTCGGCCAGCTCACGCAGGCCACCGGAGCTGCGTTCCTCTCGGTCAGCGACGGCTGGGTGGTCGGGACGCAGACCAGCTACCCGGCTTCCGGCGGCAGCCCTACGTCGGTGAGCCGGATCATGCACACGGCGGACGGCGGCCGGACCTGGCAGGCCCAGTACGTGCTGAATTCCTGACAGGTCTCACAGGCCGAGCGGGCCGGCCAGCCGCCGGTATCCCTCGAGCGGGTCGGCGCCGGACGGGGCAAGCAGCTGAACGCACACGTGGTCGGCGCCCGCGACCAGGTGCTCGCCTAGCTGCTCGGCGACGTGTGCCGGATCGCCATGCGCGACGAGCGCGTCGATCAGCGCGTCGCTGCCACCGTCGGCAAGGTCCGCGTCTGTCCAGCCCAGGCGCTTCAGGTTGGCGGTGTAGTTGACCAGCCCCAGATAAGGGCTGGCTACCCGGCGGCGCCCGATCGCGCGGGCGGCCTGCGGATCGGGCTCGATGACGGCCTTGTGCTCGGTGGCGAGCAACGGCTCCGCGCCCAGGATCTCCCTGGCCAGCCTCGTGTAGTCCGGCGTGACGAGATAGGGATGGGCGCCCGCGGTGCGCTCGGCGGCAAGCCGCAGCATGCGCGGGCCGAGCGCGGCCAGGATCAGGCTGCCATGCGGTACGCCAGAGTCGGTGAGCACGTCAACGTAGTCCGCCAGCACTTCGTAGGGCCTGGCGTACTGCTGCGTCGCCTCGCGATGTCCCGCGCCGACGCCGAGCAGGAACCGGCCAGGGTGGTCGGCCTCGATCCGCGCGAACGAGGTGGCGACCTCGCGCGGATCCGCCTGCCACATGTTGACTACGCCGGTCGCCACGACCAGCGTGGTGGTCGCGTCGAGCAGTCCGTCCACCACGGCGAGGTCGGCGGCAGGGGAGCCCCCGAGCCAGATCGCGCTATAGCCGAGCCCTTCGATGCCGGCGGCCAGATTAGGTGTGACCTGGCCGACCGGGCGCCAGATTCCGAGCCGTCCGAGCCGGTCACGCCACTGCTGTGTCATCGAAGCTTCTGACCTTTTCCTCATCGGGGACTTCGGTCCTGCCACCGGCAGGACCATCGCCCTCTACCGCAGGTGCATACCAGGCAGCGACTCTGGGAAGGGCCTGGGGGCAGCGGCCGGATGATCGCTGCGGCAAAGCACTGACCCGCTGCCAGACGAGGGGCATGAATGACTGACCGACGTATTCGGATAATAGCCGGGGCTGGCCTGACCATCGGCCTGGTCGCGGCTAGCTATCCGTTCTTGTGGCGTAACCGCTGCCTTACCTGGGGGGCCACGGCCGACGAGGTGGCCATGAACCTGCCTGGCGATGAACTGCTGCCCGACGCGGACATCGTCACGACCCGCGCCGTCGCGATCAGCGCGCCGCCGAGTCGGATCTGGCCGTGGCTGGTCCAGATGGGCAGCGGACGAGCCGGCGCCTACACCTATGACTGGATCGAGAATCTGCTCGGCCTGGATATGCACAGCGCGGACGTGATCTTGCCGCAGTTTCAGGACGTCAGCCAGGGAGACGAGTTCCCGTTCGGGCCGATGGGCGGGACGATGCGCGTCGAGATACTCGACCCGGAGCGAGTCTGCGCGTGGCACTACACCGAAGGCGACTGGGTATGGATCCTCGCCCTGCTGCCGGACGACGGCACGACGCGGCTGGTGAGCAGGAACCGGATCAACATTCCGGCCGCGTCGCCATCCGCGCGGGCGACCTGGGCCATGCTCATGGAGCCCGGCAGCCTGCTGATGGAGCGCAAGATGCTGCGCGGGATCAAGGACAGGGCCGAGCGCCTCGCCGAGCAGCGGCCGGCCGGGACGAAGGTTCCGGCGGCGGCGCGCTGACCGGTGCATGATGATGCGGTGGAGCCTGCAGCCTCCGGGACGTGCCCGTTCAGCATCGACCGTCCGGTAATGCGCCAGCGGTGGGAGCGACTGACGTTCCTGCACTGGTCCTTCGACCCCGCCGCCGTTCAGCGACTGCTGCCAGCCGGGCTGGAGGCCGACCTGCACGACGGTGCGGCCTGGGTAGGGCTGGTCCCGTTCTTCATGCGGGTCGCGACGGCTGGCGGCCGGGAAGCACCCTGGGCGTCGCGATTCTGCGAGACCAACGTCCGCACCTATGTCCGTGACGGCCAGGGCAGGGCCGGGATCTGGTTCTTCTCGCTGGACGCGGCGCGATTCGGCGCGGTGGCCGTCGCGAGGACTACCTACCGGCTGCCGTACTTCTGGTCATCGATGCGGATCAGCGGCGACGCGGGCCAGATTTCCTACGGCTGCCGCCGCCGGATGCCAGGTCCGCGGACGGCGACGAGCGAGGTCCGGATCAGCGTCGGCGACCGGTACGACCCTGGCGAGCTCAGCGAGCGCGATCATTTCCTGACCGCGCGGTGGATCCTCTACAGCATGTCAGGGGCCAGGCAGCGGCTGGCGCGGGCCTGCCACGAGCCGTGGCCGCTGTACCGGGCCGAGGCAACGCTCGTGGACGACCACCTCGTCGCCTGCGCCGGGCTCGGAGAACCACTGGGCGCTCCCCTGGTGCACTACTCTCCAGGTGTCGACGTAACCATCGGGCGCCCCGAGAGACTCGCGTGACGCGCGTTCAGCGAGCGCTCCTGGTGCCGCCAGTCGCCGCGGAGTACGAGCGTTGAGCGAGCAGCATGTTGAGGCTAGGGCTGGCACCTACGCGGACTCCGTGACGCTCATGCAGGTCAGTGCGCGGGCTCAGGCGGTCCCTGGAGTCCGGGCGGCACTCGTCGCGATGGCGACCGAGCTCAACCTGGGACTCCTGCCCGGACTTGGCCTGAGCCCGCCCGCCGGGACAGACCACAACGACCTGCTGGTCGCGATTCGCGCCGACGACGGCGAGTCGCTCGCGGCAGCGCTCACCGTCGTCGACAGCGCGCTCAGCGCCCGTCCTGCTTGGCCTGCCGACAGTCCGGCCGACCAGCCACCCCGGACGACCCTCAGCGCGGTGCGACAGTCCGGGCCGGGGCTCGCGCTGATCTCGGTGCCAGGTCAGCACGCGTTCGCCGAGGCGATCGACGCGCTCGGCTCGGGTTGCGACGTGATGATCTTCTCGGACAACGTCGCGGTCGAGCAGGAGATCACGCTCAAGGACTTCGCCGCCGAGCGCGGCCTGCTGGTGATGGGGCCGGACTGCGGCACGGCCATCGTGGCGGGCGTCGGCCTCGGCTTCTCGCACTCGGTCCCGCCCGGTCCGATCGGCATCGTCGCGGCGTCGGGCACGGGAGCACAGCAGGTGACCTGCCTGCTCGACGCGGCGGGCACCGGGGTCAGCGCGGTGCTCGGGGTCGGCGGGCGCGACCTGTCAGCCGCCGTCGGCGGCCGGTCGGCCAGGGCAGCGCTCGCCGCCCTGGATGCCGATCTGGCCACCGAGCTGATCATCTTGCTGTCCAAGCCGCCTGCCGCCGAGGTCGCGGCCAGCCTTCGCGGCTATGCGGACACCCTGACCACGCCCGTGCAGTTCGCGTTGATCGGCCCTGGTCAGCCTGACCTGACGGCCGCGGCGGAAACGGCGCTGCGAGCGATCGGATGCGCCGTGCCAGCGTGGCCACGCTGGGCTGAGCCGGGAGTGCCCCGGGCCGGGACCGGCGCGCTGCGAGGCCTGTTCGCCGGGGGGACGCTGTGCGACGAGGCCATGGTGATCGCGGCGCGGCGGCTAGGCCCGGTCTACTCGAACGTCCCGCTCAGGCCGCAGTGGCGAGCTGACCCGGATGCTCGGGGCGCCCGGCATATCATGATCGACTTCGGCGACGACGAGCTGACGGCCGGGCGCCCGCACCCGATGATCGACCAGCGGCTCCGGCTCGACCGGCTCGCCGCCGAGGCTGCCGACCCCGCCACCGCGGTGATCATGCTCGACGTCGTGCTCGGGCACGGCGCCCACCCCGACCCGGCGGCCGAGCTTGCCCCCGCGATCGCCGCCGCCCGGGCGGCCAGGTCCGCCGGCTCCGGCGCCACCCTGCCCGTCGTCGTCTCCCTGATCGGAGCCGGCTCGGACCCGCAGGGACTGGGCGGCCAGGCACGCGCGCTCGCGGAGGCGGGTGCGCACGTCTTCGCCTCCAACGCCGAGGCCGCCGGGTTCGCCTGCGACCTCATCGACGCCGCGCACGCGGCAGCGGGCTCCGCTAGCGATTCCGGGAGCGAGTCGTGACCGATCTGCTGTACCGCGGACCGCACGTGATCTCCGCCGGGCTTGGCCTGCTGGCAGACTCGGCGGAGCGGCAGGGCGCCGTGGTTACCAGGGTCGACTGGGCGCCGCCGATGCACGGCACCGACGACGATCTGGCCACCGTGCTCGGCGACCCGCGCCGGGACGCCGCCAATGCCGCAGCCGTGCAGCGGATGCTCGGGGTCCGGGCGCTGCTCGTGGACGTGGTACGCGCCGGGGACGCGCTGGACCTCGGACCCGGCGAGTTCCTGCATGCCGGACCTCCGATCAGCTGGGACCGCGCTTCCGGGCCGCTGCGCGGCGCACTGACCGGCGCGGCGGTGTTCGAGGGACTCCTAGCCGAGCCCGACCCGGCCGCAGCGGCTGGCGACCTGGGCATCGTTGCGCTGGAACCATGCCATCACCGTGGTGCCGTGGGCCCGATGGCCGGCGTAGTCTCGCCGTCGATGTGGGTATTCGTGCTCGAGGACCCGGCCGACGGCCGGCGCGCGTACTGCTCGCTCAACGAGGGCCTCGGCAAGGTGCTGCGCTACGGCGCGTACTCCGCCGAGGTGATCGAGCGGCTGCGGTGGATGTCGGCGGTGCTCGGGCCGCTGCTGCAATCCGCGGTGCGCCGGCGCGGGCCGGTGGACGTGACAGCCATCCTGACGCAGATGGTCCAGATGGGCGACGAGGCACACAACCGCAACCGGGCCGGCACCCTCATGCTGCTCCGCGACCTGCTGCCGGCCATGGCCGAGTCCGGCTTCGCCGCCAGCGACGTGGCCGAAGCGGCCCGGTTCGTCGGCGGGAATGACCATTTCTTCCTCAACCTGGCCATGCCCGCGTGCAAGCTCGCGCTTGACGCTGCCCGCGACATTCCCGGCTCAACGATGGTCGTGGCGATGGCCCGCAACGGCACCGACTTCGGCATACAGGTATCCGGTACGGCGGACCGCTGGTTCACCGCGCCGGCGCTGGTGCCCCAAGGCCTGTTCCTGGCCGGCTACGGGCCGGCCGACGCGAACCCGGATATCGGCGACTCGGCCATCACCGAGACCGCGGGCCTCGGCGGGTTCGCGATGGCAGCGGCGCCGGCCATCGTCCGGCTGGTCGGCGGGACCGTAGCCTCGGCGCTGGCGAGCACCAGGCGGATGTACGAGATCACGCTCGCCGAGCACCCGCTCTTCCAGGTGCCGGCCCTGGATTTCCGCGGCACGCCGGCCGGGATCGACGTCTGCCTGGTCGCGCGCACCGGAATCCTGCCGCAGATCAATACCGGCATGGCCGGCAAGGTCGCCGGCACCGGGCAGGTCGGCGCCGGGCTGGTCACTCCGCCCGCCGAGGTATTCCCGGCCGCGCTGCGCGAACTGGCCGCGGCCGCCACGCCGAGGCAGTCAGCCGATTAGGCGTCGAATTTCACTCCCGTCAGCCCACGGTGAGTACCGCCGCGCCGTTGACCTTATCCGCGGCCAGGTCAGAGAGCGCCATGTCGGCTGCCTCCAGCGGATACGGAGTGACGCTCACCCGCAGGTGCAGCCGCTCGGCCAGGCGCAAGAACTCCTCGGCATCGCCCCGCGTGTTGGACGTGACGCTGCGCAGCGTCCGCTCCTGGAAGAGCTCGTCGGAGTAATTGAGCACCGGGATGTCG
>DASWAA010000486.1:0-15081 GCA_036391385.1 Streptosporangiaceae bacterium
TCCTGCCTGGCAGCTACCTGAACGGCGTCTACGAGTCGCACCCGCTGCCCTACGCCGAGACCTCCTACGGCATGCCCGAGTCGGGGCAGACCCTCCTCAACGTCATCGACGGCAAGGTGATCAGGCTCTTCGTCGACGACGAGCCGTTCGACGTCCATCATGGCGAACTGCGGTCCCATGAGCGGGCGCTCGACTTCCGCGCCGGAGTCCTGCGCCGCCAGGCGGAATGGTGCTCGCCGGCCGGAGCGGTCGTCCGGGTCCGCTCGACCCGGATGGTCTCGTTCAGGCAGCGCGCGGTCGCGGCGATCAGTTACGAGGTGGAGCCGGTCGACGCGCCGGCGCACATTGCCATCCAGTCTGAGCTGGTGGCCAACGAGCAGCTTCCGGGGGTCAGCGACGATCCCCGGGTGGCTGCTGTGCTCGACCAGCCGCTGACCTGCGAGCACGCGGAAGCCTACGGCCCGGCGGTGGTGATGGTCTACCGGACGAACCGCAGCGGGCTGCGGATCGGCACGGCGATGGACCACCTCGTCGAAGGGCCGGATGGTGTCGCGGTGGAGTCACGGGTGGCCGCCGACGTCGGCATGGTCACCGTGGCGACCGCGCTGCAGCCAGGTCAGCGGCTGCGCGTCATCAAGTTTGTCGCCTACGGCTGGTCCGGCGAGCGATCGCTGTCGGCCGTGCGCGACCAGGTCTGGGCCGCGCTGAGCGCGGCCAGGCAGACGAGCTGGGATGGCCTGCTCGCGGAGCAGCGGGCTTACCTGACAGACTTCTGGGACCGGGCCGACGTCGAGGTCGACGGCGACACCGAGGTGCAGCAGGCGGTCCGGTTCGGGCTGTTCCACGTGCTGCAGGCCGGCGCGCGGGGCGAGAACCGGCCGATCCCGGCCAAGGGCCTGACCGGTACCGGATACGACGGGCACGCGTTCTGGGATACCGAGACGTTCGTGCTGCCCGTGCTCACCATGACCGCGCCGGACGCGGCCGCCAGCGCGCTGCGCTGGCGGCACAGCACGCTCCCGGCCGCGCAGAAACGCGCCGCCCAGCTCGGGTACGCCGGAGCCGCGTTCCCGTGGCGGACGATCACCGGCGAGGAGTGCTCGGGGTACTGGCCAGCGGGCACGGCCGCGTTCCATGTCAACGCCGACGTCGCCGATGCCGTGGTGCGCTATGTGGACGTCACTGGCGACGAGGAGTTCGAGCGCGGTCCCGGCCTGGACCTGCTGGTGCAGACGGCGCGGTTCTGGCGGTCACTCGGCCATCACGATCCGCTTGGCAGCTTCCACATCGACGGTGTGACCGGCCCGGACGAGTACAGCGCCATCGCGGACGACAACGTCTACACGAACCTGATGGCCAGGCAGAACCTCGAAGCGGCCGCCGATGTGGTGCACCGGTATCCCGAGCGCGCCCGCGAGCTTGGCATCGGTGCCGAGGAGGCGGCTAGCTGGCGGGACGCCGCGAAGGCCATGCACATCCCGTTCGACGAGGTGCTAGGAGTGCACTCGCAGTCCGAGCGCTTCACCCGGCACCAGGCGTGGGACTTCGACCACACGGCGGACGGGCAGTACCCGCTGCTGCTGCATTTCCCGTACTTCGACCTGTACCGCAAGCAAGTCGTCAAGCAGGCAGATCTGGTGCTCGCGATGTACCTGCGCGGAACGGCGTTCACCGCGGAGCAGAAGGCGCGCAACTTCGACTACTACGAGTCGCTGACCGTGCGGGACTCCTCGCTGTCAGCCTCCACGCAGGCGGTCGTCGCTGCCGAGGTCGGGCACCTGGGGCTGGCGTATGACTACCTGGGCGAGGCTGCCCTGATGGATCTGCGCGACCTGGAGAACGACACCAGGGACGGCCTGCACATCGCCTCGCTGGCCGGCGCGTGGATCGCGCTGGTGGGCGGGTTCGGCGGGCTGCGCACGCACTGGGCGCCGACCAGCTTCGCCCCGCAGCTTCCCGAGGGGCTGACCAGGATCGCCTTCACCGTGACCATCCGCGGCCGGAAGCTCAGGGTAGAGATCACCCACAGCTCGGCCAGGTACGACCTCGCGGACGACGAGCCACTGCAGGACGGCGGGCCACTGCAGATCGTCCACCACGGCGAGGTCCTGACGGTGAGCGCCGGGAAGCCGGAAGAACGGCCCATCCCGCACGCCGCTCCGCGGCCCCGGCCGCGCCAGCCGCGCGGCCGCGAGCCCGCCCGCCGCGAGCCAGAAATCCGCTAGCCAAGAGGGCATTTGTCAAGTCTTGACATTAAATCTAACTGTGCAATAAAGGCGTTAGGCCCCTGAACATCACAGTTAGGGCCACCTGGCATCTTCTCCGGAGGAATAGGCGGCGATCGTCAGGTTTAGCAACGGTCGATCTAGTTTCGGAGGAGGCGCGAATGCATCACGTCACGGCCACCGGCCGACGGTTCTTTCACCGATTGGCGATCGTCACGACACTCGCCACGGCTCTGGCGGTCCCGCTGGTGGGAGCAGCTCCGGCCAACGCTGTGCCGTACTGCTGGAACACCGCCACGAATGGCCACTACGTCTGGAACACCGAGACATGGCCTGGCGACGCTGACTGGTCCGTCCAGGCGTGGGGTCCTGGGACACTGAGCATGACTCGTACGGAGACGATCGCCAACAGTTTCAGCTCCTCGTACACCGTCAGCGCCGATGCTGTCAGCGCTACCGTCGGTTTCAGCGTCACCCAGACCTACTCGGTGGGGACTAGCTACAGCATCTCTGTCCCGGCAAATCAGAAATGGCAAATCTCCGCAGGCTACGTCTCGCTGACTTATCAGTTTGACGTTTACCGGGAATGCACAGGACCGTCCAGCATGACGTACCTGGGACACGGCTGGGCGGACAAATACCACAACCTCGTCTACATGAGCTTCCGACTCGTTTAACATGCGGAGCGGGCGGCCGCCCTCCGAGCGCGGCCGCCCGCCCCGCACCAAGGGATCCCTAGTGCGGTGCTCGCAGCACCGGGCAGCCGTGACCGGGCTCGATCTCGGGGTTGTTCCTGACCGGCGAGATCGTCGTGCCGCCGAACCTGGCCAGGTCGGGCGCGCCGTACTGGGCGTCCCTGCCCAGGTTGCGGGTGGTCACGCCGCTGATCGTGTTGCCGAAGTTCCAGACGCAGGCTCCGGTCGGGAACAGGCCGTGCCCGACGTTCTGGCCCTTCTTACTGGTCAGCGTCCAGAACGGATAGAACGGGGCCGACACCGGCGGCGCGGTGCACAGGTTCCCGGTGAAGACGTCGCACAGGAACTCCGAGCCCGGGACGTCGGTCTCGAACTGGATCTGCGGGTAGGACTGCCCGGCCGCGTCGAACGGGCCGGCGTAGCGGAATGACGTCGGCACGTTCGGCGAGCCGTTCGGCCAGGTCGTCCGCTGGTATGGCAGCCCGTCGAAGTCGAGGTCGCCATTCTGGAAGCGGCCGGCCTGGCAGAAGTTGACCGGCGAGGTCTCCTTCATCTGGCGCTGCCCGAACGATACCGTCCTGGTGCCCTGGGGGAGGCAGACTCCGTCAGCGAACTCGCACAACTGGCCGCCGGCGAAGTTCTTGCTCGGGCAGGCGATCGGCCCGCTCGTCCCCTGGGTCATCGGGTGCTGGCAGACTCCGGTCCGTGCGCTGCAGGAGCCCTCACCGACGGTCCTGCGACCACCCTCGGAACCACCGACGCAGGTGTCGAAGACGTTCCGGTCGGTGACCGTGGGCTGCACGAGCGGGTTGCGGTGGATCAGCGCGCCGCAGACCTCGGAGTGGCCCATCTCCTGCTGCATGAGCACGCCGCCCTCGAGCGCGGCCCACGGAACCTGGTTCTGCTGGGCGGCGGTGTTGTACTCGGCGTGGAAGGTGTGCCGGAACCCCTGGCAGGTCTGGAAGTCGGTGTTCATGAAGCCGTTGCCGGCGCTGGCCGTGATCCAGCCTTTCTGATGGGTGGTCAGGTCGGTCACGGTCGTGGTGAAGCCCTGTGACGGATCGGTGATCGCGACCTTGAGCACGTCACCGGAGCGGATCATCAGCGTGTTCCGGTTCGGCAGGAACGTCCGGGCACTGGCCAGCTGCGGGCTCGGCGGCCCGGCGGGCTTCCCGTTCCTGGACAGGAACGCGAAGTTGACCGGCTCGGTGCAGTTCGGGTTCAGGTTCGCGAAGTTGAACTGCGACTCCAGGCTGTCGATGGTGATGGCCGCGCACCACAGGGTCTGGCTGCAGCTCACGCTGTCAGCGAACGGAGGGAACCCCGGCGGGTAGAACTGCAGCTCCATAAAGGCCGAGCCGGCGGCGTTCGGATCGCTGATGACGCCGGAATTGGTGTCACTGTCGGGCGTGCACGGGTTCTGCGGGTAGGACCTCGGGTCGCATAGCGGCAGCCCGAACCAGGGCGCGGGACTGAGTTCGGCGTACTTCACGACCGAGCCGGAATTCGTCGGCCGCATGGCCGGGTCCGTCGGCATCGTCATGAAGTACGTCATCGTATTGGCGGAGTTCGGCGTCCCCGAGATGAACTTCACGCTCGGCTCGTCGTGCCCGATGTAGTGACCGTTGTCGATGAACCGGGTCCAGTGCTTCACCGCCCGGCCCGCCCGGCTGGACGAATAGTGCCTCGGTGCCCGGAGCGGCCCGTGCGGGTCGACACACAGGATCCGGTGCTCAGGCACGAGCGCCGTGTACTTTCTGCTCCAGCCGTTGCAGTCCAGGTTGTTCACCTTGTTCGGAACGATGCCGTGGCCGGCCGGGCGGGCCGCCGAAGGGCTCGCTGCCATGCACAAGCCCCCGACAGCCAGAACAGATGCGGCGATCAGCGTCGAGCCCGATCGCGGGAAGAACAGGCGAGATTGCACGCGCCCACCTCTCGTCAGGTCCTGCGTGACACGGCCGCGGCTCATGTGCGTCCGCCCGGTTCCCCGGGCACGCTGAGCTGCGATGACGCGCGAAATCTAACAAGGTGCGGAAATGCGATCACGCAGGCGGCGACCTGGTTTGCCAGGTCTTGGCGAACGGTTTGCTCTCGCTTGCGAGACGAGCACGCCGACGACGAAGCAGTCGTTCCTCGTTCTCCTGGCCGGCACTGGCCGAGCACGAGAGGCCCCTGCCGCCAGCGGCGGCAGGGGCCTCTCGTCAGCTAGCCGGACTGCGAGTGCCTACGGCTTCGTCAGCGCGGTGCAGCCGTTGGCGGTGTTGGTCTCCGGGTTGGTCTTGACCGGAGAGGTAGCGGTTCCGCCGTACCGGGCGAGGTCAGGGACGCCGTACTGGGCGTCCTTGCCCAGGTTGAGAGTCGTGACGTTGGTGATGACGTTGCCGAAGTTCCAGATGCAGGCACCGGCCGGGAACAGCCCGTGCCCGACACTCTGGCCCGTCTTCTTGGTGAGGGTCCAGAACGGGTAGAACGCGGCACCCAGCGGCGGGACTTTACAGTTCTGCCCGTTGGTGACGTTGCACAGGAACTCGGACCCCAGTGCGTCGGTCTCGAACTGGATCTGCGGATAAGTACTGCCTGACTGATCGAATGGCCCGGCGTACCTGAACGACGTCGGGTGGTTCGTGGACCCGTCCGGCCAGTCCTTGCGGTAGGACAGGCCGTCGAAGTCCAGGTCACCGTTCTGGGTCAGGTTCTGCTCGCACCAGTTGACTGGCGCCGTTTCCTTAATGTTGTGCCCGTTGATCGTCACCGTCCTGCTGCCCTGCGGCAGGCAGAGCCCGTCGCTGAACTCGCACAGCGCGCCGCTCTTCGCGAAGTTCCTGGCCGGGCAGGCCTTCGGTCCCGAGAGACCTTGAGTCATCGCGTGCTGGCAGACGCCGGTGGTGAAGCTGCATGGTCCCTCGCCGTGAGCGTTGGCGCCCTCGGTGCCGCCGTTGCAGGTCTGGAAGATCTTCTTGTCCACGATGACAGAACCCTGCTTGACCGGGAACGGGTTCGCCAGCGAGGAGCAGACCTCGGAGTGCCCGATCTCCTGCTGCATCAGCACGCCGCCCTCAAGCGCGGCCCAGGGGACCTGGTTGCCCTGCGCGGCCGTGTTGTACTCGGCGTGGAAGGTGTGCGCGACGCCGTTGCAGTTGTCGGGCTGGCCCGGGTCGTTGATCGTGTCCTTGAAGCCGTTGCCGGCACTGGCCGTCATCCAGCCCGTCTGGTGGGTGGTCAGGTCCGTCACGGTGGTGGTGAAGCCGATCGTCGGCGGGTCGGTGATCGACACCTTGAGCACGTCGCCGGAGTTGATCATGAGGGTGTTCTGGTTCGGCTTGAAGGTGTTGCCATTAGCCAGCTGCGGGCTCGGCGGCCCGGCGGGCTTGCCGTTCCTGGACAGGAACGCGAAGTTGACGGGCTCGGTGCAGTTCGGGTTCAGGTTCGCGAAGTTGAACTGCGCCTCCAGGCTGTCGATCGTCATGGCCGCGCACCACCTGGTCGCGTCGCAGCTCACGCTGTCGGCGAACGGCGCGAACTTCGGCGGATAGAACTGCAGCTCCATGAAGGCCGAGTTCGCGGCTAGCGGGTCGGTGGCGGAGCCCGAGTTGGTGTCGCTGCGGGGTGTGCAGCCGGTCGTGCTCTCCGGGTAGGAGAGCGGGTCGCACAGCGGCAGGCCGAACCACGGCGCCGGGCTGAGCTCGGCGTAGTCCACGACCTTGCCGTTGTTGGTTGCCTTGGCGACCGGGTCCTTCGGCATCTGCATGAAGTAGGTCATCGTGTTGCCGGAGTTCGCCGCGCTGGAGATGAACTTCACGCTGGGCTCGTCATGCCCCACGTAGTGACCGTTGTCGACGAACCGGGTCAAGTGCTTGGCTCCCGGGGCGCTGCTGACGCCCCACTGGCTCGACGAGAGCGGGCCATGCGGATCCACGCACTTGCCCTTGAAGTAGGGGTTGACCGACTTGTACGCCTTGCTCCACCCGTTGCAGTCGAGCATGTTCACCTTGTTCGGCGCGACGCCGCGAACCGAGCTCGTGGTGCTGACGTGAGCGGCGGCGGGGATCGCGGCTGCGACGGATATGGCGCCCATCGCAAGGACGGGCGCTGACACCAGCACCCAGGTAGAACGTCTCTTGAAGGACCAGCGGCTTCGCACGCTTTCACCTTTCGTTCGGGCAGGCTAGCGACAGGACGTGACTCGGCTGCACTACTCGGCGGCATCCGCCGCACAGTGCAGTGATACGGGCGGAATCTAACAACGCTGGATAGGAGGGTCAACCCCGGCGCAATAATCCGTATGTCATATAAGGCAATAGGGGCACTTACCAGACGACTTGAATTAGGTACCAGATTGTTATGTAACGGCACTTAGCGTGACGGCGCGAGTGCGTCGAGCAGGCCGGCCGCGCGGTCCGCTGCCGCCGCAGGGTCGGCGTCCGGAGCCCCGATCAGCGGGTCCCAGTTGAGGTCGTAGAAGACCTCCGTGACGCCGTGCTCGGCCAGCCAGGCGCTGTCGCCGCGGATCTGGTCGTGGCTGCCGGACAGCGGCCGCCTGCCGCCGCTGCCGTCGCTGACGGGCTCGCCCGCCCGGACCACGCCGCGGCAGATGATCCGCAGGCTCGCCGGATCCCGGCCCGCCTGCTCGGCCGCCTCGTGCACGATCGCGATCAGGTCCCCGATCCGCGACAGGTCGGTGCGGCTCGAGGTCACCCACCCGTCGGCCAGTCGGCCGGCACGGCGCAGGGCTACCGGCGCCATGCCGCCGAGCAGGATCTGCGGTCCGGCTGCCTGCACTGGCCTGGGCAGGACGGTTCCGCGCGGTACCTCGTAAAACTCACCGCTGAACTCGCACGGCTGCGGCCCCCATAGCGTGCGCAGGACCTGGACGTACTCGGCCGTGCGGGCGCCCCTGCGCTCCATCGAGGCCCCCGTCATGGCGAACTCCTCCGGCATCCAGCCGAGGCCGAGGCCGAGGTCGTGCCGGCCGCCGGACAGCACGTCGACGGTCGCCGCCTGCTTGGCCAGGTAGGAAGGCGAGACGTAGGGAGCGTTGATCACCGCGACGCCCAGCCTGATCCGTGTGGTCAGCGCCGCCGCGTAGGCCAGCGCGCCCATGGGGTCGAGCACGCTGTGGTAGACCGGCTCCATGTCCGCGCCGTGCGGGACGATCAGCCGCTGAAAGGTCCACAGCGAGGAGTAGCCGGCCTGCTCGGCGCGGGTGACGAACTCCGATATGTTCTGCGGGGTGGCCCAGGCGCCTGAAACTGGCAGGCCGAATCCGATTTTCATTTCACTACCTTAATCGGGCGTTTCCCGGTGGCCGAGAAGCCCGGCGACTTCCTGCAGTACCGTCTGCGCGCAGCCCAGGGAAAGGGTGACTCCAGCTCCGCCGTGCCCGTAGTTGTGCACGATATGACGCCCGCCGCCGATCTCCTGCACCTCCAGGCGGACGGTCGGGCGGACCGGGCGGAGGCCGACCTTGTGGCCGAGGACGGACGCGCCGGCCAGCCGCGGCTCCGCCCGCGCGCAGTGTGCGAGGATCCGCTCGCTGGTGGCCGGATCCGGCCGCGTGCTCTCCTCGCCCGGCTGCTGGGTGCCGCCGAGCACGACGGTGGGGCCGTGCGGGAAGAAGTAAGTGACCTCGTCTGGTCCTTCGCGCTCGCCGACGAAGAACTCGGTGATGCCGGGGTTGGCGACCACGACGACCTGCCCGCGCACCGGGATCAGGTCCGGATCGGGCACCAGGTCGCGCGCGCCGATGCCGGCGCAGTTGACGATCACCGGCGCTGCGGTGTGCCGCTCGGCATCGGTCAGGCTGGCAAGAGGCAAGCCGAGGCGGAGCTGGCCTCCCTTGCTCAGTAGCAGGTCGAGCAGGTAGTCCAAATAGGCCGGCATCGTGACGACGGGGGCGCTGTAGGTCCAGCCGGAAGCGTAGCCGGGCGGCAGGGCCGCGGGGTCGGCCCTGGCCAGCGGTCCGGCCCCGAGCACGAACTCAGGCGGATCAGCCGTGCCGTCGTGCAGCGAGGCCGCCAGCCCGCTGACCTCCCTGACGCCGGCCGCCGGCTCGGCCACGAGGTCACGGAACCAGGCCAGCGTCGCCGAGGCCCAGCGGCCGACCCGCTCGTCCGCGCCGACCAGGTGCGGCCCCCAGAGCGCGCCAGCGACCGCTGATGTGGTGCGCTGCGGCGGCTGCGCCGCGTACACGACGACACGCAGGCCGGCATCGAGCAGCGTGATCGCCGAGCTGAGGCCGCAGACTCCGGCGCCGACCACCAGCACGTCCGGGCTGTCCATGCTCATGGGCGCAACGTATCGGATCGGGATCCGGGCATGACTAGGCACCGCCGCCGTGACCGGCGCGCAGCAGGCTGGCGGCGATCCGGGGGATCGCGACGCCGATCGGCTCCCTGATCACCTCGGTCGCCAGGTCGTCGTAGGGGGTCGGGTCGCGATTGACGATGACCAGGCGGGCGCCCTGGTCGGCTGCGACGGCGCAGAGCGACGCCGCGGGCTCGACGGTCAGCGTGCTGCCGACGGCCAGCATCAGGTCGCAGGCCTGCGCTGCGTGCACGGCTCTGGCCAGGATGACCCGGTCGAGCGGCTGGCCGAACATTACCGTGGCCGACTTGAGCACTCCGCCGCAGCGAAGACAGGCCGGGTCCGCCTCGCCCGACCGGACGCGGTCGAGCGCCTGCGACATCTCGGTCAGGTCACCGCACTCGACGCAGACCACCCGGTACATCGTGCCGTGCAGCTCGAGAATGCGCTCGCCGGGCGTGCCGGCCCGCTGGTGCAGGCCGTCGATGTTCTGGGTGATCACCGTGGTGTCGATCGCGGCCGCGACCCGCGCCAGTGCCCTGTGCGCGCCGTTCGGCTCGGCTGACCATGCCGGGTGCTCCAGCCTGGCCCGCCACGAGCGGCGGCGTAGCTCAGGGTCGGCCAGGTACTCCTGATAGGTGGAGAGCCGCTCGGCCTCGGGATTGCGAGTCCACAGGCCCTGAGGTCCCCGGAAGTCAGGAATGCCCGAGTCGGTGGAGATGCCGGCCCCGGTCAGCACTGCGACCCTGGTGATACCGCGTACCCAGTGCGGTGCGTCCGGCGCCTGCGGCTCAGTCACTCAAGCCAGGCTACTGATCGCCAGGACCGGCGCCAACCGAGCCAGGGCCGTGGCATGACCTGCCCGCAGGCATAGTATTCCGCCGTGATGGTCACGGTTCAGCCACAATGGCCTGCCGATGTTGCGCCGCTGGTGCCATGAAGTGGATTGTGTCGTTCAGGTTTTAGCACTCCTAGTGCAAGGACAGGGTGCGAGTGGATCCAGGTTCTCTGGAGGTCAGTGGCCTGACCGTCAGGTTCGGCAGCCTGACCGCTCTCGACGGCGTTTCGCTGACGGCTGCGCCGGCCGCGGTGACCGGCATCATCGGCCCCAACGGTGCGGGCAAGACTACGCTGCTCAACGCGGTCTGCGGCTTCGTCCGCCCGCAGGCCGGCGAGATCAGGCTCGGCGGAAGGGACCTGACGAAGGTCAGGCCCGACCGGCTGGCCAGCCTCGGGATCGCGCGGACCCTGCAGTCGGTCGGCCTGTTCCGCGGGCTGACCGTAGCCGAGAACGTCATGGTGGGCGCGACCGTCACGGCCCGGGCCGGCTTCTGGTCGGCACTGGCGGGCCTGCCGCGCTCCGACGCCGACGAGCGCAGGCTGCGGGCGCGGGCGCTCGAGGCGCTCGACCGGGTCGGCGCCGCCGACATCGCCGACTCGATGCCGCAGACCCTGCCGCATGGTTCGCGCAAACGGGTTGCGCTGGCCCGTGCCCTCGCCGGCCGGCCCCGGCTGCTGCTGCTCGACGAGCCCGCCAGCGGGCTGCCCGAGGACGAGCTGCCCGAGCTGGGCGAGCTGATCACCTCGATCGCGGCGGACGCCGGGGTCCTGGTCATCGAGCACCGGATGGACCTGATGATGTCGGTCTGCGACCACATCTTCGTGCTCGACTTCGGCGTGCTGATCGCGCAGGGGAGCCCGGCGCAGGTGCAGGCCGACCCGCTGGTGACCGAGGCTTACCTAGGCGCGCTCCATGACTGAGACTCTCGCGACGGCGGCCTCGCTGGTCGTCGACGACGTAGCCGCCGGGTACGGCGGTGTCCCGGTGCTGCGCGGCGTGTCGGTCACCGCCCAGGCCGGGACCATCACCGCGATCCTGGGGGCAAACGGAGCCGGGAAGACGACCCTGCTGCGCACCATCGACGGCTCGATCAGGCCGGCCACGGGCCAGATCCTGCTGGCAGGCACCAATGTCGCCGGGCGCCGGCCCGAGGACGTGACCAGGGCGGGAGTCGCGCACGTTCCCGAGGGCCAGGGCGTCATCACCGAGCTGACAGTCGCGGAGAACCTGGCGCTCGGCCTGCTGCTGCGGCGCCGGGCCGACCGGCCGGCCGCGCTGGCGGAGATCTACGACCGGTTCGCGATCCTCGCCGATCGCAGGAACAAGCCTGCCGGGACGCTGTCCGGTGGCGAGCGGCAGATGCTCGTGATCGCCAGGGCGCTGGCGACGGCGCCGCGGGTGCTGCTGCTCGACGAGCCGTCGCTCGGCCTGGCGCCGAAGATCGTCAGCGACATCCTGGAGCTGATCCGGCGGCTGCGCGACGAGTCGGGCCTCACGATCATCCTGGTCGAGCAGAACGCCCGCAGTGCCCTGGCCATCGCCGATACCGGGGTCGTGCTCAACCTCGGCACCGTGGTCGCCACCGCGCCCGCGTCCGAGCTCGCCGCTGACGACGAACTCCGCCGTCATTACCTGGGATTCTAGGAAGGCAGGGATGGTCGAGTTCCTCAACTTCACCCTGGAGGGCCTCAGCGCCGGGCTGATCTACGCGGCGATCGCGCTGTCGCTCGTGCTGATCTGGCGCGGTACCCGGGTGCTGAACTACGCGCAGGGCGCGATGGCGATGCTCACCTCCTACGTCGCGCTGCTCGTCATCAACGGCACCGGCAGCTACTGGCTCGGGTTCGCGGTGGCGCTGGTGTCCGGCCTGGTGATCGGCGCCGCGGTGGAACGCGTCGTCATCAGGCAGGTGACCGGCAAGCCGCCGCTGAACGCGGTGATCGTCACCATCGGCCTGCTGATCGGGCTCGAGGGGCTGGCCGGGGTGCTATTCGGCTCGGACAACAGGTCGTTCCCGCCCGCTTACTCGATCAACGGGCTGAGCATCGGCTCGGTGGCGCTCGGGATCACCAGCAACGACGTGTTCACCGCCGTCGCCGTGCTGCTCGCGGCCGGGCTGCTCGCGGTCGCGTTCCGGTACACCTCGATGGGCCTGCGGCTGCGGGCCACGGCGTTCAACCCCGACGTCGCCCGGCTGCTCGGCGTGCGGGTCGGCCGGATGCTGACGCTCGGCTGGGCGCTGGCGGGGCTGCTCGGAGCGCTCGCGGGCATGCTGGTCACCCCGTCGACCTTCCTGAGCCCGAACAGCATGGACACGATCTTCGTGCTTGGCTTCACCGCGGCGGTGATCGGCGGGCTGGACAGCCCGGTCGGCGCCGTGGCTGGCGGTCTGATCCTCGGCGTGGTGCTCAGCTACGCGGGCGGCTACCTCGGCAGCCAGGTGGTCAGCCTGTTCGGGCTGGCCGCGCTGATGGTCGTCCTGATGCTGCGGCCGAGCGGGCTGTTCACCTCGGCCCGGGCCAGGAGGGTGTAGGCCCCATGAACGCGACACCCCCCGAGTCGTCCCGCCGCCAGGCCCCGCCGGATTCGTCGGCCGATCGGCTGCGCGAGCAAGCCCCGCCGGAGTCACCCTCCGGCGCACCGCGCTCTGCCGCGCAGCGGGTCGCCGGAGCGCTCCGGCCCGCGGCCAGATCGACGCTGGTGCGGCATCTGGCGGCCGCAGTCCTCGTCGCGATCGTGCTCGCGGTCGGCTCGTATGTCATCGGCGACTACCGCGACTATCAGCTTGCCGAGGTAGCGGCGTACGTGGTCGCGGTGGCAGGCCTCACCGTGCTGATCGGGCTGAGCGGCCAGATCTCGATCGGCAACGGCGCGTTCATGGCGATCGGCGGCTATAGCGCCGCTCTGATCCTCATGCACCTGCAATGGCCGCTGTGGCTGATCGTGATAGCGGCGACCGGGGTGGCGGCGCTGGCAGGGGCCGTCTTCGGGGTGGCCGCCGCGCGGCTGCGCGGGCCGTACCTGGCGGGAGCGACGCTGATGCTCGCCGTGGCGCTGCCGACCCTGGCGACGCAGTTCCAGAGCGTGCTCGGCGGTGACCAGGGCCTGGGGTTCTCCGACGTCACAGTGCCCGGATTCCTCGGTGTCAACTTCTCGCTGTTCCGCTGGATGGCCTGGCTCAACTGCGGGATCGCGCTCGTCGTGCTCGTGCTGCTCGCCAACCTCACCAGGAGCCGGGTCGGCCGCAACTGGCGGGCGCTGCGCGACGACGAGGTGGCGGCGTCGCTCGCCGGGCTGAACGTGGCCAGGCTGCAGGTGGTCGCGTTCGTCGTCAGTGCGGCATGCGCAGGGACCAGCGGTGTCCTGCTGGCCGGGTTCGTCGGAACGGTCTCGACCAGCCTGTTCACCCTCGGCCTGTCGATTCAGCTGCTCACCGCCGCCGTGCTCGGTGGCCTTGGCAGCCTGGCCGGGGCCGTCTGGGGCAGCGCCGTCCTGGTGTTCGTGCCCAGCTATCTCGAGAATGTCGCAATCAGCCACGGCATGACGCAGACGACAAGCTCAAGCGTTCCAATCCTGGCCTACGGTGTCGTCCTCATCGCCGTGATGCTGGCCTTCCCCGGCGGGATACAGGGCGGCCTGTCCCGGTTGATCGCGATGGGTCGGCGCCCGTGGGCCAAGCAAACCAACCAGGAGAAGGGAACACCATGATCAGATCACACCAGTCGAAGCTGGCAGCAGTCGCCGGCCTCGCCGCTCTGAGCCTGCTCGCGGCCTCGTGCAGCTCGGGAGGCGGTGGCTCGAACAAGACCGGGCCGACCGCGTCGGCCCCGGGCATCACGGCGACGACGATCACGATCGGCAGCCACCAGCCGCTGACCGGCGTCGCCGCGCCGGGTTACAGCGAGATCGCGCCCGCGGCCAACGCGTACTTCCAGTATGTCAACGCGCACGGCGGCATCTACGGCCGCAAGATCGTCTATAAGTACCTCGACGACGGCTACGACCCGACGAAGACGGTCACCGACGTGCACCAGCTGATCCTGCAGGACAACGTCTACGCGATCTTCAACGGCCTCGGCACCCCGACCCATGCGGCCGTCGCGCCGTTCATCAACAGCGTGCACGTCCCCGACGTGTTCGTCGCCTCCGGCTGCGAGTGCTGGAACGCGACGTCCACCCTGCCGGACACCTTCGGCTACCAGCTCGACTACGTGCGCGAGGGCAAGATCCTCGGCAAGTACATCGAGCAGCACTTCGCGGGCAAGAAGATCGGCTTCTTCTACCAGAACGACGAGTTCGGCCAGGACGGCGTCAAGGGGCTGAGCTACGAGATCCCGAAGTCGCAGATCGTGGCGAAGGAGCCCTATGACGTGACGAACATCAAGATCGGCCCGCAGGTTGCCGCGCTCAAGGCGGCGGGCGCCCAGGTCGTGGTCTCGTTCACGGTCCCCGCCTTCACCGCGCTGCTGAAGCTGAACATGCTCGGGCTCAAGTACGCGCCGCAGCTCGTCGTCAGCGACGTCGGCTCGGACCCGATCACCCTGGCCGGCCTGCTTGCCGCGTTCGCCAAGAACACCGCGGCGGGATTCGGTAACTCGCTGACCCAGGGCATCATCACCGACGGCTACCTGCCCTCGCTCGGCCAGACGTCGAACAGCTGGATCGCGCTGTTCAAGAAGGTCCATGACACCTACGACGCGAAGGCGCCGCTCGACGGCAACGTCCTGTACGGGATGTCGGTCGCCTACACCTTCGTCCAGGCGATGTTCGCGGCGGGCAAGAACCCGACCAGGGCTGACCTGATCGCGGCCATCAACAAGGGCCTGCCGCAGGCAGTCGCGGTGGCGCCGTTCGCCTACTCGGCCACTGACCACAACGGGATCACCGGCGCCTACATCGGCGCCATCTCCAACGGCGCTCTCGTCCCGTCCACCGGCGTCTTCGTCACCGACGACACGGCGACCGGCGCTGTCACGGCGTACTCGACGCCACAGCCCCCGGCTCCGGCCAGCGGCAT
>DASWAA010000487.1:0-5382 GCA_036391385.1 Streptosporangiaceae bacterium
CGGCTGAGGGTGACGACCACTGCTCAATGCGGCTTTCCGGCCTCGTCTCCGGTCGGGCGGATCTTCTGCGGGCCGGTCGCGAACGCGGGCTCGAGTACCTCGTGGCCCTCCGGCGCGGGCTGCGGCGCGGCCCAGACCCACTTGCGGTACGACCAGAACCGGAACAGCGTGCCCAGCACGATCCCGATGTTGTTGGCGACGAAGTTGGCGGTGTTGCTCGTCAGCCCCAGGCCGTAGGTGGTGAACCCGACCATGGCCCACTGGATGAGCATCCCGACGCCATTCAGCGCGAAGAACATGACCGTCTCGCGCGGGACCGTCGTGCGCTCGCGGTGTCGGAAGCTCCAGTACCGGTTGGCGATGTAACTGGTGACCGTCGTCACGACGACGGCGATGGTGGCCGACGTGATCGGGCCGAGTCCGATACCGACGTGCATCCAGCTGTTGACCAGGTTGTAGACGACGACGCCGATGATGCCGATGATGCCGAACTTGGCACCTTCGTGGATGAGCAGCCTGAAACGCTCGTAGAGCCTTCTGACACTACTCACCGAGGCGTCCTCCGCTCAGTCACGTCATCTCGGGGGGTGCTACCCGCACTGCGGGGAGTCGATGCACTGTCCGCAAGATTACCCTGCCACGCAGGGCGCGGGGCCTGGTAAGCAAATCGGCATGTTGGTGAGTCACCGTGTCATATGAGCAGGCGTGCCCGACCGCGGCATCTTCACTGGGCTACCGAATACCCGTTCGACTGTGTCGGACCCCTGGAGTAGGGTCGCGGGCGTGCCCGATGCTGACATCCTGATTCGTGCCAGGGGCCTGCGTAAGCTTTTCGGCGACTTCGTCGCCGTCGACGGGATCGACTTCGAGTTGAGCCGCGGCGAGGTGTTCGGCTTCCTCGGTCCCAACGGCGCGGGAAAGTCGTCGACGATGCGAATGATCGGCTGCGTCTCCCCGCGGTCGGGCGGCGAGCTCACCATCCTCGGCCTCGACCCCGAGCGAAGCGGGCCGGCGATCCGGGCGCGGCTCGGCGTGGTGCCGCAGGATGACACGCTGGACCTCGAGCTGACGGTCCGCGAGAACCTGCTGATCTATGGTCGTTACTTCGGGCTGCCGCGCGAGGTGATCAGAGAGCGGACGGCCGCGCTGCTTGACTTCGTCCAGCTCAGCGAGCGGGCCAACGACCAGGTCGAGCCCCTGTCCGGCGGGATGAAGCGGCGGCTGACCATAGCCAGGTCGCTGATCTCCGAGCCGGAGATCCTGCTGCTCGACGAGCCGACCACGGGCCTGGACCCGCAGGCCAGGCACGTCGTCTGGGACCGGCTCTACCGGCTCAAGCAGCAGGGCGTGACGCTGGTCCTGACGACGCACTACATGGACGAGGCTGAGCAGCTGTGCGACCGGCTCGTGGTGATGGACCGGGGCCAGATCGCGGCGGAGGGGTCGCCGCGCGAGCTGATCACCAGGTACTCCACCCCGGAAGTACTTGAGCTGCGCTTCGCGCTCGATCAGCAGGACCAGGCGGCGGAGAAGCTGGCCGACGTCCCGGCCGAGCGGATGGAGGTACTCGCCGACCGGATCCTGCTGTACATCTCGGACGGCGACGGCGCTCTGGCTGCCGTCCGGGGCCTCGGGCTCGACCCGCAGACCTCGCTGGTCCGCAGGAGCACGCTCGAAGACGTGTTCCTGCGGCTGACCGGGCGCCGGCTGGAGGACTGATGGCTCAGCCGCTCGCCGTCCGCCAGCTCCGGTTCTGGTTCACCAACTACCGGCGCACCTGGAAGGGATCGATCTACTCGGGGGTGCTGAGCCCCGTGCTCTACCTGGGCGCGATGGGCGTCGGTCTTGGCACGCTGGTCGACGCCCGCGGCACCGCGAGCCTGGGGGGCGTCAGCTACCTGACCTTCCTTGCCCCCGGCCTGATCGCGGCCGCCTCGATGCAGACCGCGATGGGGGAGGCCACCTACCCCGTCTTCGGCGCGGTCAAGTGGGACAAGACCTATCAGGCGGCGATCTCGTCGCCGCTGCGCCCGCGCGACCTCTTTCACGGTCACCTGCTCTGGACCATGCTGCGGCTCACGATGAACTCGGCCGTCTTCCTGGTCGTGATGGTGGCGTTCGGCGCGGTCCAGTCCGCGTGGGTCCTCGCCTGCCTGCCCGCGGCCGTCCTGACCGGGCTGGCGTTCGCCGCCCCCATCGAGGCATACGCGATCAGCTGCACCAAGGACACCTCGTTCGCCATGCTGTTCCGGTTCGGGATCATCCCGCTGTTCCTGTTCTCCGGAACGTTCTTCCCGATCACGCAGCTGCCGGTCTACGTGCGGCCGCTGGCCTACATCACGCCGCTGTGGCACGGTGTCGCGCTGTGCCGCTCCCTCAGTCTCGGCACCGCGCAGCCGGGAGCGAGCGCAGTGCACGTTGGATACCTGGTCGCCGTGACCGGGCTGGGAATCTACGTGGGGAACCGGACGTACCAGCGGAGGCTCTATGCCTGACCAGGCTCGGCACGGCCAGGCAGCAGAGCAGACCGGGCAGGGCGCGGTAGCCACGGCGTCAGTTCGCATGCACGAACTGCCACTGCGCATCCTGCCGGTCGCGCTGCTGCGGACCAGGCGATCAGGACTCGGCGGCCGGGGCAGCATGCACCTGATCGAGCGGCACGCCCGGGTCTACCGGCACACCTGGACCGTGCTGATCTCCGGGTTCTTCGAGCCGCTGTTCTACCTGCTGTCCATCGGGGTGGGCATCGGCAAGCTGGTCGGGACGGTGATCGGGCCCGGCGGTCACCCGGTGGACTTCTCCAGCTTCGTCGCGCCCGCGCTGCTGGCGACCTCCGCGATGAACGGCGCGATCATGGACTCCACCTTCAACGTCTTCTTCCGGCTCAAGTACGCCAAGCTCTACGACGCCGCGCTGGCGACTCCGATGCGCTCTGACGAGATCGCTCTGGGCGAGGTCGGCTGGGCGCTGATCAGGGGCGGCATCTACTCGGTTGCCTTCATGGTGGTCATGCTGGCGATGGGCCTGGTCCACTCGGCCTGGGCGGTGGCCGCCGTGCCGGCGGCACTGCTGATCGGCTTCGCGTTCGCCGGTGCGGGAATGGCCGCGACGACGTTCATGAAGAGCTGGCAGCACTTCGAGTTCGTCACCCTGGCGACCCTGCCGATGTTCTTGTTCTCGACGACCTTTTACCCGCTCAGCGTCTATCCGCGGCCGTTGCAGATCGTGGTCGAGTGCACGCCGCTCTACCAGGGCGTGGTGCTGATCCGGGGCCTGACGCTTGGCGTCGTCGGTCCGGACCTGGCGTGGAGCGTGCTCTACCTCGGCGTGATGGGCGCGGCGGGCCTGGTGCTGGCAGGTCGCCGGATCAGCCGGCTACTGCTCAAGTAGGTCGCGTCCAGTCCGCTACAGCCCGGTCAGGTCCCGCTCGCTGTAGACACCGGCAGGTAACATCCATTAACGTCGGAAGCCGATATATCGCTATCCGTAATAGTCGTCCTGCCGGAGGTCGCCCGATATGCGCTACCGATCTTCGCGGCCTGCCCGGCTGCTTACCGCAGTCGTGGTAATGGCTTGCGCCGGAACTCAGGCGGCCGATGCCGCGCCGCGAGTCGGCTCAGCCGGTCGCAACGGGATGGTCCTTGTCACCGGCATGGGGCGGGTGACCCCGATCAGGATCGCGACGGACCGGCCGCTCCTGCCGGTCAGTGTGCCGGGCCTGCCGTTCGCCGTCGCGGTGACGCCGGATGGCAGTCAAGCGTTCGTCGCAAGTTTCACGCGCGACGGAGTCGGCCTGGTGACGCCGATCCGGATGCCGAACCGTATCGTCGGCACGCCGATCGAGGTCCCGCCGCAGCCGGTATACGTGGCGGTCTCGCCTGACGGCCGGACGGTCTACGTCGCCAGCCAGATCGACGGCCGCAACCAGTACCCGGGACGGATCACGCCCATAGACGTGGCGACCGGCAGGGCAGGCAGACCGATAAGGGTGGGGATCGACCCCGGCCCCATCCTGTTCACGCCGGATAGTTCCAAGGCCTACGTCCTGAACTACGGCTTCAACTCCCAGGGCTCGGGGACCTACCTGACCCCGATCATTGTCGCGACCGGCCGTACGGGTCGGCCGATTCCCATCCCGAGCTCAGACGGGACAGACATCGCGATGACCCCGGACGGACGGACCGTCTACGTGACCGGCGCGGTCGTGCCTGGCCCACCACCGACCGGCGCCAGCCCAGGCGATGGCGCCACTGGCGCCATCGCGGCTGCCAGCGGAACGGCCGGTAACGACACTGTCCCGGTCGCTGCCAGGCCCGGCAGGCTGATCCCGATCAGCACCGTGACGGACCGGGCAGGCAAGCCGATCAAGCTCCCCGGCAGTCCAGGCGCACTCGCGATCTCACCGGACGGCAGGGTCGCCTATGTGCTGGACGATCTCGGGCCTGGCTCCGGGCGGGAGACGGCGATTCCGGTTGGCCTTGCGACCGGGCAGGTGGGCCGGCCTGTCCGGGTAGGAGCCGACTCTTACCTCGTCGCTTTCACGCCGGACAGCAGGACCGCGTACGTGCTGGACACCACTACCGTGACCCCGATCCGGGTCGCTGACGACTCCGCCGGGCGATCAGTGAAGACGGCCAGGTTCCCCGTCGCCATCGCGTTCACGCGGGACAGCCGGATCGCGTACGTGCTCGGCTCCGCGGGCATCGGACCTTCCTTCGTCGTGCCGATCACGGTGGCGACGGACCGGGCCGGATGGCCGATCCCAGTCGGCCGGGCGGCTACGGCGCTCGCCATAACCCCCTGATCCAGGGTCTAGGCGCGGGACAGCCTAGGCCGGTGGCAAAGCGCGCCTGCCTGCGGGCCGAGTACAGCGATGTCGCTTCGACAGGTCCCGCCCTGGCCGGGTCACGGGACGTCTGCGGCCAGTTGCTGGAGTTCGGCGAGATTGAGGGAGGAACTCAGTCCCGCGAGGCTCACGCCGTCCCGCGCGAGGTCTCCTGGCTCGGTCGGAGCGGATCCCGCGATGGGGTGGTTAGCCTGGCTCAGCGCCCGGTTGAGTGCCTCGATTCCGGCCGCTGTCTGGAGTCCCTCGCCGAGCAAGCCGCGGTGCTCGGACGCAAGCTCCGCCAGGCGGACCGTCGCCGCGTGATCGAACGACGCTTTCGCCTGCTCGATTGCCGCGATGAGGGCAGGGATTCCCCAGACTATGAAGGTGAACCGCTGAGTGCCGGTAGCGAGTCCGATCTGACGCTTCACCCCCGACGAGGTGTTGCGCACTTCCCGCAGGGTTGGCAGGAAGATGCTGAAGACGCCCTTCACCCGGTTGACAGCGCTGGACTTGAAGACCAGCCGGTAGTTCGTCAGATGCAGCTGACCGCCGAT
>DASWAA010000488.1:0-4692 GCA_036391385.1 Streptosporangiaceae bacterium
CTGCCGCTGGACCTGGCCTGGCAGCTCGCCACGGACGAGACGGCCGGCCGGACGTTCCTGTCGGCAGACCCCCGCGCCGCCGGTGCGGCCGGGCTCGACCGGATCGAGGTGACCGGGACCGCTCCGGTGCCGTTCTGAAACTAATCAGCCGCGTCCGGTGGCCTCGCGCCACTCGTCGGCGAGGATGGCGTAGACCCAGGTGTCGCCCCACTCGCCCTTGAACCAGATGTCGTGGCGGAAGTGCGCCTCCAGCCGCATCCCGAGTCGCTCGCAGACCCGCGCCGAGGCGGTGTTCCGCGGGTCGAGCTGCGCCCAGGCACGATGCATGCCGAGGTCGCCGAAGGTCAGCGCGAGCAGTTCGCGCGCGGCCTCGGTCGCCAGCCCGCGCCCGTGGTAGTCGGGGTTGAACGCCCACCCGATCTCGGCCTGCCGGTCCGCGAACAGCCCGGTCCGTACGACCACGTCGCCGATCACCCTGCGATCGTGCTCGACCGCCAGGATGATCCGGTCGTTGTCGCCCTCGATGGTCGTGGCGGTCAGCCGCTCGGCGATGAAGGCGTGCGCGGCCGCGTCATCCATCGGCTCGGTCGGCATGTACCGGACGACGTCTGCCCGCCGGCGGTAGGCCAGGACGTCGTCTTCGTCCCCGTGCCGGAACGGCCGCAGCACCAGCCGCTCGGTCTCCCTGCGCAACGGCGCCGCATCGGTCAGCTCAGCGCTGGTCATAGGTGACTTCCTCCCGCGGCGAGCCTACCGAAGGGGCGGGTCACAGCCCCATGTCGTCGAGCTGCTTGTACAGTTCGGCGCGCGGGTTGGACGGGTCCACGGTGACCTTCTTGCCGCTCTGCTTGCCCGACGGGCTGGCTGGCTCGATGGCAGCGCCTGCCGACGTGCCCGGTGCGATCGCGCTAGCCGGCCCGGCGGCTCTGGCCCTGGCCCTGGCCCCGCGGTCCCGGAAGATCCAGCCGGAGGCGACCCCGCCGGCGATCCCGCCGACGTGAGCCTGCCAGCCGATGCCCTGATGCGGGAGCAGCACAGCGAACGAGTAGGCGAAGCACAGCGCCATCACGGCGCCGACGAGGACGTCGATGACGTGCCGGTCGAACAGGCCCCGGACCATGATGTAGCCGAAGTACCCGAAGACCACGCCGCTCGCTCCGACGCCGTAGCTCAGCGGCGCCTCGAAGAACCAGGCCGCCAGGCCGCTAGTCAGGATGACGACGACGGTGACCGCGAAGAACTTGCCCAGGCCGCGGTAGGCAGCGATGAACCCGAAGATAAAGAGCGGGCCCGAGTTGCCCTCGATGTGAGTCCAACTCGCGTGCAGGAAGGGCGCGGTCAGGATGTCAGGCAGCCTGCCGACGTCCCTCGGGTAGATGCCGTACGCGTGCGAGAGGTTGTAGTGATTGAGCGCGTTCACGATCTGGATGACCCAGATCAGGATCAGGAACGCGAGCATCACGAAGAAGGCCTTGCGGGCTGTCGCGAGCACCGTGTCGGCCGACCCTAGGTCGGCCGTCCACGCCTTGCGCGTTCGTGCTGGCCTCGTCTGACCACCCGAAGCCACGGGGTCCTTGCTCATGATCACGTCCGTCCGCCTTGTGCCGGGCCGCCTGACCCGCTGGCCCGAGCCGCCACTTCAGGGTATGCCGGCGTGTCGCGTGCCCTCCTGACCGACAACTTGTGGTCACAGGCGATCACGGACAGGTAACGGTTACACCTCGTAATCGTTACGATACTGAGCGCCAATCTGTTATCGCCCCGACACAAATTCCTGGCCCGACACCACAACTTTTTCTCCAGAAACACCCGGCTGGCGCTGTCAGTTCTGGCAATCTTGTGCGGCAGCGGGCCTGAGTCCTTGTTTCGGTGGTTCTGTGCCTAATGGGCGTGGCTACCGCGAGGATCGGGTCCGTGACGCGACTCGCTGCCTTAGCCGCAGCGGTCCTGCGCGCTGGGTGACTTACCCGTCGCGCTTGGCCGACGGAAGGACGGCATTGTCACAGCACCGCAGGCGTCTGTCCGCTGGACGCGCACGACGCCGACCACGCAGGAGCGTACGGGCCTTCCTGATCTGGACGGTCAGCGCATCTGTCGCCGTCGCCGTAACGGCTGAGGTCATGATCGGCCAGTTCGGTGGCAGCGCGGTTCAGGATCGGCTTGCTGCCAATGTCGCCGGGCTTCCCGCCAGCGTAGGCGGTGTCCATCTCGAGCAGCAGCGCCAGCAGATGATCCTGATGGTTGCCGCGACCAAGTCGTTCAAGGTGGTCGGCAAGCCGTCGACAGCCACGACGCCCCAGATAACGAGCTCCAGCACGGTAACGACCGTCTACGCGCCGCCGCCGAATCCTGGGACAGCGCAGGCCATCGCCTACAAGATGCTGCCAAGCTTCGGCTTCAACGCGGCCCAGCAGTTCGGCTGCCTGGACGACATCTGGACCAGGGAGAGCAACTGGCGTTACAACGCCTACAACGCCAGCGGCGCGTACGGAATCCCGCAGGCGCTGCCCGGGTCGAAGATGGCCACGGCTGGCGCCGACTGGCAGACGAACCCGGCTACCCAGATCAAGTGGGGACTCGGGTACATCAAGGGCCGCTACGGCTCGCCGTGCAATGCCTGGGCGTTCTGGCAGGGCCATAGCTGGTACTAGCCCGGACTTCGGCACTGCGCGTTGTGACGCGGATCATATGGCTTTGCGCCGGTTCCGGCGGTAACGAGCAGCCCGGTCCTGCATGCTGAGTAGCTGACAGCACCCAGCGTGCTGGACGGCTGGTCTCACGAATCCCCTGTCGCCCTGCCCCGCGATCCGTCCGCACGCCGCTGCCTGTGCGGGGCGACGTTCCCGCCGCAGCGTCCCGGGTGGAGCAGGTGCGCGGCAGCGCACCCGACCAAGGGCACCTCTTGTCTCGCCTGCGCCGTATCTACGTCAAGCCTTCCCGAATCACCTTCTCCGCAGCGGCCGGGACCGTCCTGGCCGCCGCCGTAGCAGCGACGGCCCTGGCCGTCGGACCAGCCGCGAGCACGCAGCCGGCCACGAGCGGAGCCGCATCCCGGGCCTTCGCCCCCGCCGCCAACCTGGCAGGTGCGTCCGCCCCCGGCCGCGGCTACGCCGCCAGCACGAAACGAACGGCCTCGGGCCGCGCGCAGTCGATCGCGCGAGACGCCGCGCGGGCCGCTCGCCCGCCGGCCGCCGCTCATCCCGGGGCGACGTCCTCGCCCGCCGCGGCGCGGCCGAGTCCCGTCAGCACGCCAGCGCCGCCGGCCGGAACCCCGCAGCAGATCGCCCAGGCGATGCTCGGCAGCTACGGCTGGTCGTCCAGCCAGTTCGGGTGCCTGAACCTGCTGTGGACCAGGGAAAGCGGCTGGAACCCCTTTGCCACGAACTCGACGTCGGGTGCCTACGGGATTCCGCAGTCGCTGCCGGCGTCGAAGATGGCGTCGGCGGGGCCGGACTGGCAGACCAACCCGGCCACCCAGATCCGCTGGGGACTCGGCTACATCCGGGCGACCTACGGGTCGCCGTGCGGTGCCTGGGCACACGAGACGAGCTACGGCTGGTACTGACGCAGCTGACGCTGACTCACGCGCGGGACCATCTCAGCCGCGCGGCCGCGTCATCGCCAGCACGTCAAGTGCCGCGTCGAGCTGTCCGATCGTGATCTCGCCCCGGTCCGCATGGCCGCGGGAGATGACGACCTCCCGGATCGTCCGCCCGGTCTCCAGCGCCTCGTGCGCCACGGCGGCGGCGGCCTCGTACCCGATGAACCTGTTCAGCGCCGTAACGATCGCCGGCGAGGACTCCGCAAGCCTGCGCAGGCGCTCAGGGTCGGTGGTGATCCCCGCGACGCAGCGGTCCGCGAGCAGCGTGGCGCTCGCGGACAGCAGGTGCGCCGAGCTGAGCAGGTTCCTGGCGATCACCGGCACCATCACGTTGAGCTCGAAGTTCCCGGCCGCCCCGGCGAAGGCCACCGCCGCGTCGTTCCCGATGACCTGGGCACAGACCTGGCAGACCATCTCGCAGATGACGGGGTTCACCTTGCCGGGCATGATCGACGAGCCAGGCTGCAGTTCGGGGATGGAGATCTCCGCGAGGCCGGTGCGCGGGCCGGAGCCCATCAGCCGCAGGTCGTTGCAGACCTTGTACAAGGTCACGGCGACCGTCCTGCTGGCGCCGCTCGCGGCGACGAGGGCGTCCCTTCCTCCCGCCGCGGCGAAATGGTCGGCTGCCTCGGTGAACGGAAGATCCTCGCTCGCGAGCCTGCCGATCACCGCCGCCGCGAAGCCGGGCGGGGCGTTCAGTCCGGTTCCCACGGCGGTGCCGCCGAGCGGCAGCTCGCAGACGTCGGGCAGCACGGCCCGCAGCCGGCTGACGTCCTGCCGCACGGCGGCCGCGTAGCCGCCGAACTCCTGTCCGAGCGTGACAGGCACTGCGTCCATCAGGTGCGTGCGCCCGCTCTTGACCACGTCGGCGAACTCCGCCGCCTTTCCTTCCAGCTCGTGCGCGAGGTGCTCGAGCGCGCCGGCCAGGTCGGCGAGCATCCCGGCGGCTGCCATGTGCACGGCGGAGGGGAAGACGTCGTTGGACGACTGCGAGGCGTTGACGTGATCGTTGGGATGCACGGGGCGGCCCAGGCGCTTCGCCGCGAGCGCCGCCACGACCTCGTTGACGTTCATGTTGGTCGAGGTGCCCG
>DASWAA010000489.1:0-9107 GCA_036391385.1 Streptosporangiaceae bacterium
GTGTCGGCTGCCTGGCTGATGACCTCGGCCGGCCAGTTCAGCACGCCCCACGCCCGGGCCTTGCCGGCCGCGATCAGCCCGGCGACCGACTCCACCAGCTCGTGCACGCTCATCCCGTCGGGCGGCGCGCCGGCGTAGATCAGGTCGACGTGGTCGAAGCCCATCCGCCGCAAGGACTCGTCGAGCTCCGCAGCCGCGCTCTGCCCAGGCCAGAACTCCCACCACAGCTTGTTCGCCATGACGACCTCGTCCCGCCGCAGGCCTGCCGAGCGGAACAGGCTTCCGAACACCACCTCGGAGTAGCCGGTAGGGATCGGGGCAGCGCCCGTCTCGTCGTCGTAGCGCGCGTCGTCGAGGAAGGTGATGCCCTCCTCGCGTGCGGCCCGCATGATCGCGACTCCCGTCTCCGCCGGCAGTCGCTCGTAGGTGCGCCATGATCCGAGCGAGAGCGCCGAGACCTCGATGCCGGACGAGCCGAGCTGCCGCGGGCTCAGGCAGGTGGCGGGCATGGCGTCTCCCTTCGCTCGGTGATCGCATTCTCGCACGGTGAACGCCAGCAATTCCGCTGGCGTTTGCTGCCTCCTGCCGCCCCGGTCTGGCGCAGGCGGGCGAAGCCTTCACGGTGCCGACGGGCGGCGTTCACGTCCCGTGAACCATGCGGGCAAACATAAGCTGGAGCATAGAAGCAGCGAGAATTCCGCGCGAAGCGAGCTACTACGGGGGCTTTCCCGATGCCGACCGGCCGCAATGCCGTGTCCTTTGTCCACTCTCCTGATACCGCCGGAGCGCCCGCACCCGAGCAGGTTCACCTGCAGTTCGGCGCCGACGCAGCCACCCAGATAGCGGTCTCCTGGACTGCGCCAGCCGCCGTGGCGAGGCCGCGGCTGCGGCTCGGCCCAGCTGACGGACCGCCCGGCCTGCTGGCCGACGCTGACGAGCGGGCCTATACCGATGCGCTGACCGGCGAGACCGTCTGGACCTACCACGCCAGGGTCGACGCGCTCGAGCCCGACTCGTGCTACGCCTATCAGGTACTGCATGACGGTGCGGCGCCGGTGAGCGGCACGTTCCGGACCGGACCGCGCGGGCGGTCGGCACCGTTCCGGTTCAGCAGCTTCGGCGACCAGTCGATCCCGCAGCCGGTCGGCCAGGGCCTTGGTCCGCACTCGCCGAACGCGGGCTTCGTCGTCGACGCGGTCGAGTCGCTTGACCCACTGTTCCATCTGCTCAACGGCGACCTGTGCTACGCCAACGCGAGCGAGGAGCCGGTGTCCACCTGGACGTCGTTCTTCGCCAACATCAGCCGCTCGGCCCGGTACCGGCCCTGGATGCCGGCGCTGGGGAACCACGAGAACGAGGCAGGCAACGGCCCGCAGGGGCACCTGGCCTACCAGAACAGGTTCTCGCTGCCCGGTAACGGCAGCCGTGAATTCTGCGGCAACTGGTACGCCTTCACCGTCGGGTCCGTCCGGGTCCTTTCGCTCAGCAACGACGACGTATGCCTGCAGGACGGCGGCTTCAGCGGCATCCGCAGGGACGGCGTGCCCGGCTATGCCGCCAGGGGCCTTGACCCGTACATCCACGGTTACAGCGGCGGCGCCCAGCGCCGCTGGCTGGAACGGGAACTCGCCTCCGCCCGGGCCGATGACGACATCGACTGGATCGTGGTGTGCATGCACCAGGTGGCCATGTCGTCGGCACACTTCAACGGGGCCGACCTCGGGATCAGGCAGCAGTGGCTGCCCCTGTTCGACAGCTACGGCGTTGACCTGGTAGTGGCCGGGCATGAGCATCACTACGAGCGGACCTACCCGGTCCGCGGCGTCCTGCCCGGCAGTTCGCTGCTGACGCCGGCGCCACAGCTAGGGAACGGCGCGCTGCGCGCGGCTGGCACGGAGATGGACACCAGATACGGCACCGTGCACCTGACCATCGGCGGGGGAGGCCACCCGCTCACCTCGCCGGCCCGGCTGCGGCACGGATCGTCCGAAGGGCTGGTCATCGCCGGCGCAGGGCCTGGCGATCCGCTGAACCAGCGCGGGTCAGTACTGGAGACCGAGCCGGCACCCTGGTCGGCCTTCCGGGACCCGCGGACGCCGTTCGGCTTCGCCGCGTTCGATGTCGCCCCGGCAGAGTCGGGCGGCACGACCTCGATCACCGTGACCTATTACGGTGCCGCCGCTGGCTCGAAGACCTATCTGCCACAGGACACGTTCGTGCTCCGCAAGCCTGCCCGGGTGAGCTGGCGGCAGGACGACGGCGAGCTGACCGGAGCCCGGTCGTCTGGCCGCCTGGCGGATCATTAGCCGACAATGGAGCGGTGATCGACGTCGACCCGGAGCGGTTCGAGTACATGGTCGTCACGGCGCTTGACAACCTGCCCGAGGAACTCGGCCGGCTGATGCGCAACGTCGCCGTGATGGTCGAGCACAACCCCGGCCCGCCTGGTCTGCTCGGGCTTTACGAGGGTGTCCCGCTGACCAGCCGGACCACGCAGTACTCCGGTGTGCTCCCGGACCGGATCACGATCTACCGCCGTGCGATCTGCGCGATCTGCTGGAACGAGTACGAGGTGGAGGAACAGGTCCGCAAGACCGTCATCCACGAGGTAGCACACCACTTCGGCATCAGCGACGGCCGCCTCGAAGAACTCGGCTGGTAAGCACGGCTATCGGCATTTCCGCTTTCACTCTTGATAGCAGTGAGTAATAGTAGGTAACTAAGAGTGACTGATCGTTGACTGGCCGCGCGGCTGCCCGGAGGTGATCGTGACTGAATCGCCGCTAGCGGGGACGCGGGATGCGGGGAGCGGGGACCCGATCGACACTGCTATCTGCTGCTCAGGCGGCGGGATCAGGTCTGCCACCTACTGCCTGGGCGCGATGCAGGCGCTGGCGGCCGATGGCCGCCTGCGCTCGGTCGACCTGGTCACGGCCGTCTCAGGCGGCTCGTATATCGCGGCCGCCTGGGCACTGCAGGCTGACTTCTCGGTCAGCGAGAAGACGCCTACCGCCGGCTACCGCGCCGAGTACCAGAACGCGTTCCGGCCCGGCTCGCCCGAGGAGAGCAGGCTGCGTGACCACACGCACTACCTGATCCCCAACGCGGCCCAGGGCCTGCGCGGCATCATGTCGCTGATCTGGGGCGCGCTCGGCAACCTGGTGCTGGTGGCGAGCATCTCCTATGTCGTACTCGGCCTCGACGGACGGCTGCTGCGCGCCATCGGCGGCGTGCACTGGACGAGCAGCGGCAGCGGCCTGACACCTGCGCTGACCATCATGCCGCTCCAGGTCTGGGTTCCCGCGGGCCTGGGAATCGCCGGCGTTCTCACCTTCGCCGCGAGCCGGACGCCGCTCGGACGCCGTAACCTGAGCCGGGCCGACGGCACGCTCTGCGACCGGCTCATGTTCTGGACCACGGCCCTGCTCGGCCTGGCGGTGGCCGCCACGCTCTTGCTGGTCGCCGGCCCGGCCCTGTTCGCCGCCGCGCTCAACGTGCACTGGATCGCGACGGGCATGAGCGGCCAGCCGAGCGCGGGCTCGGTCGCGGCGACGTTGTCCCTGTACGCGCTCGGCCTGGCCACGCTGGCCAAGGCCGCGGCCGGCAACGTCTCGGCGTACTGGAGCCGGCTGGGAAAGGGCGGGCAGGGCATGCTGCGTCCCTGGCTGGCCAGGGTCGGCCGGGTGCTTCTGCCGTGGCTCGGCAGTGCGCTCATCGTTGCCGGACTGATCGCCTGGGGCGTCTACGTGCTCGGGATCTCCACTCATCCGGCCTATCAGCCCTGGCACCTGGCCATCGCTGCCGGGATCTTCCTCGTCCTGCACGTCGCGCTCGACGTGAACCGGACGTCTCTGCACGACTTCTATCGCGACCGGCTGGTGAACGGCTATGCGGACCGCAGCATGTCGGCGACTCGGCTCTCTCAGCTGCATGACGCGGCCCCCGCGCTAACCGTCTGCGCCGCGGCGAACCTGAGCTCGGGGACGATCAGGTCGAGCCGCCCCGCGGCGGCGCCCCGGGGTGCCGGCCGGGTTCCGGCCCGGGCTGGCCGGCGTGCGAGCCCATTGCAGCGCGGAGTGCCGCCCGGTCGTGGCGCCGTCTCGTGGGTCTTCACCCCGGACGCTACTGGCCTGCACTATCCGAATGTCGGCGGCGGGCAGGAGCTGGCACCTACCGCGGCCTACGAACTGCTCATGGGGGCAGACCGGATGACGCTGTTCGACCTCGTCGCCGACAGCGGCGCGGCGATCTCGCCGCTGATGGGCAGGGCGACGTCGGCAGCGCACCGGCTGCTCCTCGCGGCCGTGAACGTCAGGCTCGGGGTCTGGCTGCCGCGCCCGGCGCTGGTGAAGCTCGTGCACGAACGAGTCGAGCAGGATGCTCACCTCGGCCAGGCTGAGGCTCGGGCCGGCCTGGCGGAATGGGCCGGTGCCCTGGCGGGGCAGGGCCTTCCCGGCTCGCTATCCAGATGGTGGCTGAGCTGCCAGCTTGCCTCCTGGGAGCGGGTCTACCGAATCCACCGTGCCGCCGTCGCGGGCGCGAACCTCAGCCTGGCCGCTCAGATCGTCACTGCCCTGCGGTGGCGGATCTGGCAGCCCAACCTCATGCTGCTGTGGCGCGAGGCCGCCGGGCGCAATCCGGTCGGCCAGAAGTGGATCTATGTCACCGATGGCGGGCACTACGACAACCTCGGGCTGGTCGAGGCGCTGCGCCGTCACCCGCGCCGGATCTACCTGCTCGACGCGAGCGGCGATCCCGAGCACAGCTACCGCACGCTCGGCCAGGCGATCGCGCTCGCGCGCTCGGACCTCGGCGTCGAGATCAGCATCGATCCAGGCCAGATGGAGTTCGGGGCGAGCCTGGCACGGAGTCCGGTCGGCGGACGCGCGAACGGCGATGGCCAGGGCCAAGGCGGCGGCACAGGCGGCAGCGCGGACGGCGGGCAGGCGGGCGGCCCAGGTGGCAGCGCGGCCGGGGACGGGGCTGGTGGCGCGTCCGGCGGCGCGTCCGGCGGTGCGGCAGCGACCTCCGGCTTCCTTCCCGGCTCGCGGCCCGCCCAGGTCCGCCAGCCGTTCGCCACCGGCACCTTCCGCTACACGTCAGGACCTCGAGCCGGGCAGCAGGGGACGCTCAGCATGATCAAGCTCGGCGTCTGGGCAGGAGCTGACCTGCCCTGGGATGTCCGCTCCTACTACGAGGCACACCCGACCTTCCCGCGCGCGAGCACGCTGCAGCAGCTCTACGACGACGAGGACTTCGAGGCCTACCGTGAGCTTGGCGTCGCCTCGATGCGAGCGCTGCTCGCCAGCAGCCGGCGCCACCCGCAGCGGCACCACCGGCCCAGGCACGACCAGATCCCGACGGGGCCGGGCGCGCCGACCGTGCCGGAACCTGCGCCCGCCGTCTAACGAGGACCGACGCCGCGGGGGAGCTCGCGAACCGTCACGGACTCGAGCCGCAGGCCGGCCACGAGGTGATCGATGACGGCCTCGCCGTCGATGGCACCGCAGCTGAACAGGTCGATCGCGACCAGGTTCTCCTCTGGCCAGGTGTGGATGCTCAGGTGCGACTCGGCGAGGATCAGGACCAGCGTGATCGCGCCGTTGGGGAAGACCACGTGCGAGGCGTCTAGGACATGGCCAGAGCCCGCGGCGACGGCTGCCACGGCCGTCGTGGTCAGCTGGGCCAGGTGGCCGGACGGCGAGCCAGGGACGCAGAGCGCGTCGATCGCGTACAGCCTCTTAGGCGAGATGGCCTCTTGCCGGCGCAGCTCGGTGTACCTGCTCGCCGGTTCCATGCCAGGCATGATGTGGCAGGATACCGCAAGAGCTGCCAGGTCACCGGAGCCAGGCCGCGCCGATCAGGCCGGCCGCCACGATCAGCATGCCGACTGCGGACCGCAGGCTGACGGACGGCCTTGCCGTCATGGACTGTGGGCGCACTGATGGATATTGACGCGATCGCCGCCGAGGTAGCCGCGGCCGTCGGGCTGGCCGAAGGCGAGTCGGGAGTCCGCGACGTCCTGCGCGTCATCGCCCGCAGCGAGCCCGTCCCGACCAGCCAGATCAGCCGGCTGGCCGAACTGCCCGTGCCGATCGTGACCGCCGTCAGCAACGAGCTGCGCAAGCGCGGCGTCGTCGACAAGACCCGCCCGGTCCAGCTCACCGACCGCGCGCGGGCGATCCTTTCCGCCGGCCACCCTCGCCTGGAGCTCACCTGCGACCGCTGCGACGGCCTGGGGCTGCGGATCCCCGGCGAGCTTGCCGCACTCGATGGCGAGCTTGAGCGGGCGGCGGCCGGCGCGCCGCAGGCCCGGATGGAGCTCGACCAGACCCACTGCACGGTCCCGACGAAGATTCGCCGGGTCCTGCGCCTGCACGAGGCCGGCGCCCTGGACGGGAAGAGGATCGTCCTGCTCGGTGACGATGACCTGATCGCGGTCGCGATCGCCCGGTTCGCGAGCCTCGCAGGGGCGGCCAGGGGCATCAGGCGGCTCACCGTGATCGACACCGATCAGGCCGTGCTCGGCTGGATAGGCGAGCAGGCATCGGGCACCGGAGTCGACGTGGAACTGGTCGAGCACGACCTGCGCCAGCCGCTGCCTGACCAGCTCGCGGGCGCGTTCGACGTGGCGTGCACCGACCCGCCCTACACGGTGCCCGGCGCCGAGCTCTTCCTGTCACGTGCTGTCGCGGCACTTGAACGGCGCCCGGGCCAGCATGTCTTCTTCTCGTTCGGCGCCCGGCGCCCGGCGGAGACGCTGGCTACTCAGCGGCTGATCGCCGACCTGGGGCTGGTGGTCAGGTCGCTGACGCCGAACTTCAACAGCTACGTGGGCGCCGGCATCCTGGCCGGCAGCAGTCACCTGTACCACCTGCGGACGACCGAGGAGTCAAGGCCGCTCATCGACGGCGCGTACACCGGGCCGCTCTACACCGCCGACTCCCGCACCGAGCAGAACCGCCCGTATCGCTGCGCGAGCTGCGGGGCGATCTGCGTCGTCGGCCGGGCCGCAGCCGCCGATGACGGCCAGGCGCCGAGATGGGCGCAGATCGGTGACCTGCAGGCCGAAGGCTGCCCGGCGTGCGGGGGAGTCATCTTCCGGCCGCTGCCCAGGCGCCAGCGCTGACGCCCCGCGCTGAGCCTCACATTCTCGGCAGCGCGTCCCTGGCGAGCACTTCCTCGGCGGAGAGGTTGTTCGCTATGCCGACCGCGATCCGGACATACGCGTCTCCTTTGAGTACGCTAATCGAGGCGTAGCCGTCGTAATACGCCGCGTCACCAAGTCCGGATATCGCCTTCGCCGGGACCCTGCTCCTGTAGTCGTCGAACCACTTCCTAGCGTTCGGCCCGGTCACCAGGACAACCCTGACAGTGTCTCCGACCGGGACATTCGGACTGATCCCAGGCGGCACATCGGGACCGTAGAAGACACAGGCGACGCCGCCCTCCACGTAGGCATTCCCCTTGATAGGCGGCTTCACCGGCTGGCCGAGGGCGGCGCTGGCCTCCGCGACGGTGATGACGTTGCACGAGGTCGGCGTGGTCGAGCCGCTGGCCGGGGTGACTGCCTGGGAGCTTGTGGCACCCGCAGTCGGCGCGCCGGCCGACGACCGCGGAGCCGATGGCTTATAGGCAGCGCTCTTCCCCGGCGAGCCGCACCCGGCCACCATGGTGACGGCAGCGGCTACCGCGACAGCCGCCGATGCCCGCCGCGCAAAACGAGCCAGTGTCATGACCGACCTCCGCTGACTGCCTACGGCCCATCCTTTACCAGACGGGTATCGCATGTTCAAGTGAAGTCACTATGGCACGCGCGACCGGGAATGACCCCACTCCTGATCTCGGAGGATTGCGGGCCTCCGGGCCCCACTCGCCTCCGAGATCAGGACCGATGCTGGCTGGAATGGCATCGCCCGCACCGCCCGCGCGCGCGGGATCGCCGGCTGCGATGATGGCGAAAGAGGCGAAAGGGGATCGCAGATGGCATTCGACGTCAGCCGGGTACGGGCCGGCTACCCGGCACTAGCGGACGGTTACGCCTATCTGGACGGTGCCGCCGGGACTCAGGTGCCGCAGTCGGTGATCGAGGCCATCAGCGACGCGTACAAGGGCGGGATCGGCAACGCGGGCGGCGCGTTCCCTGCCAGCCGCAGATCCGTCGAGATCACTGACAGCTGCCGCGCGGCCGTCGCCGATCTGGTCGGCGGCGACCCAGCCGGGGTGATACTCGGGCCCAACATGACCACTCTCACCTACCGGCTCGCGGCCGCGCTGGCTGACACGTGGCAGCCAGGCGACGAGGTGGTCGTGTCAAGGCTCGACCACGACGCGAACATCCGGCCCTGGGTCCAGGCCGCGGGCCGGGCCGGTGCCGTGGTGCGGTGGGCCGAGGTGGATCCCGCTACCGGTGAGCTGCCGTCGGAGCAGTATGCCGGCCTGCTCGGCGACCGGACCCGGCTGGTCGCGGTCAGCGCGGCCAGCAACGTGATCGGGACCAGGCCAGACGTGCCAGCGATCACGGCGATGGCCCGCTCGGCGGGAGCCCTGAGCTACGTCGACGGCGTGCACGCCACCCCGCACGGCCCGGTGGACGTCCGGGCGCTCGGGGCCGATTTCTATGCCACCAGCGCCTACAAGTGGTCAGGCCCGCACATCGGCGCCGTCATCGCCGATCCGGAACTGCTCGGCTCGCTCCGGCCGGACAAGCTCGTCCCGTCACCTGACACCGTCCCCGAGCGGTTCGAGCTCGGCACGCCGCCGTTCGCCGACCTGGCCGGGGTCACCGTGGCGGTCGATCACCTGGCCGGGCTCGACGACAATGCCGCAGGCACGAGGAGGGAGCGGCTCCTCGCCTCGATGACCGCGGCCGAGCGCCATGAGCAGGAACTCTTCGCGACGCTGCTCGGCGGCCTGGACTCGATGGGGCACGTGACGACCTACGGCAAGGCGGCGCGCAGGACCGCGACCGCCTACTTCACGGTCGCCGGGCTGACCCCGCTGGCGGTAGCCGAGCACCTGGCCAGCCGGAAGATCAACGTCTGGAGCGGCCACAACTACGCCTGGGAGCTGACCGGCGTGCTCGGCATCCGCGATGCCGGCAGCGC
>DASWAA010000490.1:0-5322 GCA_036391385.1 Streptosporangiaceae bacterium
GCTCGCCAGGCGCCTGGGCGCCGCGGCCGCGTCAGTCCGGGACTACGAGGCCCTGGGCGCGGATGCGCGCATGATGGTCGACGCCTACGCGGCCGGCGTCAACGCCTATATCGCGAGCGGCCCCGTTCCGCTGGAGTACCGCCTGGTCGGCGGCACGCCTGAGCCGTGGACGGGCTGGCATTGCATCGCCGCGATGCGCCATCGGGGCTACCTGATGGGCTCACTGTGGTTCAAGCTCTGGCGCGCGTCGGCCGCCAGCATCCTGAAGGCCGAGGATCTGGTCAAGTTGCGTTACGACGACGGCGGACTGGACCGCCTCTGCCTCCCGCCCGGCGCCGACACCAGGCGGCTGATGGCCGACCTGGCCGAGCTCCGCGCGCCGCTGAGCGCGCTGGCTGGGCTGGATCGCGGCGACGAGACGGCCGGCGGCAGCAACAACTGGGCGCTTGCGCCAGCCCGCACGACGACGGGCCGGCCGCTGCTGGCCGGTGATCCGCACCGTGCCTTCGAGTTGCCGGGAATGTACGCGCAGATGCATCTGGGCTGCGATCAGTTCGACGCGATCGGCTTCAGCGTGCCCGGGGTCCCTGCCTTCCCGCATTTCGGGCACAACGAGAGCGTGGCCTGGTGTGTCACCCACGCCTTCGCCGATATTCACGACCTGTACGTCGAGCACTTCGACCGGCGCGATCCGTCGCGTTTCGTGTACCGCGGACAGTGGCTGGAAGCTGCCACCAGGACCGAGGAAATCGCCGTCAGGGGCGGGCCAGCGGTCCGCGTGGACATCACAGAGACCATGCACGGGCCGGTGATCGCCGGGGAGCCCGAGCGTGGGGTCGGCCTTACTCTTCAGTCAGTTCAGTTCGCCGACACAGACCATTCACTGGACTGCCTGATCCCGATGCTCCGCGCAGATTCTTGCGACGCCCTGTTCAGGGCCGTCCGTGGCTGGGGACTGATCGACCACAACCTGGTAGCGGCCGATACCGGCGGCCATATCGGCCACCTCGTCCGTGCAGTTGTCCCGCGCCGTCCGAGCATCAACGGCTGGCTCCCGGTTCCCGGCTGGACCGGGGAGTACGACTGGGACGGCATGATCCCCGCGGATCAGATGCCCCGGGTGGATGACCCTGAGCGCGGATACATCGTCACGGCCAACAATCGCGTCGTCGATTCGATCCCGGCTACGGGCGACTACTTCTGCACCGACGCCCACCCGCCGTACCGGGCCAGGAGAATCGAGGAACTCCTGGCCGGTCTCCGGCAGGCGTCACCGCAGGACATGGAGACGATCCACCGTGACGATGTCAGCGAGCCAGCCCGGCTGTTCCAGGTGGCGCTGGCGGGAGTCACGCCGGCCAGCGCCAGTGCCCGCGCGGTTCGCGACATCGTGACCGGATGGGATTCGCGCATGGCGCCGGACTCGGCTGGCGCGGCGTGCTACTCCCGGCTGCGCTGGGCGCTGGCGCATCTGGTCACCAGCCGCTCGGGCCTGGGCTCGACGGCGGAAGGCGAGATGATGCAACTGCCGCCGGGTATCTCCGCCGTCAGCCAGGTCTGGTGGATGCTGCCCGGCCTGCTGCGATCAGGTGACGTCAGCCTCACCGGCGGCGCAACCTGGCCTGAGCTTCTGGAGGAAGCCCTGGAAGCCGTGGCGCGCGACACCGCCGACGCCAAGTGGGGTGACCTGCACCGGGCGAAGCTCATGCACCCGCTCGCGCCGCTGTTTCCGGCAGAGGCCACGGCGCTCAGCCCGGCAGGCGCCCGGCTTGGCGGCGACAACGAGACAATCTGGGCGAACGGGTGCCGGGCGGAGACCGGCACCGACGCCGTCTACGGCGCGGTCGCCCGGTACGTATTCGACATAGGGAACTGGGACCAATGCCAGTGGATCGTCCTCGGCGGGGCTTCCGGAGATCCGGCTAGCCCCCACTACCTGGATCAGCACGAAGCCTGGTCAAGGTGCGAGCTCATCCCGATGCTGTACGACTGGGACTCGATTACAGCTGCGTCAGTTCCGCTCACGCTGGAGCTGTAACGAGACCAATCTGAATGGCCCGCCAGCATTGGCGTCATGAACGCCGGGTGATCTTCCTCGCCGACACACAGTAACTTCGCGATGAACATTCGGCTCGGCTATCGCCTGCCTTGTAGGCAGCCGGTATTGTCGGGATTGCCGGTAGTCGGAATTCTCCGCGACTGCCCATGTCAGCTCTATCGCGCAGGAGCTCATTGCCATGGCTATTTCTGGTACGACACGCCTTCGTCGCGGAAGGACTCCCCGTTGGCTCGTGCGGGTCGCTGCGCTGTCGCTCCTCGCGATGAGCGGTGCGGTCTTGGGACCCCAGATTGCTGGCGCTGCTGGTCCAAGCGGCGGATTCCTCGCCCATCCCGACCCTCGCAAGCCGACCCTGCTGCCTGATGGCCGGTACGTGCGACCGGCCGGAATCCAGTACAACCTCGGCGATTTCGCGCTCGGACTCGCCATCGCGCCGAACGGCAGGTGCGCGGCGAGCAGCGACGAGGGCTGGGGAAACGGCCGGCCTGTCCCGGCCGTGCCGAACGTGAACCCAGCGGGCACCGAGCCGGACGAGGGGGTGACGGCTGTCGACCTCGCCACGGGGGCGACTCAGTTTGTCACCGCCAGCAGCAAGCCCGCGCAGAACTTCATGGGCATCGGGCTCGCGTACAGCCATGACGGCACCAGGCTGTACGCGACGAGCGGCGGCACCGACGCCGTGTATCAGTTCAACGTCGGCCCCGGCTGCCACCTCACCTACGCGGCAACCGTAGCCCTGCCCTCCCAGGCGCCTCCTGCCAGCACATCCGGCTTCACCGGCGCCAGCGCCGCGTACGACCGCGGCCTGGCGGTCAGCGCCGACGGCACGGTTCTCGTGACGACCGAATACGGGCGCGCCCTGAATGCCGTGTCAGTCGACGGAGCAGGCAATCTGACGACAGCCAAGCTGGCCGTGGCGTTCGGGACGCCGACCATCGTCCCGCACAACACCAACATCCTGAACTTCGTCAACCCGCCGACGCCCAACGATCTGAACCCGTCCTACCTCTACGCCGTGGCGACGGCGACGAACCCGGCTACGGGCCAGGCGCGGGCGTACGTCACCGCCGAGGGCACCGGCCAGCTCATCACAGCCGACTCCGACGGCGCTGGCGGCTGGACTCCAGGCCCGACCGCCACCGTCGGTGACCATCCCACCGGACTCGCCGTCAGCCCCGACGGCCGGGAGGTCATGGTGGCGGACGCGAACAGCGACCAGGTCTCCATCGTCGGCGTGAACGCGGACGGCACGCTCGCCCCGGCCGTCAATGTCACGCTCCACGGGGCGCCAGGTGAGGCCACGGGCTCGACCCCGGACGCGGTTGCGTTCGACGGGAATTCCCGTGCTTACGTGGCGCTCGCGGGTGACGACGCCGTAGCAGTGCTCGACCGGGGCGCCTCCGGGTGGCAGGTCGATGGCTACGTGCCGACCGGCTGGTATCCGACGGCGGTTGCCGTCAACCCCCGCGACCACGGCGTGCTCGCCGTCTCCGCCAAGGGTCTCGGCAGCCGTTACCCCGCCAATGACCCCTCTGACCCTTATCCCGTCCCGTTCGCCACGGACTCCGGCGGCTCCCCTTCGCTGCTCCCGAATTCAGTATTCCCGCAGACACCAGACCCGCAGGTGCAGCTACCTGGGCTCAACTACAACGACAAGGGCAACATGCCCTCGCTCCTCAGTCGCTTCTGGGTAGGCGGCCCGCATCAGGACTGGAGCGGTGTTTCGCACCCCGATGAGCGCCTCTCCAGGGACAGTGCCTTCGTTGCCCATGCCATCGAGCAGTCAGGCGTCGCGTTCCGCAGCCCCGAGAACCCGATTCCCGACGCCGCGCACGTCGGCCAGTCGCCGATCAAGCACGTCCTGTACATCGTGCGGGAGAACCGTACCTACGACCAGGTCTACGGAGACCTCGCCAGGACCCGTACCGATGTCAATGCCGATCCGGCCTATCAGTACCTGGCCTCGGCCACCCCGCAAGGCCACGCGATCGTCAGCCAGTTCGCTTCGAGCGACAATTTCTTCTCGGACGGCGAAGCGAGCGTGCAGGGTCACTGGTGGACGACGTCCGCGAACGTTACCGACTGGGTCGAGAAGGCGTGGCGGCTGAACTACTCGAACCGCCATCGCGGCACGGACTTCCTCGCTCCCGTCGCCCAGCCCGAGCGCTGCAGCCTGTTCCAGAGCGCCCTCGCCAAGCAGAATCAGTCAGGCGGATCCTTCACGCTCCGTAATTACGGGGAGTTCTACGGCGCCATCACGCCGGACGGCAACGGACTCCCGGTGAATAGCCCGTGCAGCCCCTTCCTCGGACCCAACAGCGCCAAGTACACCGGGCCGGTGTACACCGACACCACACCGGTTCCGTGCACTGGGGCGAGCCCTCCCGCCGGATGCGGTCTTATCAACGCCCTCCTTTCGGTCGGGAACTTCCCCATCTACTCCTACACCGACCTTGGCTACCCCAATGCCATCAACGGCGATGCCAACCTGAGCGTGGACGACCGGCTGGGGGCGGCTGCGTTCCTGAAGGACATCGGCCTCAATCCTGATGGCAGCCCGGCGGCGGCCGGCCCGGCCAACGGCCACGGCCTGGCGAACTTCAGCTACATGGTGCTGCCCGAAGACCACACGACCGGCCTTTCGGCCACGTTCACGCCGCGGGCAGAAGTCGCCCAGAACGACGCCGCACTGGGCGAGATCATTTCTGCCCTGTCGCATTCCTCGTACTGGTCCTCGACGGCCGTGTTCGTCGTCGAGGACGACTCGCAAGACGGTGTCGACCACGTCGACGGGCACCGCAACGTCCTGCTGGTAGCCAGCCCTTACACCAAGCACGTGTCGGCAAATGGCGAGTTCGGCGGGTATATCGGCCACCAGCGCTACGACCAGGCCAGCGTCATCCGCACCATGGAGCTGATCCTCGGGCTGCCTGCCCTGTCGTCCTACGACCAGAACGCCCGGCCGTTGTACGACCTGTTCCAGAACAAAGACCAGGCCTCTGCGCTCACGCCTGCCGACCTCCAGCCCTTCAACACCGTCGCCGACCCGTCGTTCATCAACGAGCGAGTCGCCGATCTCCCCCAGACCGCGGCGCTGAAGGCCCTGGAGCGACTGTCCCGGACCATGCCGAAGGGGCAAGACAAGCAAGGACCGATTCTGGAGCTGATCGACTGGCTGGCGAGCACTAACCGATCGATCCCGCCCGCGCTGCTGCGAGAGGTCGCGAAGTCATGGGGCCGGCCGGGCGGCGGCTGAGCCAGCC
>DASWAA010000491.1:0-2538 GCA_036391385.1 Streptosporangiaceae bacterium
GCGCACTTCTTCACGTTCTGGGGCTTCGTCATCTTGTTCCTGACGATCATCGAGGCCTACGGCGACCTGTTCAGCAAGACCTTCGCCATTCCGCTGATCGGCACCTGGGCGTGGGTCGGCTTCCTGGAGGACTTCTTCGCGGTCGCCGTGCTGGCGGGCCTGGCTACCTTCACCGTGATCCGGCTGCGCGAGGACCCCAAGCGCGAGGGCCGCAGGTCCCGCTTCTCGGGCTCGCACACGGGCGCGGCCTGGCTCGTTCTGCTCATGATCTTCTTCGTGGTCGCGACGCTGCTGATCTACCGCGGTGCCCAGATCAACACCGGCGACTTCCCTTACCCGCACGGGGCGTTCGCCTCGCAGATCGTGGGGCACTGGCTGTCGCCGCTGGGCCGCAGCGCGAACATGGCGATCGAGACCGCGTTCATCCTGCTCCAGCTTGCCGTGATCCTCGGCTTCCTGGTCTTCGTCACCTATTCCAAGCACCTGCACATCTTCCTGGCGCCGCTGAACGTGCTGTTCTCCCGGCGGCCGGACGCACTGCGCGGCATGCAGCCGATGCGCAGCAACGGCAAGGTGCTGGACTTCGAGGAGGCCGACCCGGACAACGACGTCTTCGGCATCGGCAAGATCGAGGATCTGACCTGGAAGAATATGCTGGACCTGGCTACCTGCACCGAGTGCGGCCGGTGCCAGTCGCAGTGCCCGGCGTGGGCCACCGGCAAGCCGCTGTCGCCGAAGATGGTGATACTCGACCTGCGGGACCACGCCTTTGCCAAGGCGCCGTACCTGCTGGCCACGTCCGACGAGGCCAGGGAGAAGCTCCCCGATGCCGTCAGGGCAGAGGCGGAACGGCCCCTGGTCGGCACTGCCGAGGCGAACGGCGTAATCGACCCGGACGTGATCTGGTCCTGCACCAACTGCGGTGCCTGCGTGAACGAGTGCCCGGTCGACATCGAGCACATCGACCACATCAACGGGATGCGCAGGCACCAGGTCCTGATCGAGTCCGAGTTCCCCGCCGAGGCGTCGGGCATGCTCAAGAACCTGGAGAACAAGGGCGACCCGTGGGGCATGGGCGAGTCGAAGCGGACCGAATGGATCACCGAGCTCGACTTCGAGGTGCCGGTCGTCGACGGCCAGATCGGCGACGACGTCGAATACCTGTTCTGGGTGGGCTGCGCCGGAGCCCTCGAGGACCGGGCGAAGAAGACCACCAAGGCGATCGCGTCGCTGCTGCACACGGCGGGTGTCTCGTTCGCCGTGCTCGGTCCGGCCGAGACGTGCACTGGCGACCCGGCCCGGCGGATGGGCAACGAGTTCGTGTTCTCCATGCTCGCGCAGCAGAACGTCGAGACCCTGAACGAGGCCGGCGTGCGCAAGGTCATCGCGAGCTGCCCGCACTGCTTCAACACGATCGCCAACGAGTATCCGCAGCTCGGCGGCAACTACGAGGTGATCCACCACACCCAGCTGCTGGCCAGGCTTGTCGAGGAAGGCAAGCTGACGCCGGTCACCCCGATCGAGGAGAAGATCACCTACCACGATCCGTGCTTCCTCGGCCGGCACAACAAGGTCTACACGCCGCCGCGCGAGATCATGGAGCAGGTCCCCGGGGTCAAGGCGCAGGAGATGCACCGGTGCAAGGAGCGAGGGTTCTGCTGCGGGGCAGGCGGGGCGCGGATGTGGATGGAAGAGCGGATCGGCAAGCGGATCAACGTCGAGCGGATCGAGGAGGCGCTTGGCACCGATCCCGACACGATCTCGACAGGCTGCCCGTTCTGCCTGGTCATGCTCGGCGACGCGATCAGCGCGAAGAAGAGCACGGGCGAGGCGAAGGAGTCGCTCGAGGTGGTCGACGTGGCGCAGCTGCTCGCCCGGTCGGTAGCCCGGCCCGAGGCAGCCGCACCGGCGTCGAGCGACTAGCGGTCCGGGAGCAGGCAGGCGGCGGTGGAGTCACGGCGGGCCGAGTCGTTCAGCGACGGCGTGTTCGCCGTGGCCATCACCGTGCTGGTCTTCAACCTGCTGCCGGTAGCCAGGTCGGGCATCAGCTTCTCTGACCTGGCAGGCGGCTGGCCGCAGTACGCCGGCTACGCGGTCAGCTTCCTGACCATCGGGATCATGTGGCTGAACCACCACACGATGCTCTCGCACGTGTCCAGGGTCGACCGGGTCACGCTGGTGCTCAACATGTTCTTGCTGATGGGAATCGTGGCGGTGCCCTTCCCGACCGCACTGGTCGCCGACAACCTCGCCAACGGCGCGTCGTCGCACGGTGCCAGGGTGGCGGCGGTGACGTACGGGCTGCTCATGGTCGCCATCGCGGTCGCGTACTCCGGAATGTGGATGTACCTGGCAGCACATCAGGACACGCTCGCAGCGAAGCCGATCCGGCCGCCGAGGCAGGCCACCCTGCGGTTCAGCGCCGGCTCCGTCGGCTACGTCCTGGGCACCTGCGTCGCGTTCGCGTCGGCGCTCGCTGCGCTGGCCATCTATGCGGTGATCGCCGTGTACTACTTGTTCGAGCACCTGCCCGAGGCG
>DASWAA010000492.1:0-27303 GCA_036391385.1 Streptosporangiaceae bacterium
CGCCGTACTGCTGGAAGCGTGCGACCGCGCGGTGGAGGAAATCGGGTCAGCGGTCCCGTCGGCGCAGCTCCGGGCGCTGCTGATCATCGGCCAGACAGGCAGCATGAACCTCAATGGCCTGGCCAGGGCGCTAGCCTCCACGCCCTCCGCGACCAGCAGGCTGGCGGACCGCATGCAGGCGGCCGGCCTGGTGACCCGTGACCGGGCAGCGGCCAGCCGCCGCGAGATCGTCCTCCTTCCCACCGAGTCGGGCCGCCAGCTGGCCGAGTGGGTCAGGATCCAGCGCCGCGGCGCGCTCGAGCAGGTGCTTGCCGAGATGAGCCCGGCAGCCCGCGAGGCCCTGGTCACGGGGCTGATACAGCTCGCGGACGAGGGCAGCCGCTAGCCCGGTCCGGGGCACGACCGGCCACCGCCCGACACCGGCCACATTCCCGACACCGGCCACATTCCCGCGACCGGCCAACCGGCCACATCCCGCAACCGGCCACATCCCGCAACCGGCCATTTGCCGGTGGTTACTCCGGTGCTCGGCCAGTTCCCTTGTCAGGCCGGGCTAGCCGCAGCGCTAGGTCCGGGGTTGCGCAGCCGTCGTAAGCATGCGACTCTTTCCTCATGGCAACACTTTCCATGCGGAAACTTTCTTCCGAGCGGACGGAGGCTGGACGGCCGGCGTCCGCGGCAGCACGGCAGCTTACCGAGCTCGACGACGGTGACCTGCTGCGGCTGATCCGCTCGCTGCCCCTGACCAGCGCGCGGCGGGCCGCTGCCTGCGAGTTGCTCGTCAGCCGGCACCATGGTCTCGTGCTGTCCTGCGTGCAGCGTTACCTGCGCGGACCTGAGTCAACCGAGGACCTGATTCAGGTGGCCTATGTCGGCCTGCTCAAGGCCATCAACAACTTCGATCCGACGGTAGGCGGAAGCCTCGCCGCCTACGCCCAGCCGTGCATCACCGGTGAGATCAAGCGCCACTTCCGCGACAAGCGCTGGCATATCCACGTCGAGCGGCCGCTGAAGGAACTGATGCTCGAGATCCGCAACACGGCCGGGCAGCTGACCCAGCAGCTCGGCCACTTGCCTTCTGACGCCGAGCTTGCCAGGGCCCTTGGCGCGAGCGAGTCCATGGTCCGGCAGGCCCGCCACGCCGACGTAGCGTTCCAGCCGCTGTCGCTGGACGCTCCGCTGACCAGCTGGCCCGAGACGGCCAGCCTCGTCGATGCGCTCGGCCAGGACGATCCGAACATCGAGAAGCTGCTCAACCTGCACGCCGTCGCCACCCACTGGGGCGAGCTGCCCCCGCGCGAGCAGCGGATCCTCGCCATGCGGTTCTACGGCGACATGACGCAGGCTCAGATCGGCGCCCGGCTCGGCATCTCGCAGATGCAGGTCTCACGGCTGCTCGCGCACGCACTCGGCCACCTGCGCGCCCGAATTCTCGGCCTGCCGGAATCCCGTCCTCGCCCGGCCGCCGCGCACCACCCGGTTAGCTCACGCTCGGACGGCCGAGAGCTCGCGACAGCCTCGTCAGGCCGGGCTCGCTAGCCTGCCTGGCCGCCTTCGGGCCTTAGCGTACGACGATGGTGACGCTGAAGTGCCGCTGGTCAGGTCTGCACGCGAGCGCCTCGCCGCAGGTGGTGCGAGACGCACTGATCACCGCGGTGCCCGGTGCGAGCGCGGTGAAGAGCACCCGGACAGGAGCGCAGCCCAGGCCCGGAATGGCGGGGCAGGTACCCGGCCTGGGCAGCACCCTGGCCGGCCCGTCCTGTCGCAATACCGCCGGCGCCGAACTGCCGCGCACCTGCCAGTAGGTGCTCGACAAGGTCAGCTCGAGCCGCCCGCCGACCCGCATCCGCACCGTCGCGCCGTTGGAGCTGTCACGCGCAATGGCTATCGCGGCCCGTCCGCCATTGCCCGGACTGTGCCCCGCTCCCGGCCCGCCGCCCGGACCTGTCGCGGTCGACCCGCAGGCGGCCACCAGGAGTACCGATGCGGCGACGGCCGACAGCCGGGGTACACCCGCGCCGCGTCCACGGCCGCGACCACGGCCGGGACGGTGGCCGCGAGCTGAATCTGATCGCATCGTTCCTGCTACCTCCCTGATGCTCCTTGGACGCCTGGCCCGGCCAGCGGGTTCCAGGCACGGCGGGCCGATTCCTGGCATGGGCCGCCGAGGGAACCTGGAACGAGACCGGCGCACGCGCGGGCGAACGCCGGGAACCGGATATTCGCATCAAGCCACCGACCGTTATCGGCCAGATTCCCGGTGCCATGCCAGCTGGTAACGGCACCTTTGGCCATACGCATCCGCAGTACGCATCAGGCTCTGGGATTAAGCATTGCCTTTCAGATATAGACGTGCCACCTTGGTGCTATCGCAGAAGACGTGAACTTTGTGAAGCCTTCGGGCGCCGCCCGACTAGAAAGGGAGCGTCACGTGCAGCGACCTGTTCCCGTCCGCAGCATGTCACCTGCCAGATTCGCTGGCATGCCGTTCCTCACCGTGGCGGCCTTGCCGGGCGGAATCGTGATCGCTACGGAAACGCCCGGCGGCCACTCCGCCGTCGTGACCGCACCTAATCCGTTTCTCGGCGGAAGGTGCGGCGGTGGCGGCGGGACTGGAGGCGGCCGCTAAGCGCTCTTGAGTTCGCGACCGCAGCGCAGCAGGTCCTCCGGCCGGGATAAGTGGAATGCCTAACTCTCAGCGTGAAGTGATTTCTGATCCGGTAACGCCGGCCATCCAGCGCGGCGACGTATTTCTATCGGGCAATGGTGCCGGTCCCGGATCCGGTCAGCTGAATTCCCGGGAGACGCCGTACTCTGGTTACCATTTCGCCAGGGCCATGCGGCTGCACCGGCTGTTTCGGCACGGGCGAGGACTGGTCATCGTCCCGCTCGACCATTCGGTTACCGACGGTCCGATCGCGCGGCTGGGCAAGAGCATCGACGAGCTAGTGGCAGACCTGGCCGCCAGCGAAGTCGATGCGGTCGTGCTGCACAAGGGCAGCCTGCGGCATGTCAGGCACACCAGGTTCGGTGCCATGTCGCTGGTAGTTCACCTGTCCGCCAGCTCGTATCACGCCCCGGATCCAGACGCCAAATACCTTGTCACCAGCGTCGAGGAGGCGCTGACACTTGGCGCTGACGCGGTGAGCGTGCACGTTAACCTCGGCTCGCTGGACGAGCGCAGGCAGATCGCCGATCTCGGTGCGATCGCCGGATCCTGCGACCGGTGGAACATTCCCCTGATCGCGATGGTCTACCCGCGGGGTCCGCAGATCGCCGACCCGCATCGCCCGGACCTCATCGCCCATGCCGCGACCCTGGCCGCCGACCTGGGCGCGGACATCGTCAAGACGGTGTATCCGGGCTCACCCGCCAGCATGGCCGAGGTGACCGGAGCCTGCCCGATCCCGGTGATCGTCGCAGGAGGATCGCGGGTGGACTCGGCCGATCAGCTGCTCGGCTTCGTCAGGGATGCTCTTCTCGGCGGCGCGGCCGGCGTCGCTATCGGGCGCAACATCTTCATGGCGCCCGACCCGCGCGCCATTGCTGTGCGCGTTACGGGCCTGGTGCGGCACCATTTCGGAGCAGAACCCAGATCGGGAAAGGCGGCTCAGTGAAGCTGTGCTGGCTTGACATCCGGGCAACAGATACCGACATTCGCGCGGCGGTGGTCGAGGAGGCCGTGCATCAGCGCATCGACGGGATCGTCGCCGCCGACCCCGGCGACCTGGCGGGCCTGCCGCCGACGATCACCAGGGTGCTCATGCCGCGCAGCGGTCAGGAACAGGTTCCGTCCGGCGCAGCCGACGTCGTGATCGTGCCATTCGGGCGCGGCCCGGCGGGCCACCTCGCGCCCGCCGGCGAGTGCCCGCAGGTCGGCCGGCTCGTCGAGGTCATCGACGCTGCGACGCTGGAGGACGCGTGCGCGGCGGCTCGTGAGGACCCATGGAGCGTGCTGCGCTTCCGTGATCCCACGAAGATCCCGCTGGAAATCGTCATCGCAGCCGCAGCCGGTGCTGCCGGGCAGATCATCACGGTCGCTGCCGATCCGCAGGAGGCAGCCGTCATCTTCGGCGTGCTCGAGCACGGCCCGGCCGGCGTCATGATGGCCCCTAGGCGCGTCGGGGACGCCACGGCACTCAAGCTCGCTGCCGCACCGCAAGGCGGGCAGGTCGAGCTGTCCGAGCTTGAGGTCGTCGCGGTCTCGCACGTCGGCATGGGGGAACGAGCGTGCGTCGACACCTGCTCGTACCTCCGCCGCGACGAGGGAATCCTGGTCGGATCTCATTCGAAGGGAATGATCTTGTGCGTCAGCGAGACGCACCCGCTGCCCTACATGCCGACCAGGCCCTTCCGGGTCAACGCCGGGGCGATCCACTCCTACACGCTCGCCGAGTACGGCCGCACGCACTACCTCAGCGAGCTCCGAGCCGGCAGTAAAGTGCTGGCCGTCGACGTGACCGGGGCCGCCCGGGTGGTCACGGTCGGCCGGGTGAAGATCGAGTCACGGCCGCTGATCTGCGTGCAGGCCATCGCCGCAAGCGGACAGGACGTCAACCTGTTCCTGCAGGACGACTGGCACGTGCGGGTGTTCGCATCCGACGGCGCAGTCCTGCACTGCACCGAGCTCAAGCCCGGGGACACCCTGCTCGGTCACCTGCCGACCGCCGACCGGCACGTGGGCTACGCGATCGACGAGTTCTGCCTTGAGGTGTGAGGCATGCTACCCGGGATCGCGGTGGTCGGAGCCGGTATCGCCGGCCTCGCCCTGGCCGCGGCACTGGACCGGCACGGGCTGCCCGCCCTCGTCTTCGAGCAGGCAGCCGAGCCCGCCGAGGTCGGCGCCGGGGTACAGCTCGCGCCCAACGCCACCCGCCTGCTGCACCGGCTGGGCCTGGCCGAGCGACTGGGCGAGATCGCTGTGCGCCCCGCTGCCACGGAGTTCAGGCGCTGGGCGGACGACCACGTGATCGCGCGGACGGTGCTGGGCGAGGAGTGCGAGCGACAGTACGGCGCTCCTTATTACACGATCCACCGCGCCGACCTGCGCGACGCCCTGGCGAGCCTGGTCCGCACCGAGCGTGTGTACCTCGGCCGGCGTGTCGTCGCCGTTCGGGAGACCGCTGACGGCGCGGTCCTGTCCTTCGCCGACGGATCCCGCCATTCGGCATGCCTGGTGGCAGGCGCGGACGGGATCCGATCGGTGGCCCGTCAGGCGCTGGCCGCGGACGAGCCGGTCTTCTCCGGCCTCGGCGTGTATCGCGGGCTGGTGCCCGCCACCGAGGTGCCCGAGCTCGCCGCCGAGCCCGCCGTCCGGCTGTGGCTCGGCCCGGGCAGCCACCTGGTCTGCTACCCGGTCCAGGCGGGTCGCCTGGTCAGCTTCGCCGCGACCGTCCCGTGCCCGGTGCCTGGCACGGAGTCGTGGACGGCGGAAGGGACCGCGCGGGATCTGCGCCACGCCTTCCGCAACTGGAGCCCGACGGTCCGGCGGATCGTCGATGGCGCTCCGTCCGTGCGGCACTGGGGGCTGTATGACCGCGGGCCGCTGCGCAGGCTGAGCACGTCCCGGGTAGTCCTGGTCGGGGACGCGGCGCATCCGATGCTCCCGTTCGCGGCCCAGGGCGCGAACCAGGCGATCGAGGACGCGATGGCCCTCGCGGCCTGCCTGGCACGCCCCGGCACCGGCGCGGTACGGGCCCGCATTCCCGAGGCGGCTGGCCGGTACCGCGAGTGCCGCGGGCCCAGGACCGCTCGCCTGCAGCAGCAGGCTCGCTGGAACATCGGCGGAATGCACCTGCCCGACGGCGCGGCGCAGCGCAGCCGGGACGTGGGCCTTGCGGCCAGCGCGGACCTGCACCGGCAGGCGTGGCTCTACGGGCACGACGCGGAGGGAGAATGCCTGCCGTGACCACTCCCGGACCGGCGGTCATGCCAGCGCCAGCGGCGGCGGCCGCTGCCACGGGCTCGCCGCGGCGCATGGCCGAGCACGAGCACTACGTGTACCGGATTCTCGCCGCGCTGATCGACCGCCCCGACCGTACCGCCGTCATCGCCCCCGGCCTCGCCCTGACCGCCGGAGACCTGGCCAGGTCGGTCCTGTCCGTCGCGGCGCAGCTCCGGAGCCGGGGCATCACGCGCGGCAGCACTGTCGCGATCCTGACCGCGGCCAACCACCCGCACATGCTGACCATGCGCTACGCGGCCCATCTGGTGGGGGCGACGGCGGTCTACATCCGTTCCACCAACGCGCGTTCCGACGAGTGGATGCTGCCCGTCGCCGATCAGGCTCAGATGCTGGCCGAGACCGGGGCCAGCCTGCTGCTCGCCGACCCGGCCTGCGTCGCGCGGGGACGTGCGCTGTGCCAGGACGTTGCCTGCGACGCGGTCGCCGCGGACCTGGACGTCACCGGGACTGGCCAGTCCGCCGCCCGCCTCGGCCGGGCGGCCGCGCGGCTCCCGGACGCCGGGTACGAACCCGGGAGCCGCGTGGTGGTCACGTACACCAGCGGGAGCACCGGCCGGCCGAAGGGCGTCTGCCACTCCTACCGGTCCTGGAACAACATGGTGAACGGCTTCCAGTCGGTTGTGCGCGGCGCTGGCGACCCGGTCTTCCTCGCCGTGACCCCGGTCGGCCAGACAGTAGGCGTGATGCTGGACGGGGCACTCGCGGCTGGCGGCCGCGTGGTCCTGCACGAGCGCTTCAGCGTCGATGACGCGCTGCGCGCCGTAACCGAGGCCGGGATCACCGACTGTTACCTCGCGGTACCGCACCTGTACGCGCTGACCGACGATCCCCGGATCGCGGCAGCGGACCTGAGCAGGCTGCGGAACGTCATCTACAGCGGTTCGCCCGCCGCGCCGCGCCGCATCGCCGCGGCGGCGCGCGTCTTCGGATCCGCGCTGCTGCAGGGCTACGGCTCGGCCGAGGCCGGGCCGATCACTTACCTCGGGTCGTGGGAGCACCGCAAGGCCGAACTGCTGACCACCGTCGGGCGCCCGTACCCCGGCGTCCAGGTGCGGATCTGCCAGGCGGACTCCCGACGCCAGTTGCCGGCGGGCAGCACCGGCGAGATCTGGGTCAGGTCGGGCAAGCTCATGGAGGGATACCTGAACGACCCCGACCTGACGGCCGCGGTGCTCCGCGACGGCTGGCTGCGCACAGGCGACCTGGGCTTCCTCGACGACCGCGGCTACCTGACGCTGGTGGACCGGATCGGCGGGGCCGTAAAGAATCGCGGCATCAAGGTCTATCCGGCCACGATCGAGCGGATCCTGATGGCGCACCCTGAAGTCAGCGGCGCCGCGGTGATCGGCATCAGGCACCGCCGCGACGTCGAGGAAGCATACGCGGCGGTCACCCTGCGGCCTGGTGCAGCTGTCACGCTGAGCGCGCTGAACGAGCACCTGCGCGAGGAACTGTCACCGGATCAGGTGCCGGCCGTGATCTCCTTGTGGAAAGCCCTCCCGGCCAGCGAGTCCGGCAAGACCGACAAGCGCCGTCTGCGCGCGATCGTGGAGGCAGGCGACTGTGCCAGGCACGGCCTGCTGCTGGAGCAGGAATGAGCGAGCCTGCCACGAGCCGCGGCGGACCGCCGCAAGCCGACGCCGACGTGCTGCTCGTCGGCTACGGCCCGGTCGGTCAGGTCCTGTCGCTGCTGCTCGCCAGGCGCGGCTGGCGGGTCCTGGTGGCCGAGCAGTGGCCCCGGCCCTTTCCGATGCCGCGCGCGGTCACCTTCGACGGCCACGCGGCGAGGATCATAGCGGCGGCCGGTGCGGCCGACGTGATCGAGGGGATCGGCGAGCCGTCGGCCGATTACGTCGTAGCGAACGGCGCCGGGCAGACCCTGCTGCGCATCCCGCTCCGCCGTGCCGGACGGCACGGCTGGCCGGACTCCACGTCGATGTACCAGCCGGGGCTGGAGGCGGCGCTGACCGAGCGCGGCGCGATCGAGCCTGCGCTGCGCGTGCTGCGCGGGCAGCGCGTCACCGGGCTAGCCGAGCGCGATCACCTGGTCGACGTGACCGTCCGCGACGTCCGCACCGGCGGGGAGAAGGTGCTGCGGGCAGGCTGGGTGGTGGGCTGCGATGGTGCCAACAGCCTCGTCCGCGCCCACCTTGGCACGCCGGTCAGCGACTTCGGTTTCAGCGTCGACTGGCTGGCGTGCGACGTCACCCCGCAGCGACCCGAGGACTTCCCGCCGGTCAACCTGCAGATCGCCGACCCGCTCGGCCCCAGGGTCGCGGTCTCCGCGGGGCATCGCCATCGCCGCTGGGAATTCATGCGCATGCCCGCGGAGCCGCCCGAAGGGTTCGGCACCCTGGCGAACGCCTGGCGGCGGCTCGCCATGTTCGGCGTCACCCCGGCCAGCGCGACTCTCGACCGGCATGCCGTCTACACGATCCGGGCTCGCTGCGCCGACCGCTGGAGATCCGGGCGGCTCCTCATCGCCGGCGACGCGGCGCACCAGATGCCGCCGTTCGCTGGCCAGGGCCTGTGCTCCGGGCTGCGGGACGCGGCGAACTTGGCCTGGAAGCTCGACCTCGTCCTGGCCGGCCGCCAGGACCCCGTGCTGCTTGACAGCTATGAGTGCGAGCGGAAGGCAAACGTCGGGCATGCCATCCGGATGTCTGTCTGGCTGGGGAACCTCATCTGCCTGGTCGACCCGGCTGCCGCGGCCGAGCGTGACGCCGCCATGCTGCGCACCGCCGGCCGGGGCGGCGGCGCGGCCGCGGAACTCCCCGACAGTCTGACCGCCGGCCTGCTGCACAGCGGGACGGGCGGCGCCAGGGCGAGCTTCGCGGGCTCGCTCGTCCCGCAGGCGCGGGTCGGGTGCGACGGGGCAGACCGCTGGCTCGACGAGATCACCGGATCGGGGTTCGTGCTGCTCGCGCGCGAGGATCCCGCCTGCCTCGCCGACTCTGACCTGCTCGGCTACCTGCGCGGCCTGGGCGCGCGGCTCATCCGGGTGGTGCCCTCCGACGACCGCGGCGACAGGCACAGCTGCCTGACGGTGCGGGACACCGAGCAGGTATACCTGCCGTGGCTGGAGTCCATGCGGGCAGCCGCCGTGCTGGTCCGGCCTGACTACTACCTCTTCGGTGCCGGGCGTGACCGCTCGGAGGTGACAGCCCTTGTTGCTGGCCTGCGCGACGCCCTCGGCCAGCAGGTGAGCACTGGAGAAAGGAGACCGACATGACCAGTCCCCGACAGCCCGCCGACCTTGCCCGAGCGCAGCGCAGCGGCGTCGACCGGTTCGAGGCGCACTACGCTGGCCGGCCTGGCGCCGGCTGGGAGATCAGCCGCCCCCAGCCCAGGTTCGCCGAACTGGCCGGGCAGGGTGAGTTCCGGGGCCGCGTGCTCGACGTCGGCTGCGGCACTGGCGACAACGCGCTGCTGACCGCCGCCATGGGCCTGGACACCACCGGCGTCGACGCGGCGCCCACCGGGATCGCGATCGCCGCGAGCAAGGCCAGCGAGCGCGGGCTGGCTGCCCGCTTCCTGGTCTACGACGTGCTCGATCTCGCCATGCTGGGCGAGTGCTTTGACACCGTGCTCGACTGCGGGCTCTTCCACTGCTTCACCGACGAGGACCGCCCCGCCCTGGTCGAGAGCCTGCGCGCGGTGACGCCCGAAGGCGGACGGTACTTCATGATGTGCTTCAGCGACCGCGAGCCTGGCACCTGGGGCCCGCGGCGGGTCCGCAGAGCGGAGATCGAGGACAGCTTCGCCGTCGGCTGGCAGATCGACAGGCTGGAGCGCACCACGATGGCGGTGGCCTTCGAGCCGGGGACCGCGGCCGCCTGGTTCGCCGCGATGACCAGGACCGCGAGCTAGCCCGGGCGCCCGGCTAGCTCGGCAGCGGTAAGCCGAGATCGGCCACCTCGGCAGACTCGGCGGCCAGGACGATCTCGTCGGCGATGGCATCGCCCAGCCTGGCCCGGCTGGTGATGCCGAGCTTGCGGTAGATCCGGCCCAGGTGGGTGTCGACGGTGCGCTTGCTAAGCGTCAGGGCGGCAGCGACAGCCTGGTTACTCATTCCGCCGACAACGAGCTCGGCCACCCGGCGCTCGGCAGCCGTGAGCGTTGTCGGAGCCGGGCGCCGCGGTCGGGTGCCGCTGCCGTGCATCGCCCGTCGAGCCGTCACGACCAGCGCGGCAGCGCCGCAGTCCCGGGCCAGGTCGAGCCCGCGCTCCAGCACGTCGCGGGCGGACCGGCTCGGGCTGGCCTGGTCGGCATGCAGGTCGCAGCCGAGCCGGATCAGCGCCCGCGCCAGGTGCAGCCGGTAGTCGCTGTCCTCCAGCACAGTCACAGCCTCGGTCAGCAGCTCCCGCCTGGCCCGCCCCTCGTGCGCCACGGCGGCCGCCACCAGCGCGCGCCCAAGCGGTCCGCGGGCGCCCCAGGCGCGGGCCAGCGCGATCTCGTTGTCGGCCAGGGTCCTGGCCTCCCAGGTCCTGCCCAGTGCCGCAAGCACGGAGACGGCGCGGCTGCGCCAGGCCGAGCACGCCGGGTTGACCACGCCCGCCGCCATCAGATGGCGTCCGGACTCCAGATACAGGCGCAGCGCCAGCGCCTGGTTGCCATGCGCCGCCGCCGCCATACCGCGCGCCTCCTGCTGCGCGGCGATGATGAACGGATGGCCAGAAACACGCGGGACAGGACCGCCCGCATCGGCGGCAACGCCCTCGCCGCGCATCAGCCGCGCCCGCGTCAGCGCCGCTCCGGCCGCAGCCTGCAGGCTGGTGGCGCCGACCGCATGGAATAGGTGCAGCGCCTGGTGCGCGTCGTTCAGCGCAGCGGACAGGCTGCCGCGCTGGAAGTCGATCTCGGAGCGGACCAGCAGGGCGAGCGCTTCGCCCATCCGAGATCCCATCCGGTGCGCCGCCTCGATCGCCTGGGCGCAAGCATCCGACGCTGCTGTCAGCTTGCCGGACCAGGCCAGGGCCAGGGCCGCGCAGGCCGCTGTGGACGGCACCGGATCGGTGAACTTCGCCGGACCGCCCGCTGCCGACCGCAGCGCCAGCGCCCGGCAGCGGCCGCGGTTGCGGCCGCGTGCCGCCGCGGCGAGCGCGAGCGCCGAGAGCATCTGGCGTGCCGCCATGTCCGTCGAGCCGGCGGCCAGCCGCCGCATGGCGTACCGGATCCCGGCGGACTGCTCGGGAGTCATCGAATGCCCGTACAGCAGGGCGGACGCGGCCAGGCGCAGCAGCGCGCCCCGCTCCGGGCGCTGAGCCACGGCGAGCGCCGCGGCGCTCCGGCAGAAGAGCGCGGCCGCGTCACCGTCCTCGACGGCCAGCGCGACGTCGGCGAAGGCCGCCAGCGCGCGCGCGGAGTCCGGGTCGTCGGCGGCAAGATCGGCGGCGGTAGCTACCCGGCGCAGGCACGCGTCGACGTCGTGGTGGAACTCCAGCGCACCTAGCTCGGCCGTGATGGCAAGCGTCTGCGCGGGGGAGCCCGGTTCGAGCAGGGCCCGGCTGAGGTAGCGGGCTCCGCGCGGCCAGTCGCCCGTTGCCGCCGCCTGCCGTGCGGCCTGCCGCAGGACCTGCCGGGCCCACGGCTCGCCGTTCGTGCCGGCCAGCATCGTGTGCTCGGCGGCCAGGATCGCGGACTCCCCGATCTGCGCGAGCATTCTGGCCGCGTGCGCATGCATGGCAGCGCGCTTGTGGGGCGGCACCAGGTTGGCGATGACCTCCCCCATCGCCGGATGGGCGAACCTGTCGCCGGTTCCGGCGTGGGCCAGCCCGATCCGCTGTAGCGTCGCCCGCACGCCCCTGGCCACGTCTTCGCCCTGGCCCGCCAGCATGGCCGCGGTCTCCAGCGTGCCGACCGCGCACACAGCGAACTGCTCGGTCACCAGGGCCTTGACCGGATCGTCCTGCCGTAGCCAGCCCAGCGCAATGCCGGCCAGGACCCGGGCCGAGATCTCGACGGCGGCGCCCGGCCCGGCGTTAGCGGCTGCGAGCTGGTCTGCCGTAGCGCCGAGCACCTGCGGGTTGCCGCGCGTCATGGCATGACAGTCGCGAGCGAATTCCGGATCCACCGGCCGGCCGAGCTTCCTGGTCAGCAGCACGCCCGTGCATTGCACGCACAGCGGCTCGGTCCGGATCGCCCGGCTGTGCGCGAGCGAGGCCAGGCCCGCGAGCAAGTCGGCTGTGGCCGGATCGCCGGGGCCATCCGAGGAGGCACCAGGGCTCGCGGTGACGAGCACGCCCGCCGACAGGTCGTCCAGCCGCCGGGCTACGTACGAGCACCATCGCGCCGACTGTGCATCGGCAAGGTGCACGTCGTCGATCGCGAGTACCACCGGCCCCCGCGCCGCCACGGCGCGTACCACCCGGTAGTAACGGTCGAACATGTCGTACTCCCCGCTCTGCGACGCGGTGCCCGGTGCGGCCGTCGTCTCCAGATCCCCCGCTGGCAGCCGGTCGAGCAGCTGGCCGGCCACGCCGAAACTGAAGCCGCGCTCGGCGCCATGGCACCGCGCCCGCAGCACCACCTTGGCCCCGCATCGCGCCGCCATCGCGTCGACCAGGGCGGACTTGCCAGAACCCCGGTCACCTTCGATGATCACCACCACTGGCTGGCCCGCTCTCAGCCGGGCGGCCGATGCCTCGAGCACGGCGCAGGCCGGCCCGTGATGCAGCAAGTCGCCCAGGTGCCCGCACGGCTCGGCCGGCCCGGCAGCGGCCGACTCGCCCTCCGGGTCCGCCAGTGTGGCCGGCGCGGCGGGAGGGGCACTCAGGATCGGCGCGGGCTCACTGGTCAGCATCGGTACGCGTACCTCCTCGGCTCGCGGATGTCATGACTCTGGCTGGCTCGTCGGACGCTGGCCGCGGCCGGCCACAAGCTGACTCGCCGGGCTGGCCCGCGGTCGACTCTCGATGGCTTCGGCAAGCCAGCTCAGGCACGATGGCGAGCGACGGGCCGACATGTCCGGAGAATGGCCGCCGATGCAGAACACGATGCGCATGGGCATCCCCCGTGAGATCGGCCATCACGGCTGCTTGACGGGTCCTGGGAATCGCCCGCAGGTCAGCGCCTTGCTCAGGCCGGGCCGCGGCTGGTCGCTGTTGAGGTCACAGAGCACGAGCCAAACCGGCGTTACCTCCTGAGGAGCCAGGGAGGTTAAGTACGCCACGAGCGACCCGGCCCGGCTCCGGTTGGTGATGACCACGCCGAAGCTGGGCCACGGCCCGCCGCCGTGCCGACCTTGCTGCCTGTGACCTGCGAATTTCTCAGGTGGCATGCCCGCAGCACAATCCGTGCAGGGCATTCCTTGCCATGCTCCAGATAATGACCCCGCTGCATTAGCGTGTCAATGGTCTCATTCTGGCAAGAACAGCGCCGCAGACCATGCGTCCCTAAAACGTTGCGTACGAGATACGTAATGTTACTGCGACGTATGCGTAGTCGAACGTCAGCATTTACAGCCCTGAAGCACCATGCGACCATTCCCGTGAGCGGACAGCTACCTAAACTCTTCCACATTTTCTACCCTGCAGAGGACGCGGCTGTGGAACGACCCAGGCTCAAGGCGAATTTCACCACTCAGGTCGATGCCGACCGCGTCTTTCTAATCGCGGAGGGCAGGCACGTCGTGATCGCGGGCCGGGGCCCGGTCACGGTGCTGCCCTACCTCGACGGCCATCACACGATCGGGCAGATCGCACAGGCCGTCAGCCCGCAGCTCTCGCTGATGGAGACTCTCGCGGCCATCCGAAAGATCGGGGCGTTCGGCCAGCTCGCCGATGGCCGCCCGGACCTGCCCGACCATGAGATCGCCTACTGGGACGCTCGCGGCATCGACCCTGGCCGGGCCAAGGCCGCGGTCCGTGACGCGACGGTCGCGGTCGTGGCGCTCGACAGCGCTCCCGAGCGCGGAGTGGCCGCCGCGCTGGCCGCCGAGGGAATGACGATCACCGCTTGCGACGTGACACAGGCCGCCGAGCGCGACGACACCCTGATCGTCGTCCTGGCCGATAACTACCTGGACCCGCGGCTGGACGAACTCGACGAACTGCTCGCGGCGGCGCCAAGGCCCTGGCTGCTCGCCAAGGCCTCGAGCCGGGCCGTCTGGCTCGGGCCGCTGATGGAGCACGGCCGGACCGGCTGCTGGCGCTGCATGGCTCAGCGATTGCGGGCCAACCGGCAGGTCGAGCGCTACCTGATCGGCAAGCGCGGAGCCGGGCCGATCAGCCTGCCGCACTCGCACGCGGTCGCGGCACCGACCGTGCTGGCCGGCCTGATGGCGGCCGAGGTGGCCACCCTGGTGGTCACCGGAAGCTCGCCCAACCTAGACGGCACGATGGTCACGGTCGACCTGGAGACGCTGGGCACGGACACCCATCAGCTCGTCCGGCGCCCGCAGTGCGAACGCTGCGGAGACCCGACGCTGATCAGCGGCCGGGACCCGAAGGTCACGATCAGCTCGGCTCCGCTGGCCCGCGACATCGAGGGCGGACTGCGGGCGAGGCCGACCGGCGAGGTCTACCAGCAGCTGCGCAGGCACGTCAGCCCGATGATCGGCGCGGTCACCTGGCTCGTGCCGTTCTCCGAGGTAGACAACGGTCTCAGCTACAGCTACCGGGCCGGTCACAACTTCGCGATGATCCGCGACAGCGTCGACCTGCTGCGGCGGAACCTGCGCGGCCAGAGCGGCGGCAAGGGCCGTACCGACCTGCAGGCCAGGGTCAGCGCGCTGGCGGAGGCCATCGAGCGGTACAGCGGCCTGTGGCGAGGTGACGAGCCGGTGCGCAGCGCGCCGTTCGCCGAGCTCGGTCCCGACCACGCGGTGCATCCGGACGAGCTGATGCTCTTCTCCGACCGCCAGTACGAGCAGCGGCTCACGTGGAACGCCGATCCGATCAACCGCCTGCACACGGTGCCGTTCCGACTGTCCAATGACCGGCCGATCGACTGGACGGCTTGCTGGTCGCTGACCCGCGACCAGGTCAGGTACGTGCCCTCCGGCTACGCGTGGTTCGGCCACCCGGACCTGGAGCACGAGTTCTACTGCTACGCCGACTCGAACGGCAACGCCGCAGGCACGACCATGGAAGACGCCATCCTGCAGGGGTTCCTCGAGCTGGTCGAGCGGGACGCCGTGGCGATGTGGTGGTACAACCGGATCCGGCAGCCGGCCTTCGACCTGGACGCCTTCCGTGACCCGTACATCGACAGGCTCCGGGCTTTCTACGCGGACCTCGACCGCAGCCTGTGGATGCTGGACATCACCACCGACCTCGGCATCCCGGCGATGGTGGCGGTCTCGCACCGGACCGGCCATCCGGTGCAGGACATCCTGGTGGGCTTCGGCGCGCACTTCGACCCGCAGATCGCCGCAGCCCGCGCACTGACCGAGCTCAACCAGTTCCTGCCCGAGGTCTTCACGCGCAACGAGGCCGGGGACACCGTCTACCTGGACGACGATCTCGCCACCGTGACCTGGCTGCGCGAGGTGACGATCGAGGATGAGCCGTGGCTGCTTCCCGACCCCGGCCAGCCCGCCCGCACGCCGTCCAGCTACGGATGGGGCGAGTTCAGCGACCTGGCCGACGCCGTGCGCACCTGCGTAGAGGTCACGCACAAGGCCGGGCTTGAGTTCATCGTCCTGGATCAGACGCAGCCGGACCTGGACCTGAACGTGGTGAAGGTCATCGTCCCCGGGCTGCGGCATTTCTGGCGTCGGCTGGGCCCGGGCCGGCTCTACACCGTTCCGGCGGACCTTGGCTGGCAGGCCAGCCCGCTTGGCGAAGGCGAGATGAACCCGAGGAGCCTGTTCTTCTAGCAAGCGAGGTAGCTCATGGAAACGCTCACGGTGTATCCGGCGCGCGCGATCCGGCTACGCAGCGGCGCCAGTATCACGCCGGGACCGGACGGCCGGTCGGCCGTCACTTTCGGTGACGCGTCGATGCGGCTACCCGCCCTGCCCGCGGGAAGCCAGGCCGTGCTCGAGTCGCTCGCGCTCGCCGACCTGACCGAGGCCGATGCGCAGCAGCAGGTGACAGCGGCCGACGGCATGTCCGGCCTGCTGCGCTGGCAGGCAGTGCTCACCAGGCTGGACACCGCCGGGATGCTCGAGCGCGCCGTCCTGACCTGCGACGGTCCGGCCGCCGCCCGGCTGCGCCCGGCCGTCTTCGGCCGCGGCCCGGGCACCGCGGCCCGGGCGCCGGCCATGGCGAGGCTGTCCAGGTTCACCGTCGCGCACGCCGCCGACGGCAAGCTGATCGCCGAGCGGCCCGGCAGCCATGCCTCCGTCGAGCTCGATCCGGCCGTGGCTCTCGTGTTCGCCTCGCTCGCCCAGTGGACCAGCGTCGGCGAGGCCGTCGGCGACCTGCCGGTGCAGCTCTCCCGGGCCGTGATCGACCTGCTGGCCGGGGCTGGCCTGCTCGCTCCGGGCGGGCCGGACGACGACCTGGAGAGCACGGACTTGTCCTTCGCCCAGTGGCACCCGGCCGACCTGTGGCTGCACTCCAGGAACCGCGGCGCCAGGATGGTCGCCGGCTACGGCGGCAGCTATCCGCTTGCCGACCGCTTCCCGCCGCTGCCCGCCGTTCCCGGCGTCAGGACCGGCCCGCGCCTCGAGCTGCCGAAGCCTGATCTCGAGCTGACCGCGAAGACGGACCCGCCGTTCAGCGAGGTGCTCGAGCGACGCCGTTCGGTCCGGGCCCATGACGCGGCGGCCCCGATCACGATCGCGCAGCTCGGCGAGCTGCTCTACCGCTCGGCCCGGATCCGCCGGGTGCTGGCCAGCGGCGACGGCCAGGAGGTTGCCGACCGCCCCTACCCGTGCGGGGGCTCACTGCACGAACTGGAGATCTACCCGCTGATCACCCAGTGCGAGGGGGCGCCGCCGGGCTTGTGGCACTACGCCGCGGCCGACCACGCTCTCGAGCATGTCGCCGACCCCAGCGCGGCCACGGCCGCCCTGGTGGCGGGGGCGCGCGCCGCCGCGGTCATGACCTCAAGCCCGCAGGTCGTGCTCATCGTCGCGGCCCGGTTCGGCCGGATCATGTGGAAGTACCACGCGATCGGCTACTCGCTGGTACTCAAGCACGTTGGCGTGCTGTACCAGACGATCTATCTCGTCGGGACCGCGATGGGGCTCGGCGTGTGCGGTCTCGGAGGCGGTGACGCCTCGGATTTCGCCGCGGCGTCCGGTCTTCCTTACCACGCCGAGGGCAGCGTCGGCGAGCTCGTGATCGGCACCCCCGCCAGCGACTCCTGAACCGATGAAGTTCCGGTTCAAGGCACTGGCCAAGCTGCGCGAGCCCGACGAGCTCGATACGCCGGCGATCCTCACCTCGCCGCGCGGTTGGGTGACGCTGGGCTGCCTGGCCGCGGTCACGGTCGCGGCGGTCGCCTGGGCGGTACTCGGCCGGTTGCCGCAGAGCGTCAGCGCGAGCGGCGTGATCACCCGCCCCTACGGGGTGGCCGCGGTGCAGAGCCTGTACCCGGGCCTGGTGAGCGGGGTGCGCGCGAGCATCGGCAGCCAGGTCCGGGAGGGGCAGGAGATCGCGGTGGTGCGCGACGCACGGGGCGCTAGCCACCCCGTGCTCAGTCTCTTCGGCGGGCAGGTGGTCAGCGTCGAGGTAGCAGCGGGCCAGGTGATCGAGGCCGGCGCCACGGTGGCGACCATCGAGCGCGCCGGACCCGCGGCCGGCCAGCCGGTCGCCTTGCTTCTCCTGTCCCCCGGCCAGGCCGCTGGAGTCAGGCCTGGCGCGAGCGTCCAGCTCGCCGTAGCCGCGGCTCCGCCGACCGCGTTCGGCCTGCTTCGGGGCCGGATTCGCTCGATCGGCCAGTTCCCGCTGACCGGGCCGGAGGTAGCGGCCCTGTTCGGCGGGCTCGCCTCCGCCAGGACCGTCGCGGCCGGAACGGGAAAGCTGCTCGTGACCGTGCGGCTGCGCCCGGACGGCCGCACAGTCTCCGGCTATTCCTGGACCACGGTGTCCGGTCCGCCCTACCCGCTGCCACCGCTGACGCCGGCCACCGGCTCGATCGACCTCGGTGAGCTGGCGCCCGTCACGCTCGTCTTCGGCCGGTGACCGCGCCCGGGCCGCCCGGGCCTGCCCGGGAGAAGGGCCGCCGACGGCGAACGACGCCGACCGTCATCCAGATGGAGGCGGTCGAGTGCGGGGCGGCGGCGCTCGGGATTGTGCTCGGCTACTACGGCAGGTTCGTGCCGCTCGAAGAACTGCGCACCGCCTGCGGCGTCTCCCGCGACGGTGCCAAGGCGTCAAGCGTGGTGGCAGCGGCCCGCGGGTACGGGCTGATCGCGCAGGGCTTCCGGATGGAGGCGCACCGGCTCGCGCAGGTGCCCAAGCCCGCGATCATTTACTGGGCGTTCCAGCACTTCCTGGTACTGGAGGGAGTCAGGACACGGTTCGGTAAGACCACCGTCGCCGTCAACGACCCGGCGACCGGGCCGCGGCGGATCGACTGGGCCGAATTCGACTCCGGCTTCACCGGCGTCGTGCTCACATTCCGTCCCGGGCCGCAGTTCCGCCCTGGCGGACGCCGTACCGGCCTGGCCCGGGCTCTGCTCTCCCGCCGCCAGCCGACCGGCCGCGCGTGGCTGCTCGTCCTGATCGCCAGCCTGCTGCTCGTCGTGCCGGGGCTGGTCATCCCGGCGTTCAGCAGGATATTCATCGACAACGTCCTGTCCGGGCGATCTCCCGGCTACCTGGCGCCGCTGCTGATCACGATGATCGCGACAGTAGCGCTCGCGGGCGGGCTCACCGCGCTGCAACGGCACTACATGCTGCGGATAGAGGCCCGGATCGGCCTCACCTCGGGCGCGCGCTTCGTCCGCCATCTGCTGCGGCTGCCCATCCAGTTCTTCGAGCACCGCCAGGCGGCCGAGCTGGAAGGCCGAGTCTCCGCGAACGACACGGTGGCGGAGATCTTGTCCAGGGACCTAGCCCTCACCGTGGTCAGCCTGGTGCTCGTCGTCTTCTACGCCGCGCTGCTCGTGCGCTACGACGTCGTGCTCGGGCTGATCGGCGTGACCATGGCGGGCCTCAACATCGCGGTGCTGCGCTGGGTGGCGCGGGCCAGGATCGCTGCCGTGCACGCCATGCGCTCGGACCGCGGGAAGCTGAGAGGGACCACATTCAACACGATCAGGCTGATCGAGACCATCAAGGCGACGGGCGCCGAGCCGGATGCCTTCGCACGCTGGTCCGGCTTCCTGGCCAAGGTGGTCACGGCTCGCCAGCGGCTCGGTGTCCCCACTGCCGTAGTCACCGTCGTCCCGCCGCTGATCGGCATGGCGAACACGGGCCTGATCCTGCTGATCGGCGGCCTGCAGGTGACCGGCGGAACGCTGAGCCTCGGACTGCTCGTCGCCTTTCAGGCCCTGGTCGGCTCGCTCACCGCCCCGGTCACTCAGCTCACCAATCTCGGCGAGCGGCTGCAGGACATCACGGCCGACCTGGCCCGCCTGCGCGACGTGGAGCGGTCCGCGCCCGACCGGTCCTTCGTCGGGCCGCACCGGGAGCCCGCCGCCCCGATCACCGGCTCGCTGGAGTTCCGTGACGTGAGCTTCGGCTACAGCATCCTGGCCGCGCCGGTCGTTAAGGATGTCTCGTTCGTGATCGCACCAGGCCGGCACGTCGCGCTGGTCGGCAGTTCGGGCAGCGGCAAGTCCACGCTCGGCAAGCTGGCCGCCGGGCTGTACCAGCCCTGGTCGGGGCAGATCCTGCTCGACGGCATCCCGCGGGAAGAGCTGGCGCGGGAGGTGGTCGCGGCATCGGTCTCCTACGTCCATCAGGACACCAGCCTGTTCGGCGATACGGTGCGGAACAACCTGACGCTGTGGGACGACTCGGTGAGCGACGACGCCGTCGTGCAGGCCCTGCGCGACGCGGCGGTGTACGACGTCATCAGTCAGCGGCCCGGCGGCATCTACAGCCTGGTCGAAGAAGGCGGCCGGAACTTCAGCGGCGGCCAGCGCCAGCGGCTCGAGCTCGCCCGGGCGCTGGTGTCCGGGCCAGCCCTGGTGATACTCGACGAGGCTACGAGCGCGCTCGACCCGGAGACCGAGTACCGGGTCGTCGACAGCCTGCGGCGGCGAGGCTGCGCCTGCCTGATCATGGCGCACCGGCTGTCCACCGTGCGGGAGGCCGACGAGATCATCGTCCTGCACGACGGCGTGCCGGTGGAGCGGGGCCGCCATCCGGATCTGCTCGCCCTCGACGGGCGCTACGCGGAACTCGTCACGACCGGGACGGCCGTGGTGGAGGCGGCGTGAGCGGGGCGGTCACCTCGGCCTTCGCCGGCTACTTCACCGACGCCGCCCAGAGAGCCGACCTGCCAGATGACCCGGTGACCGTGATAGACGATCCGCGTTTCGCCCTGCTCGTCGATCACGGGGCGGCGGACCTCTTCGCTGTGCGCCTGGAAGCTGGCCGGCCCGCCGGCCGCTGGGTTCCCCTCGGCCGGGCGGACGCGGGCGCGATTCTCGTCGTTCCGGCGAGCGGGTCACGGCATAGCCTCGTCGCCCGGGCCGCGCCCGGGGCCGTGTTGTCCTATCTGCCCGCCGGGCGGCTCGCCGGGCTCGGCTCCCGAAACGGCCGGCCGCGGGAGAACGGCGCCGCGCCGGTCACTGACCTGTCACCCGCGAGCCGGCGGGTGGCGGCGCGCCAGGTCGCGCGGGGCATCGACGCTGGCCTGGCCGCACTCGCGCAGGCGCGGCAGCGGGAGACACCGCCGGCGTCGTTCGTCCCGCTCCCGGCACAGGGCACGGCCGATGTCGCCGGCTCGCTCGCGGCACGCCCGGAGAGCGGAGTGCTCTGGGTCGATGTCGCCGACGGCGCCGCACGCCAGGAAGGTCTCACCGGGCCGCTGCCCGCCGGCGGCCAGTTCTGCCTGACCGAGCGGGACTGGCTGGTCGCGGAAGGGTCAGCCCGGCTGGCCTGCCGTCGGACCGACGAGGTGCTCGCCGACGGCTCGCTGTGGTCCCGGCTAGCCGCGCACGAGTCCCGGCTGCTCTGCTCGGTCGACCGTGGCGTGGAGCGCGGTGACATCGCCCGGCGCGCGGCGCTGGCCGATCGTTCCGCCAGCGAGTCCGGGGCGGTCCGGGCCGCGGCCAGGTCGTTCGACGCCGTCGTGCGGCGCACCAGGGCACGGATCTGCCTCACCGACGTGGCCGCCGATCCGCCCGAGCTGGCCGCAGTGCGCCTCGTCGCCGCGCACCTGGGATTCGGTGCCAGCGCTCCGGCCGTCCCTGAGGCCGCCGGGCGCAGGATGGACCCGGTCGCACGGATCGCCCTGGCCAATGGCGTCCGCGTCAGGGACGTCCGGCTCGAAGGGCGGTGGTGGAAGAGGGACCTCGGGCCGCTCGTCGTCCGCCGCCGGGAGGACGGGCAGGTGCTCGCGCTGCTGCCGGCCCGGGGTGGCTATGTGCTCGCCGACCCGGTGGCCGGGCAGGTGACTCGCCTCACCAGAGCGGGGGCCGGCGGCCTCCAGGAGCGCGGCACGGTGCTGTACCGGCCGCTTCCCTCCGGGGTCCATAAGATCGGGGCGCTGCTGAGGTTCGCCGCCTCGGGCGCCCGCCGCGACGTGCTGCGGATCTTGCTGACCAGCCTGATCGTCGCGGCCATCGGGCTGCTCGCGCCGATCATGACCGGGCGGGTGCTCGGAGACTTCGTGGCCCGCGCCCAGCGCGGCCTGATCGTCGAGGGCTCGCTGCTGGTGATCGGCGGAGCCTTCGTCGCCGCGGCGATCGCGGTGGTGCAGAACATCGCAGCGCTCCGGCTTGAGGGGAGCTCGACGGCGGCGCTGCAGACCGCGGTATGGTCCCGGCTCCTTTCCCTGCCCACCAGCTTCTTCAGCCGCCGGTCGACCGGTGACCTGGCGGTGGCGGCGCTCGGCGTCAACGCCGCGCAGGAGGCGCTGTCCGGCCTGGCCACGACCGCGGCTCTCGGCCTGCTGACCGGCTCGGTGAACCTGATATTGCTGTTCTTCTACGATCTGCGGCTGGCGCTCATCGGCACCGGCCTGATCGCGGCGTGCGCCGCCGTGTGCGCGCTGGCCGGGTACCGGCAGGTACGCCTGCAGCGGCGCCTGTATGACAACAAGCGCCTGCTGTCCTCCCGGGTCTTTCAGATCCTGAACGGCATGCCCAAGCTCCGGGTCGCCGCGGCCGAGGATCGCGCGTTCGCCCGATGGTCGGGGACCTTCATCCAGGGTCGCGCGATGAACGTGCGGGCGCGCCGGGTACAGAACCTGCTCACCACCTTCAATGCCGTGTTCCCGCTGACCTGCTCGATCGTCATATTCGGCATCGTGGCCGGGCCGCTGCACGGGGAGGTGCCGATCGCGGCGTTCCTGTCGTTCAACGCGGCCCTCACCTTGCTGGCCGCCGCCACCATCCAGTTCACCGGAGTCGCGATCACCTCACTCAACGTCGTGCCGCTGCTGGAGCGGATCCAGCCGATCCTCAGCGCCGAGCCCGAGTCGGCGGGCGACACCGCCAGCCCCGGCGAGCTGTCGGGCCAGATTGAGCTCAGCGACGTGTGCTTCAGCTACGGAGCCGACGCGCCGCTCGTGCTCGACCACGTCAGCCTGCGCATCGAGCCTGGCGAGTTCGTCGCCATCGTCGGGCCCACCGGCTGCGGCAAGTCGACGCTGCTGCGCCTGCTGCTCGGCTTCGAGACCGCCACGTCGGGCTCGGTGCTCTTCGACGGCCAGGAGATCGGCCAGCTCGAGGCAAGCGCTGTCCGCCGCCAGTGCGGCGTGGTGCTGCAGAACGGCGAGCTGCTCGCCGGTGACATCAAGAGCAACATCATCGGCAGCTCGAGCTACACGATCGACGACGCCTGGGCCGCGGCCAGGATGGCCGGCATCGACGGGGAGATCGCGGCCATGCCGATGGGGATGAGCACCCTGCTGTCCGAGGGAGCGACGACGTTGTCCGGCGGCCAGCGGCAGCGGATCATGATCGCCCGGGCGCTGGTCTCGCGGCCCCGTATCATCTTGTTCGACGAAGCGACCAGCGCGCTTGACAATCCGGCCCAGGCCCTCATCGGCGAGAGCATGCGCCAGCTTAAGGCGACCCGGATCATCATCGCGCACCGGCTGTCCAGCGTCGCCAGCGCCGATCGCATCGTCGTGCTCGACCGGGGCCGGGTCGTGCAGCAGGGCCGTTATTCCGAGCTGCTCGCCGACCGGGCCGGCCTGTTTGCGGCGCTGGCGAGCCAGCAGCTCACCTGACGGCGCTCATGCCGACCGGACGGCAAGGTGCTCGGTCAGCGCGCCGGCGACATCGTCCGGGCGCTCGAGCAGGCACAGATGACCGGCCCCCGGCACGGTCAGCAGCGTGCAGCTGGGCAGCACAGCCCCCAGCCTGGCAGCGTTCGCCCAGAACGCCGGCATGTCCTGGTCGCCGGTCAGGACGAGGGTCTGCGCGCTGATCCGGCCGAGCTCGGCGTCGGTGTGCACGTATCCGGCGAGCGAGCGCATAGCCCCGTTTCCCAGCTCTGCCCAGCTGTGCGCGTCGATCACCTGGCGCAGCCGGTCGCGCAGATCCGGATGATCCTCCGTGCCGCGGAAGATGTCGGGCGGTGATGTCATCCATAGTCTCGTCAGGTGCGGACCCGGGCCGGCCAGCCGGTGCAGCATCGCGAGCTGCCGGTCCCGACTCGCCACGCCGTCAGCGGGCCTGGCACCGGCGATGGTCGGAGCGGCGACGACTAGCCTGGCGATCAGGCCGGGCAGTGCCGCGGCCAGCTGCAGGGCCAGGCACGAGCCGAACGAGAGCGCGACCACTCGTTCCGCCCGCTCCGCCCGGACGATCTCGGCGACCCGGTCAGCCAGGGCGGGCAGCGTTTCCCCGGGACGGAGCGGACCGGACCGGCCGTGACCTGGCAGGTCGAGGCCCAGATGGCAGAATCCCGGGAGCAGGTCCCAGAGCGGCCGCCACAACGTGGAATCCATCGTGTAGCCGTGTATCCACAACACCGCCGGCCCGCTCCCGGCCCGCTCGACGTGAAGATCCACCGTGCTCCTTAATTGCCGCCGAGTTACTTGCCGCCGAGGCCGGCCGCCGCGAGTGCCTCCGGGTGCTGTCCGCCCGGTTCGGCAGCTGGCGCTGGCCCGCCTGACTGGACAGGCGGGGCCGTGAAGGAGGCGCAGAATGCGCGGAACGCCAGCACCGGCGCGTCGATGATGTCCAGCCGGCACGGAGCGTCGAGGTCGAGGTGGTTCCAGACGACGAGATCCTCGTCGAAGGCGATTTTCGAGCCTTCCACCAGCGCGCTGACCGTCTCCTGCGGCTCCTCGCCGCGGACCGCGATCGCGATCCTGGCCACGCATCCGCCGGGAGCGGGCACCGCGCCAGTGATGACGAACTTGGCCGAGCCGACGGGGCCGAGCCGGGAGACTACCAGGTGCGGGCTGAACGCCCTCGCATGGAAATCGCTGGTGAATTCGCCTTCGGCCGTTTCCCAGTCAGGCGCGTTCGTAATAAAGGCGGTCGTGATATTCAGCTCCCCGGCATCGCCCGTCCACACCTTCGGCCGGGCAATCTTCGGTATCAGGTGGACCGTCGGAAAATGGCTGAAGTCGAAGGCATTCTCGATGACGAGCTCGGGCGGAATCCTGACCTCGCCCATCACGGCACCCACGATGACGTGCGTCGCGGAAATTTCCCTCAGTACCGACTCGAAGCCGAGATCGCGTGCCGGAACGTCGCTCAGCCGGATGAAAACCGCGCCGCCGCAGTCGATGGTCTCGTGCTCGCGCACGCACAGCCGCCCGGTGCCAGAGCCCAGGCCGATCCGCTTGCCGTGGAACGGGCAGATGATGGTCTGGCCCGCGCTGACCCGCCCCCCGTAGCCAAGGTGCGCGCCGCGGTGCGGGCAGGTCCCGTCGAACACGCGGACTCTGCCGTCACCGCCGTCGCGAATCGCGACGAGTGCGCGCGATCCGAGCTCCAGGGCCGTGACCTGCCCGGTGATCTCGTTGTCCAGCGCGAGCAACTGCCAGCCACCCGGTGGCTGCGGTGCTGACGTCATAGTCCCCATGCCTCCACTACCTCGCTGGCCGCACGGAGCCCGCTGTCCAGAGCACCGTGCACGGTGGGCGGACGCGAGCCCGCTGTGGTTGCCTCGCCGGCGAAGAACAGGGTCCGCTCGACCGGCGCGGCCCAGGCAGGACCGGCCCAGCCGACGCCTAGCCCCGGGTAACTGAACACGCCGGCAGACCACGGGTCACGGCCCCAGTCCGCGATCCGGACCCCGGCGATCTCGGGAACGCTCTGTCGGGGGAACAGCCGGGGAAACAGCCGGGTGACCTGGTCGGCCGGGCCGGCCGCACGCACTGCCCCGGCCGCGCTGGCCTTGGCCACGATCAGCACCTCGGGGCGTCCCGCGGTGCACCGCACGAACCCGGTCTGCCCGTCCGCGTCGAAGACTACGGCCGACTCCGGTACCGGCCGGGCGAGCGTGACAACGGCACACAGGCCGTCGCCCGACGGCAGCGCTCGCGCCGCGCTGGCCTTGGGTTCTGGCATCGGCGTGATCGACAGCGTCCCCCCGGCGAGCACCGGCGGCGGCGCGGTGATGACCACGGCCCGCGCGGTTGCCCGCTCACCGGCTTCGGTGGTCACCTCCACCTGGCCAGGTGACCAGGTCACCGTCCGCACTGGCTGCCGCAGCCGGATGTCGGCGCCCGCGGCCAGCGTCTGCGTGAGCGCCTGATAGCCGCCCTCGTACTTGAACTCGCCGTCTCCCGTGTCGTCGCCGCGGCGGGCCGCCGCGACGCCCCGGGCGCTGAGCGCCGCCGGATCGGCCGCCCAGTTCTGCCGGAACCACTCGGATGCGGCGACCAGGTGATCGCCGGCCACCTGCCGGCTCGCGAGCCAGGACTCGACCGCCACGTCGGGATGCTCGCCGTCGCAGCCGTCCGCGACGAGCCGGTACTCGACCGCCCACGGCGGCATGCCGCCGCGCGCGAGTCCGCCGAGCGGAGTGACCCGGTCGTGCAGTACGAGCCAGGCCGAGGTCGTGCGGGGAACTGCCTGCGATCGCGGTGACTCCGCCACGGGCACGGCCCGGCCGGTCAGGTCGCGCAACGGGTTCCGGTCACCGTGGATCACCTGGGCGCCGAGCTCTATCGCCGCGCCGTCACCGGCCGACCGATAGGTGCGGATGCGGCCGCCGGTCACATCGCGTGCCTCGAAAATGACGGACGGTATGGCGTGCCGAGCTAATGCCGCCGCACAAGCGAGACCGCTGATACCGGCGCCTACAATAACGACATCACAACGCACGAGGCAGCCCCATCCATGATATTTGCGTCATTGCAGAACCATCTCCTGATGTCTACGATGACAGGAAGAGGGATAATTTGCAATGGTCGATGAGAGGATAGCGAGATGCCTCAGGTTCTATTTCCGCCACATCTGGCTCACCCCTTCTCCCCGGCCGGCCGCGCGGATCCCTATCCGGCCTACGCATGGCTCCGGGAAAATAGCCCGGTGCATTTTGATAAGGGCAGCGGATTCTGGTTCGTGACCAGTCACGCCGGGTGCGCGGCGGCTCTGTCCGACTCACGGTTCTCGGCGTCTCTCGGGCAGCGCGAGCGGATCCGCGACGACCAGCTGCCGGCCTCGATGCTGACCTCCGATCCGCCGGACCACGCCAGGCTCCGCGGCCCGGGCGCCCTGATACTCGGCCCGGCCGCGCTGCGCCAGCAGCAGGGCGCCTTCGACGACGCCGCGCGCCGGGTAGTCGGCGAACTGGCCGGCCGGGACGAGGCGGAGGCCACGGCCGACATCGGCGAGCCGTTCGCCGTGGAAGTCTTCGCCAGCCTGCTCGCACTCCCGGCTGGGCGGAAGGCCGCCTTCCGCGACCTGGCCAGGAGAGTCTCGGTGAACCTGGACCCGATGGCCGGGCCGGTGGTCGGGGCAAGGGGCCGTGCCGCGGTCGGCGAGTTCTCCGAGTTCACCGATCAGCACATCGAGTTTCTGCGCGAGGCGGGCGCCGACTGCCCGCTGACCCGGCTGGCGGGCGATCGCAGGCTGACCCGAGACGAGATGCTGGGCATCGTCAGTCTCGCGGTCGTCGGCGGCTTCCTGCCGCTTGCCGATCTGATCGGCCATGCCGCGCACTGGACCGGCGCGGCCGGGACGACGCTCGCCTGCCTGACCGCGGGTGATGCCGGCCTGGCCGTCGACGAGCTGATGCGGCTCGCGACACCGATCCCCTTCACCGCGCGAGTGACCTCGCAGGACACGGAGCTGGACGGTGTCAGGCTGGCTCCGGGGTCGCGGGTGCTGCTCCTGACCGCCGCCGCCAACCGGG
>DASWAA010000493.1:0-10869 GCA_036391385.1 Streptosporangiaceae bacterium
GGCATTCAGCGTCATTCAGATGGCCGAGGCCTACGACGTCCACCACCGGCGGCTCGGGCTGTTTCCCGACCGCGCGGCCGCCTACGGAACGGACGTGCGCGAACGGCTCGAGCGGGCGGGATCCGTCGGCATCGGCGAGTACCTGGCGGCCTGTGACCAGCGCCTGCATCTCGTCGCGGCGCTCGACGAGGCGCTTGCTCAGGTTGACGTCCTGCTCACGCCGGTCAACCCATGCACCCCGCCGCGACGGAACGACCCGGATCACGTCACCGCGCCCGACGGTACTCGGCAGCCGTTCCGCGACTTCATCATGGGCTACACGACTCCGCAGAACCTGGCCGGCGTCCCCTCCGTCACGCTCCGCGCTGGCACCGATGACAGCGGGATGCCCTGCGGCGTGCAGCTGACCGCGGGGCGCGGCCTTGAGCTCGTCGCGCTCCAACTGGCTGAGATGCTCGATCGGGAGATCGGCTGCCGCGCGAGCTAGAAGCTCCTTAACCGGCGACGTAGGCGACCGTGGCGAAGTCCGACACGCCGGCAGTGCTGTCGCTGGCTCCGGTCTCGTACAGGGTGCCCCCAGTCTGGGGGCCGATGGCCACTCCGAGCACGAAGCTGCGTCCGCCGGCCGGGCCGACATAGTGGCAGCCGATCGCTGCCAGCGGGCCGAGCACCATCGCGACCGGGTTGAAGGAGAAGTTGTCAAGGGCCTTGAAGTGCCTGACCCACTGCGGTCTGCCGGTCCGCCCGTTGTATTTGATCGTCACGTCGCTGGGGCGGCCGCCGACCATGGCGCTTCGGCCGGTCACGAAGAGCGGGCCGCCAGTGCGGAAGACGGCCAGGGACACGCCCTGGTCGTCGGACTTCCCCCCGGCGTTGTAGCGCCGGGCCCAGAGCTGAGATCCCGTGGCCACGCTGTAGCCGATGGTCACCATGTCGCGTCCGGTGGCCGTGCCCTGGCTCCCGCCGGTGACATAGGCGATCCCTCCGCCCGGGTTCACCGCGATGGCCTGGCCGAAATCACCTCTGTTCGCCGGGCCGTTATAGCGGCTGACCCACTTCTGCGTGCCGGTGGCCGCGCTGGTCATCACGTCCACCGCCTGTCCTCGCGAGTTCACGCGCGTCGCCGTGGCAGGCGGCGCTACGAGGGAAGTCGTCAGTTAGACGCGGGAGACCGGCGAGAGGTTGACAGGCGCCCGGCCCGGACGCTGGCAGAGTCCCGTCGAATTCCAGGACCGAGCATGATAGCCAAACACGGACGCTGGGCGTTAGCGTCGTGGCATGTCGGATTCACCTGAGCCGCGACTGGGGCCGGAGCCGGTCTCCGTGGCGGGAGAGTCCCCTCACCAGGTGCCGCCTTCGGTGAGGTATGCCCGTAGCCTGCTATGGCTGCAGGGTGTCATCTGGGCAGCAATGGCGAGCTTCAGCACCATCGACTCGGTGATATTCATAACGCACTTTCACGGCTCATGGGACAAGGCCGCCGTCATGATCGCGTGGCCTCTGGCCGTTGTGGTGGCAGGTACCGGCTGTGCGCTGACGGAGATCCTCCTCGCCAGGCGGCTTGTTCGCGGGCGCGCGCGGATCAGGAAGACGGTGATCGGTGTCGAGATCGCCATGACCTGCTGGGGAGTACTGCTGACCGGCACCGTCTCCCCCTCAGGCGGAGCTCCGGCAGACTTTTTCGGCCTGGCGACTTTGGCTGGGGCTGCCCTGTCGCTAGTAGCCGCGCTGGGATTGCTGCGGCGGCGCGCCAGGCAGTTCTTCGCCACGCCGGGCTCGAGCACCAGCGACGCCAAGTCCGTTGGCCTACTGACGCCAAGGGAGCCAGGCTCTGCCTGCTGGAGCTTCGCCCCAGCCAGCTAGCACGATCCGAGGACAGGCCGAGATTGCCGTCCTGGCGCTCTTGGTGGCTGGAGAAGTGGAAGTGAGATCAGGGATGCTGGCGATCAGTCAACTGACGTCTACATGACGGCGCCTAGTTGTCAGGGGGATGAAGGTGATGTGCGGGGTCCACGATTCGAGCTTGCTGCCGGACCGCCGCCGGCAGCGGCCGGTGCGGGGGAAAATGCTGCCCAGCTCGCAGCGCCGACGAGCAGGTGCCCAGGCAGGATTCATCGAGCCGCAGGCCCGTAAAACCGCGCCGCCGGCGTCGGGGCTGCCGAGCTGGCCGATGGGACATATCTCCCGGCGTGTGCGAGGACAGCGCCAGACAGCGAGATCGCTGTCATTCAGATCAGGGTCCAGAGGATGGCTGGCGGGGTGGTCTGGGCATTCGGGCCAGCTGGTCTGTCGCCCGGCCGTCCACAGTTCTTCGATCTCCCACTCCTGGAGCCGCTCTGCCAGCTGGACGACCTGCTCAGCTGGGGAACCCTGGATTTCGGACCAGTGCTCCTCGCGATAGTCGAGCACGATCGCGCCGCTTGCCCGCATGTCCCGGAGGAGTGGCCGCAGTGCCCGCCTGATCGCCTCCCGGTCTCCGTCTCTGGGGCCCGGTCGCTCACGCAGGTGGTCAAGCATCTCGCGCACGCGTGCCGGTAGCTCCGGCGGATAGGTGCGGTCTCCGTCCTGGCCGGACCACACGAAGGTGTAGGCGACCGATGCGCCGTCATGCGCACCGTCTTCGTCCGCCGTATCTGGTGGTTCAGTGCTAGCCACAGCTGGATGCTACGACCCCGCCTGGGCCGGGGTCGTGACTGGACCCGAGCTCGTCCTCGCCCCAAGTCGCTGTGGTGGAGTTATCGAGGTGCTGGTCGGCACGGCCACCAGACCTGGATGGAAGAAGAGGCCTCTCCGACGTACTGCGCTGCGCTCCGAGCGGATGGGCCACGAGGTGCCCGGTACTGCGCTGCGCTCCGAGCGGATGGGCCACGAGGTGCCCGGCATGCGCGGCGTCTACGCGGCAGCCCGTTGCCGATGTCGACGGGCCGGAAGATGGACTGCTGGCGGCCGAGGGCCTCATCCAGACTGCGGGCAGAGCCATCGGCCGGCCGAGGCTGATGGGCAGGAGCAAGTAGGTCGCGGACTCGGCTCGCGGCATACAACTGCCACAGCATTTCTAAGCCTGTCTCAAGCTCAACTCAGGATCGGTCTCGATCGCGACGCACATCTTTCGCTGCACGTAAATCCTAAAGTGCGACGGGCTGTCAATGAAAGAAGCCGGGCTGCCGCGTGGTCGCCCGTGAGGTGTCGAGATGATTAAAGGCCATTCAGCTCAGTAACGGCGACGCGCTCACTGATATTGACAATAAGGGACTCAGCGTTGGCCATGGAGCGTGATAGATCGGGTTCGAGCATTCCGAGCTCATAGACCTTGTGAATGCCGAGCGGGGTGAATGTCGCCTCCGGCAAAGTGCACCTTCCTACTACGGCGACCACCGGCGTGCCAACCTCCTGTGCTGCGGCAGCCACTCGGATCGGCGCTTTTCCGAATAGGGTCTGTTCATCGAATGAGCCCTCACCCGTAATTACAAGCGAGGACCTCCTTGCGCGCTGTGCGAAATCTACCATTTCAAGGATAAGTTCTGCGCCCGGAACAATGGAAGCGTTAAGCAATGCCATTGCGCCGAACCCGACACCGCCCGCCGCTCCGGCGCCTGGTCGGTCGCGTACATCTTTTTCTGTAGCGGCAGTGATTACCTCTGCCCAACGGGTCAATCCGCGTTCAAGGACATACACGTCGCCTACCGATGCACCTTTCTGCGGGCCAAATACCACCGCAGCTCCCTTTGGCCCCAACAGCGGACTGGTTACATCGCTTGCGATGATGAACTTCACTTTCGCTAGGCGGTCTCTCATCGATCCGAAGTTGATTTGATCGATTCTGGTCAAGGCACCGCCACCTCGGCTCAGCGGTTTCCCGTCGATGTCAAGCAACTCTGCTCCGAGGGCCTCGACCAATCCGGCTCCCCCGTCCGAGGTAGCGCTGCCACCGATCGCCAGGACGATGGTCTTGTTACCTGCACGGATTGCGGCGTCTACCAACTGGCCAGCTCCGTAAGTGGATGCTGTAAGTGGGGCCAACCGGTCGTCGGCTAGACGGCCTAGGCCAACGGCCTCGGCCAACTCCACGAGTGCGACGCCATCGCGCTCGCCGTATGCGGCCCTTACTGGCTCTCCAGTAGGTCCCTCGACTTCAGCTTGCACCCTGCGGAAGCCGGCAGAGATAGCGGCCTCGAGCGTGCCCTCGCCGCCATCTGCCACTGGGCACAGATCGACGGCAACATCTGGACGAGCACGGCCAATGCCAGTCGCGATAGCAGACGCGACGCTCGGTGCTGAAAGAGATCCTTTGAATTTGTCTGGGGCTATCAGCACAAGACGGCCGGGCCGCTGCTTCGCGACAATTGCCCCAGCCTCATCCATGTCTCAGCTCTTTCTCCTCTGTCGGAGGGACATATGTTGGCGATGCATCCCATCCATTGCTGAGATTCCGCTCGAGATCGCGCCACAGTTCGGATGACCTGCTTTTGCGCACTTCGATCATCGGTCCGAATATCGATGACGTATCGTTTAGATACAGACCGATGAACATCACTTCGTCGCCGATCTTGTAAATCGGACCAAACGGCATGAAGTCATAGAGTCTAATCTCGATGTCCATCGTCTCTGCACGGCCTCGGCCGGAGCGAGCTAGCTCCGCCAGCTTTTTGTCGACATCTCGCTTTAGTCTTAGCAGACTATCACGAGTATGGGCTATGTCGTTAGCGGCCTTGGATCGTTCAATTCCGCGTAGCTTTACTCTTGCAGCTAGGACGTCATTTACATTATCTTCAGCGGGGTTCATCAGCATGACCTTCAGGTGGAATCGTTTACCACTGTTAATGTAAAGATGCCGCAGGCGATCGATAAAGTCCTCCTCGGGAATCCAAGTCTGTAGTATCTCAACCGTTGCCGTCTCAGGTGCTCGGATCATTGCCTTGAGTAGTCGCTTCTGTGACCATTCTACATGTACGATTGCGCGACGCGGTGAAAGGCCGATCAAGCCAGTCACGGCGAGCAGTGCGCCGACAGCGAAGATTGCCACACCGGCTATTCGCAGCCCAGGATCGAAAACGAATAGGCTAGGACCAGCTGATATGCCAAGCCCGCCGAGGGTTACCCTGAGCAGATTGAATCTAAATGACAGCGTTGGCATTACCACGTTCCTCACGTGAGATGGCCGCAAGAGCTTGCTGGCCGCCGCCATGCAGCATCCAGGCATGAATTGCAGCCCGCAGGAGGACCGCGGCGAACGTCAATCATCGTCCCGCACCTCTCAGAAGAGGCAAACGAATGGCTGCAAGTTTGGCCACGATAGTCACTAACCTGCCGTCGCTGCAAGTGCATGAGAACTACGCGACATTGACGGTCGGGCTGGCTGATTCTGGTGGCACAGAGGCACGGTTCCGAATCTGTGCCGGTGCAATCGCCCAGCCGGAGGGCTGGTCGGACGCGGGTCTTGACCTCGATGCGAAGGAGGCTTCGTTAGTGGCCTGGTGGGGTTTGTACTGGCCACCGCGCAGCGGCTCGGCCGTCAAGGCACAATGGCTCCGTCGCGGCATTGGCGAAGCAGTGCGGTCGTTGACCAGGCAGACGGTGTGCGCGATTCAGTGCGGGACTTGGCGGCCATCTCGTTGTATGTCCACGCTGGTCAACGAACCCATCTCGATCACCCCGCGCAGCTGAGGTGATCAGACTGTGCAGGGTCCGGGCGCTCCTGAGACCACAGAATCGACCAGACGGTCCACCTCTCGTCCTGGCTAAGCAGGGCGACCCGGCGATGCACCTCATCTGCGGCAGGCGTGCGTGGCGGCGACTTCCATGCGTTGGCGGCGATCATCCTCAGCTCACGTCGCTGGATGGTGACCAGGTCGTACTCGACAGGCCCGGTGGCCGCGCTGTCCCAGTCCGCCAGGACGTCGCAGTTGCCGTCTCAGATAGGCTCTGACCACGGAAAATCTTGTGGAGCTGAGGGGATTTGAACCCCTGACCCCCTCGATGCGAACGAGGTGCGCTACCGGACTGCGCTACAGCCCCAAGACCGGGAGCCAGCGTAGCAAATACCGGGACTACTTCGCCCCGGCATACTCCTGCGCCGACCCGTGCGGACGTACAGACCCAGCTTAGTCGCCCACCGCCCGAACCGCCGCGTCCGCGTACTGGTCGTACAGCTGGTCACCGATCCGGCCGGAGATGTCGATGATCTGCGCGCCGGGCCCGCTCGCCCCAGGCCCGCCCTGGTCGGCCTTGCTGTCGCGCGCAGCCTCGGCCTCGGCCCACGCCAGCCGTTCCCGCTGCCTGGCCTCCTCCGCCTGCCGGGCGTACCAGGCCTCGCGCTTGCGGGCGAGCTCGGCGTCGGCCATCGCGATCTCGCGCAGCAGCAGGACGTACAGCACCAGCATCCCAGCAGGCGGCACGCAGATCCACCACCTGACCAGGCCGTCCACCGCGAACGCGAGCGTGACCGCGGTCATCGATGCCAGGATCGTCAGCATCCGGCGGCGGGCGCGGAGCATCTGCTCGCGACTCTGGGATGGCGCGGACGGCCGGACTGGGCCCGCGAAGGGACGCCGGTAGTCCGCTCCGCCATCCGTGCCGGGATCAGGACGGGCCGCACTCCCGGCATGACTAGGCACATCGCCACGGTACTCCTGCTCGGCCATGCCGCCCTCGTCGTACAGCCCGCCCTCGTCGTGCACGAACTCAACCTCGCCGTGCACAGCAGGCACGTGCTCCAGTTCGGCCTCATGCTCGAACGTGGCCTCGTCGTCGGCGCCGAACTCCCCCTCGCCGTCGCTCACGTCCGCATGCGGCCGCCGCACCCAGGCTGGGACCAGGAATATCGCCCAGATAGCGATGATGGCCAGATAGAGGATGGCGCTACTCACACCACACCTCCCGGGCCAGGAACCAGGCCAGGCCGGGCGGATTCGCCGTCGTCCCCGGTGCGAGCCGGAGGCGGAAACTGCACCTGGTCACGTCACGCACGGTAAACGGCCTGGTCTGAATTCACGAGGATGCGAGCCGGTGTGTCGCGAGATAGCTCACCACGCAGAGCAACTGCGGACCCGCCCATGACAAACCCTTGACCGTTCCCGCATGTCAGCGCCGAGCCCAGCCGACCGGCCCACAGGCCCTCCCGGCCGGGACTGCTCACCCTATCCGGGTCCGCGACGCCCGCACCGTGCTCCGCCAGCGCGGCAGCAGCCCACCCCCGGCGTCCTCCGCCGTCAGCGCGTACGACAGATGATCCCGCCACGCCCCGTCCACATGCAGGCAGCGCCGCCTGATGCCCTCCTCGCGAAACCCGAGCTTCTCCACGACCCGCCGGCTCGCCCGGTTCTCCGGGCGGATCGTCGCCTCGATCCGGTGCAGCCCGACCACCTGAAAGCAATGATCCATGGCCATCGCCAGCGCGGTCGGGGTCACGCCGAGCCCGGCGAACTCCTGGTCGACCCAGTAGCCGACCGACCCCGTCCTGGCCGAGCCCCAGATGATATTGCCGACTGTCAGCTGCCCGGCGAACCTTCCCCCGTACGTCACCACCCAGGGCAGCGTGATCCCGTGCCTGGCCTCCCGCCGCATCGTCCTGACCATCGCGACGTAGGGGCCCAGGCTGGACTGGTACAGGGGCGTCTCCGGGTTCGTCGGCTCCCACGGCCGCAGCCAGTCGGCGTTACGAACCCGCGCCTCCCGCCAGGACCTGGCGTCCCTGGTCACCAGCGGTCGCAAGGCCACGGGGGCGCCGAGCAGGCTGGGCTCAGTGAGGGTTGCCGGCCAGCCACGCGCGTATGCCACCTGACCATCATTGCGCGTCCGCCCGCGTGCGCGCTATCTGGACGGCACGGAACGCCTGTACCGGGCCAAGATCCCGCCGAGCGGTCAGCCGTCAGCCCGAGGGTGATCCCCGCCTGCCGCCTGGTCGAGGGCATGGGCGATAACGGCCGCCAGGACCGACATGCCGTCTCGAACTCCCCCGGTCGAGCCGGGGAGATTGACGATCAGCGTCGTCCCGGCGAGTCCCGCCAGGCCGCGCGAGAGCATCGCGCTCGGCACGCCGGCACCGACACCGGCAGCCCTGATCGCCTCGGCGATACCGGGGATCTCACGGTCGATCACCAGCCGGGTCATTTCCGGCGTCAGGTCTCCCGGCGTCAGGCCGGTCCCGCCGGTCGTGACCACCACGTCGTATCCGGCGTCGACAGCCTCCCGCAGCGCGGCCTCGACGGCGGCCCCGTCCGGGATCACCAGCGGCCCGTCGGTCTCGCATCCGGCCGAACGCAGCAGTTCCGCCAGTACCGGCCCGGACTTGTCGGCGTAGATTCCGGCGGATGCCCGGTTGGATACCGTGACGGCCAGCGCGCGGATCATGGCCGGCTCCAGTGCCCGGTCTTGCCGCCGGTCTTCTCCAGGACCTTGACGCCGGTGATCGTGGCCGCCGGGTCGACGGCCTTGATCATGTCGATCAGCGCCAGCGCCCCCACGGTGACCGCCGTGAGCGCCTCCATCTCCACGCCGGTCCGGTCGGCGGTTCGTGTCGTCACCTCGATCGTGACACCGTCGTCGGCCACCGTCAGGTCGACGCTGACCGCGTGCAGCCCGATCGGGTGGCAGAGCGGGATCAGGTCCGGGGTGCGCTTCGCGCCGCCGATAGCGGCGATCCTGGCAACGGCCAGGGCGTCGCCCTTGGGCACGGTCCCCTCGCGCAGGGCGGCGACAGCCTCCGGGGAGAGCAGGACCCGCCCGGTCGCGGTCGCGGTCCGGGCCGTGACCTCCTTGCCGGAGACATCGACCATCCTGGCCCGTCCGGCCGAGTCGAGATGGGTGAGCGACTGCGCGGGGCCGGCCGCCGGCGAGCCGGCGGCCGGCTCACCCCCGGCCTGACCGGCCATCCCTGCCTCGCTCATGGCAGCTCCAGGATCTCGACGAGTGCTCCGGCCGGGAGCGCGGTCACCGACTCCGGGACGATGATCAGCGTGTCGGCTCTGGCCAGCGAGGCGATCTGGTGCGAGCTCTGGCCGGTGAGCGGGACGACGACGTCGGCCTGCCGGTCCAGGTTCCCGCGCAGGAACGATCGCCTGCCCTCGGGTGACCTGACCGGCTCGGCGAGCCGGGACTGCCGCGGGACGGTCCGTTGCGCGGGAAGACCCTGGAGCGCGCGGATGGCCGGCTCGACGAACAGGGTGAACGACACGAACGCCGATACCGGGTTCCCCGGCAGGGTGAAGATCGGGGTGCGGCCCTCGCCAAGCTGACCGAAGCCCTGCGGCATGCCTGGCTGCATCGCCACCTTGCGGAACGACACCGTGCCGAGCTCGGTCAGGGCAGCCTTGACGACGTCGTGCTCACCGCCCATGCTGACCCCGCCGCTGGTGATCAGCAGGTCGGCGCTCGCCGCAGCCTGGCTGATCGCGGCGAGCACTACCCCGGTGTCGTCGCGCAGCGTCGGGTGCCTGGTCGCCGCGGCGCCTGCCTGCCGGGCGGCCGCCGTGAGCATGTAGCTGTTGGAGTCCCAGATCTGGCCGGGGACCAGCGGTGACCCTGGCGGTGCCAGCTCGTTCCCCGTCGAGATGACCGTGACCCGCGGACGGCGGCGCGCACGCAGGGTGCCATGGCCAGCCGCGGCGAGCACTCCGATCTGGGCCGCGCCGAGCCTGGTCCCGGCCGGAAGCAGCAGGTCACCGGGCTGAGCATCGTCACCGGCCCGGCGGATGGCGTTGCCCTTGCTGGCCGCCTGGCTGATCGTGACCGTCTGGGTGCCGCCGTCGGTCCACTCGACCGGCACGATCGCGTCCGCGCCGCCCGGGAGCAGCGCGCCGGTCATGATCTTGATGCAGTGCCCGGGGGTTAGAGTCCGGATGGTGGTATCGCCCGCGGCGGACTCGGCCTGCACGCCGAGTGTGACCGGGCTGGCCTCGCTCGCGCTCGCGACGTCGGCCGCCAGCACGGCATAGCCGTCCATCGAGGAGTTGTCGAAGCCTGGCAGCGGCCAGGCGGCTGTGGCGTCGGCGGCCAGGACGGCGCCGTCAGCCTCCGCTACCGGCAGGTCAGTCGCAGGCACCGGTGCGATCGCCGCGATGATCTCGCTCAGGTAGCTCTCGACTGACTGCATCGCCCTGATCCCGCCCGCCTGCTACAGCAGCTTCTCTTTGCCTACCGAACTTCCTCGCCAGTGCTGCCCGGCTCCAGGCGCTACGGCAGCTTGTCGAGGAACTCGCGGAGCCAGGGTACGAAATCCCGGGCCAGATCGGGCCTGGCACAGGCGAACTCCACGGTGGTCCGCAGGAAGTCCTGCTTGTTCCCGGTGTCGAACCGGCGGCCGCGGAAGAGCACGCCGTGCACGCCGCCGCCGTCACGGTTGCCGGGGAGCGGGACGCGGTCGGACACGGCCAGCGTGCGCAGCGCGTCGGTCAGCTGGATCTCGCCGCCGCGGCCCGCCGGGGTATCCCGCAGGACGGCGAAGACGGCCGGGTCGCAGATATAGCGACCGATCACGATCCAGTTAGACGGGGCCTCGCTGGGCTCGGGCTTCTCGACCAGGTCGGTCACGGCGACGATGTCCTGCTCGTCGGTCGGCTTGAAGGCCGCGCAGCCATAGGCGGAGACCTGGTCGGCCGGAACCTCCATCAGCGCGACGATGCTGCCGCCATACCGCTGCCGCGCCGCGATCATCCGGGACAGCAGATCGTCGTTCATGTCGATCAGGTCGTCACCCAGCAGGACCGCGAAGGGCTCGTTGCCGACGTGGTCGGCGGCGCACAGCACGGCGTGGCCGAGACCGCGCGGTGCGTCCTGGACTACGTAGCTCACCGACGCCAGTTCGGTCGGCGCGCGGACGGCGGCCAGGGCACGGTCGTTGCCGCGCGCGGCGAGCCGCGCCTCAAGGTCGTG
>DASWAA010000494.1:0-3671 GCA_036391385.1 Streptosporangiaceae bacterium
GCGTCCGCCGCCTGATCAGGTCCAGCCCGCTCAGCTCCGCGGCGAACTGCGCCCGGCCATCGGCCGCGACGCTGAGCTTGGCGAACACCGAGAACGGCTGCCCGTGATGGATGCCGGCTGGATGCGATGCCTGCTCGTTCAGATCGGTGAACCCCTGGCTCACCCAACGTCGGCCGAGATGGAGGGAGGCGGCCCGTTCTATCTGGCGGACGGTCTCCGGGCTGAGCAGCGGATGGCGGGCCGTCATGTCTCCCCGTCCATGACCTAGCATCGATGAGAGTAGCGCTAATCACGGTAAATCGCCCACCGAAGTGGCTTTGATCAATGCTAAGTGATGCGGCCGCCCGTAAAGGGCTGTGCGTCGCGGTAGACGTCTGTTATCCGAGCTCGCTGGCCGGCCGGTTCCGGCTGCCAGACGCTCTGCGCCGGGTGGACGCCCTAGCCCGCGGCGCCCGCGAGCGGAAGCCCATCAGCGCGGATCTGGCTCATCGCTAGGACTCCGGCCGGGCTCACCGACCGGATGTGGCCGGGCGCTCCAGCCAGCGGTCGGCGCTGACCAATTCACCGAACCCGTGCCGTCGGTACAGCGTGCGGCCCGGGCGGGCCATCAGCACCTGCCGGATCCCGGCGACTTCGGGGTGGTCGATGACCGTCTGCACCAGGAAGCTCCCGACGCCGTTGCCGCGGTGCTCCGCATCGACGAACACATCGCACAGCCAGGCGAACGTCGCGTAGTCGGTCACCATCCGGGCGAAACCCGCCTGCGCGCCGTCCGCCGCGTACAGCCCGACGACCAGCGAGTTCTCGATCGCGCGAGTCATCACCTCACGGGAGCGGCCAGTGGCCCAGTAGCTCTCGACGCTCATCCACTGATGCACCAGGTCGATATCGACCAGCGATCGTTCATCGCTCGCCCAGTAGCCGTCCGGGCCACTCCATCGCACTCTCGCTCACCCTTCCCGACAATTGCGGCAGGCTCACCCTAATCGATCGCGCCTGCCCGACCCCACGCTCATGCCGGAGTCCCGGGTCCCCGATGACCGCACCGATAACGAGTCGCGCGTCCTGCTGCGATCGCAGAGGATGGGCGTGTGCGGGACTGGGTGGCGTGGCATCAGGTGTACGACGACCCGGCGTCGGCGGTCAGCGCCCGGCTCGAACGAGTCAGAGGCCACCTGGCTTGGGCGCTCGACCAGGCCGGACCCGGGCCCATCGCCCTGGTCAGCCTGTGCGCCGGGCAGGGCCACGATGTCATCGGCGTGCTGCCCGGCCATCCCCGCCGAGCCGACGTCACTGCCGTCCTGGTCGAGAACGACGTGCGCAACGCCCAGATCGCCAGGGAACGCGCAGCGCGGGCCAGGCTGCCGAACGTAGTCGTCCGCGAGGCTGACGCCAGCCGGGTCGCCAGCTTCGCGGACGCCCTGCCTGCCGACGTGCTCCTGCTCTGCGGCATCTTCGGCAACATCAGCGATGCCGACATCCAGCGCACCGTCCAGGCTGCTGCCACGCTCTGCTCGGAGGGCGCGACAGTGATCTGGACCAGGCACCGCCGGCCGCCAGACCTGACGCCGCACGTGCGTGCGTGGTTCGCCGCCAGCGGCTTCGACGAGGTGGCGTTCGATGAGGTCGAGGCCGGCATCGTCCCAGGCGTCGGCGTCCACCGGCTCCGCACCCGCCCGCCGGTTGCCGTGGCACTGGCTGACGCTCCTCTGTTCACCTTCGTTTCCCGGTAGGCCGCCGCCGCGACACGCCGGCGAAACGAGGATCGCGGGACGGCACGAGGTCGGCATCGCGCTAGTTACCTGCCGGTTGGGCGTGCGGGCCGATCCCGGATCGGCTCCCCGGGCCGAAGGGGTTGCACTTCAGCGGAGGCTGGACCACAATATCTAGTAGTTACAAGCCTGTAGTTCTTCTACAGTTTGTGATCAAGATAATTTTGGGGCATAACGGGTCGCAGGGGGTGATCGTGTGTACTGCCCGTACTGCCGTCACCCGGACAGCCGGGTTATCGACAGCCGGACGGCGGATGATGGTGCCGCGATCCGCCGGCGGAGGTCATGCCCGGAGTGCGGACGGCGGTTCACCACCCAGGAGACCGTCATCCTGATGGTCGGCAAGCGCAGTGGCGCGACCGAGCCGTTCAACCGGGACAAGATCGTCAACGGAGTGCGCCGAGCCTGCCAGGGCAGGCCGGTCACCGAGGATCAGCTGGCGGTCCTGGCTCAGCGGGTCGAGGAGGCGATCAGGGCGCGCGGCCTCGGCGAGGTGCCCTCGCACGATGTAGGGCTGGCGATACTCGGTCCGCTCCGCGCCCTGGACGAGGTCGCCTACCTCAGGTTCGCCTCGGTGTACCGGGGATTCGAGTCACTTGACGACTTCGAGGCGGAGATCGCGGCGCTGCGCTCCAAGCACGAGGACGGCAAGCATCAGGGCAGCAGGCACGAGGGCGACGACTCATGGGCGTCCGGTCAGGCGGAACTGGCGGGCTCCCAGTCGTCGGACGGCAGGAACAGTTCGTAGCCGGCCGGTTAGCCCGGACGGCGACTGACAATCAATCGGAAGAGAGCCCGTAGCGGCTCGCGATGGAATCCGCTGCGATTCCGGATGGGGGATGTCATGACCGAGACGGCAAGCGGGCCGGCGGCCAAGGGCGGCAAGGGAGCCAGCAAGGGCCTGCGGATCCGCCGGGTCTACACCCGCGAGGGGGCGCACCCGTACGACGAGCTGAACTGGGAGCGCCGCGACGTCGTCATGACGAACTGGCGGGACGGCTCGATCAACTTCGAGCAGCTTGGCGTCGAGTTCCCCGACTTCTGGTCGGTCAACGCGGCGAACATCGTGACCACCAAGTACTTCCGCGGCGCGGTCGGCACGCCGCAGCGGGAGTGGAGCCTCAAGCAGCTCATCGACCGGGTGGTCGGCACCTATGGCGACGCTGGCCGCAAGCACGGCTACTTCGCCTCAGAGGACGACGCGCAGATCTTCGAGCACGAGCTCACCTACGCCCTTGTTCATCAGATCTTCAGCTTTAACTCGCCGGTGTGGTTCAACGTCGGCACTTCCTCGCCGGCGCAGGTGTCGGCGTGCTTCATCCTGGCGGTGGACGACACGATGGAGTCCATCCTGGACTGGTACCGCGAGGAGGGCCTGATCTTCAAGGGCGGCTCCGGGGCGGGGGTCAACCTGTCACGCATCCGGTCGAGCCGGGAACTGCTGGCCTCCGGGGGAACGGCCAGCGGACCGGTCTCGTTCATGCGCGGGGCCGACGCGTCGGCCGGGACGATCAAGTCCGGCGGTGCCACCCGGCGCGCGGCCAAGATGGTCGTTCTGGACGTCGACCACCCCGATGTCGAGGAGTTCATCGAGACGAAGGCCCGGGAGGAAAACAAGATCCGGGTGCTCCGCGACGCCGGCTTCGACATGGACCTCGGCGGCAAGGACATCAACAGCGTCCAGTACCAGAACGCGAACAACTCGGTCCGGGTCTCGGACGAGTTCATGCATGCGGTGGAGACCGGCGGCGACTTCGACCTGCTGGCCCGCCAGACCGGCGAGGTCGTCAAGACCGTCCAGGCGAAGGACCTGTTCCGGCAGATGGCGCAGGCCGCCTGGGAGTGCGCCGACCCCGGCATCCAGTACGACGACACCATCAACGACTGGCACACCTGCCC
>DASWAA010000495.1:0-3747 GCA_036391385.1 Streptosporangiaceae bacterium
CTCGCCGGGATCTTGATCGCACGGTAGGTGAGGTCCGAGCCGGGGAAGAGCGCGTCCATCACCAGGTTGCCGTTCGCGTCGTACTCGGCGAAGAACGGCAGGTTCCCGTAACCGACGAACAGGTGCTGGTTCGGCAGCACCTCGTTTGAGCCCATGTACGAGGCGTCGTGACCCTGCTGTCCGTTCTCGTCGTAATGCCGTACCTGGCGGACCAGCGCCACCGTGTGGCTGGCCACGTCGTACTTGATCACCAGGCCGCGGGACGGGCCGTCCGGCGCGAGATAGGTACCGCCGCTCTCCAGGAAGCAGCAGTGATCGTCGAACAGGCTGATCTGGCCGTTCGGCAGCAGCGTCGCGTCGTGCTGGTACTTGAACAGCGCGTTCGGGGCGAACGCGAAGTCCGAGTGCCGGCCGCCCATCGTCCAGTCGATCTTCTGGGTCGCCAGGTTGATCTTGTACAGGCCCCAGGTGTCTCGCATCGAGACGAGCACCGTGTCCTGGCCGATCACGTCGACCGAGTTGACGTGGTAGGCGTCCCACGGGAAGCCGTTGCCCGGCGGCAGCGAGTGCGAGTCGCTCAGCGAGATGTGCCTGAACGCATCCCAGGAGCGGAGCAGCCTTCCGGTCGTGAGGTTGTATTCCTGCACCGCCGAATCATCAAGGGCTCCGTTCGACACGCCACCCCACCTGGACAGGTCCATCGGGATGTTCTTGTTCGCCGTCACGTAGGCGTGGTCCCCGACGATCTGCATCGTGTGCAGGGTGAGCACCCAGCCGTCGGCGCCCCTGAGCGTGGCGACGGTCTGATAGTGCTGGTTGACCACGATGTACTGCCCGCTGGTCGTGGCGCCCGCGTTGGTGATCAGGCCCTGCCAGTAGACCAGGACCGGCTTGCCCTGGTAGGTCTGCTGGCTCAGGTTCGAGGACACCATGCTGGTCGGCACGGGCCGGAACCACATCGGCTGGAGGTTGTTGTCCAGCATTAGCGGCCCGCTCTGGCCCGTCATGGGGGGCTTGGTCAGGTCGTAGAAGTTGCCGGTGAGGATGTAGCCAGGCGCCGGTGTGCCGGTCGTGTGCGAGGCGGCGGGCCGCACGATCGGCGGGTGCAGCCCGGGCGCCGAGACGAACGTGTAGGCGCCGTCGAGCTTGTAGGAGCCGATCGGAGCGCCTGGCCGCCCGGCGAAGGCGAAGTCCGCCGTCACGAAGACGGCGAGGATGGCCAGGGCGACCGCGGGCATCCGCAGGTGCGAACGGGACCTGGCAGGCGCGGCGGTTGCCGCATGCTCAGCTCCGTCAGCGGGCGCAGCCTGCGCTGGCACCTTAGCCTGGGCCGGGGTGGCCTTAGGCAGCCGGATGAAGGTGATCAGGGCCGCGGTCAGGGCCAGGCAGGCCGCGATCAGGTAGCCAAGCCGGAAACCCGCCGTGAGCGAGTCGGGGACCGGGTGGTTGGACCCGATCAGGTGGCTGGTGTACGACGTGGCGAACGAGATCAGCAGCGCGATGCCGAGGCCGCCGCCGGCCTGCCGCGAGGTGTTCACCAGGCCAGAAGCCAGGCCCGCCTGCTGGGGCGTGGCTCCCTGGGTGGCGGCGATGGTGGACGGCACGATGGACAGGCCGATGCCGATCGCGCACAGCACGCCAGGCAGCACCACGAAGCCGAGCGAGCTGCCGGTCGGCAGGATCCTGGTGAACAGCAGCATGCCGCTGCCCAGCAGGATCAGCCCGCTGGTGAGCACCATCCGTACCCCGAAGATGCCGACCAGCCTGCCCGCCTGCTGCGCGGTCAGGAAGATCGTCAGCGCCATCGGGAAGAACGCCAGGCCCGCGTCGAGTGGCGAGAGCCCGAGCACCTCCTGCAGGTACAGCGAGCTGAGGAACCACATCGGGAACAGCGCGGCGCTGAACACGAACACGATCAGGTTCGAGTCGGCGAGCACCCCATGGATGGCCTTGAAGGGGACAAGCGGAGCGCTCGCCCTGGTCTCGATGAAGCTGAACAGGGCGAGGATCACGATGGCTATCGCGATCGGGACGAGCGTCTTCGGCGAGCCCCAGCCGTACTGGCCGCTGTTGACGATGCCGTAGACCAGGACCATCTGGCCGATGGTCAGGGTCAGCGCACCCGGCAGGTCGAAGCCGGCACCGGCCGCCCGACGGCCGCCTTCGGCGATCACGAGGAAGGCGATGCCCGCCGCCGCGACGCCGATCGGCGGGTTGATCAGCAGGACCCAGCGCCAGCCGAGTTCCTGCGTGATCACCCCGCCGAAGAGTGCGCCGGCCGCGCCGCCGGCGCCGTTCATCGCACCCCACAGGGCGATCGCGCGATGCCGCGCGGGCCCCATGGGGAACGACATGGTGATCGCGGCCAGCGACGAGGCGGCCATCAGCGCGCCGCTGAGGCCCTGCAGGCACCGGGCACCGATGAGCATCTGCTGACTGTTCGCCGCGCCGCCGGCTAGCGATGCGGCCGCGAACAGCACGAGCGCCCCGGCGAGCGTGCGGCGCGGACCGAAACGGTCGCTGACCCGCCCGCCGAGCATGAGGAAGCCCGCGAAAACGATCGCGTACGCGTCGACAACCCACGGAAGGTTGATCGGGGAGAAGTTGAGATCGGTCTGAATCGAGGGCAGCGCGACGTTGACGATGGTCAGGTCAAGGATCACCATGAACTGCGCCACGCAGGCGACGGCCAGCAGCCATCCCAGGCGTGGCGCGCCAGGCTCACCTCGCGCTGCCGCCGGCCTCTCCTCGGCCCTGTTCCGCAGGGTGCCGACGCGGAAGCTCATCTCGCCGCGGCCTCCGACTGCCTGGCCTGCCAGTCGCTGATGAACGCGAGGGCGCCGTCGACGATCCGGCCGGCGAAGGCCGACGCGTCGTTGACGTGCGGCACCGGCGCGGCCGGAACTGGCACCTCGAGGAACTTGCACAGCGGCTCCCAGCCGTCGGCCGGCGACCACTCGAGCAGCCGGTCGGCCGGGACGGTGTCGCGCACCTCCTGGTTGTGCCGCTCGATCCCGGCTGCGAGGACGGCCGGGTCGAACTTGTCGCCCATGTCGCCGAGCAGCCCGCTCTTCTGCCACATGGCCTTCATGAGCTCGATGTACTCGTGCCAGCCCGGGTCGATAGTGGCGCGGGCGTCCGACATGTGGCGCATGAGGACGTCGCCGTAGAAGACGCCCCAGATCGTGTTCTGCATGCTGGCGGCCCAGGACTCGCCGCTGCGGACACTGAGCAGCACCTTGGCGTCAGGGTAGGCCTCGACGAGCTCGCGCCAGAAGAAGGAGCCAGGCCAGTCCACGGTGGCCTGATGGCCGGCGAAGATCTTGTCCCAGTCAGCGCCTTCCTCGAAGGCCTGGTGCCACTGCGGGGCCAGGCTGAGGTCGCTCAGGACGTTGACCATGTGGTAGCACGGTCCGAATCCGAGCATCTCTAGCGAGATTTTCTGAGTGAGAGTAGCCGTGCGCGGCAATCCCGCACCGATTACCTTCATCTGAGCCTCCATTATTTTGGCTGCGACCGCCACCGGATGACGATGCCTTGGCGAAAAATCTCAGAGCCGACAATTGTTGAACCTGAACGCCACACCATCGCTTTATGCGCGTAGTTGCGGAGTCGGCTCGCAGGGGGATCGTCACGGCGGCCGAGCACGCTCTCGGCTGGGCTCATGACCTTCCTGGTTGCCTGTCGCGGTAAATTATCACAAACCGCCGTAGCCGACCGCCGTTCTCGGATCAGGAGTTCAACTTC
>DASWAA010000496.1:0-4454 GCA_036391385.1 Streptosporangiaceae bacterium
CCCGCGTTGTAAGCCGCGAGGACCCGCTCCAGATCGCCGCCGAACCGATCCTGCAACTGGCGCAGATACCGTGCGCCGCCCTCGATGTTCTGCGCGGGGTCGAGCAGGTCGCGGACGCACATGTCGCGTGCGGTCTCCGGCATCAGCTGCATGAGCCCGGCGGCGCCCTTGGACGAGATGGCGGTCGGGTCGAAGTTCGACTCCACCGCCATGACCGCCTTGAGCAGCGGAGGCGCGAGCCCGTACTTCCGGGAGGCGGCGCGGATGTGCTGGTCGAAGACCGCCGTCCGCCTCGGCAGGGGAGGCGCGACCCGACCGGCGCCGGGTCGCCTCGTCTCATCGGGGCGAGGGGCGTGGCCGCCATCGCCCGGCACGAGGTGATAGCGCGGTTCGTGGGGAACGTTCGTGTAGTGGGTGACGCCGTCGCCGTCGACGAAGGAATAGAGCTCGTCGCCGGCCCCGGGACCGGGGGCCACCAGCGCGCCAGCCAGAGCGAGGGACGTGAGCAGGCGGGCCATCTCCCTCCAACTACTCCTCGCGGTGTCGGGTCGCAACGCGGCGACCCGCGGAGGCCCTGGTCGCCCCTCGACGTGGGTCGTCGTCGGGCCGTCCGGCTCCGCGTGCGCGCCACACCCGGGGTCGTGGCCATCACGGACCACACCGGGGGTCCGGTTAGGCCCCGATGCGGGCCGCCGCGCCAGCGCCAGATCATGCGCCGCACGAGCACGTGCTCGCCGCTGGAGGTGACACATGAAGGCGTCACGATGCGTGAGGGCCGTCGACCCGCGCTTCACGTTCGCAGACCAGAGGACCCATCGGACCATCCTGGCGGTCCTGTCCGTCCTGTTCGCTCTCCCCGCCGGCGCGCAGTCGTTCCGCGTGCAATGCCCGACCAGCACGATCACGCATCCGGATCCGAGCAAGAACAACTCCGAGCCCGCCTACACCGCGCCGACGACGTTCACGTGCTCGGTGCCAAACGGCTGCACCGCGGCCAACAACGTCGGCTATCTCGTCCCGGCGACCAACGTGAACGGCGCCATCAAGTGCCAGCAGGTCGCGGGCGGCGACGGCTACGCGACCATGGCCGACGGCACCCAGACCTACATGTTCTCCTTCGGTCCGCTGTCCGGACTCGCGGACATCGCGGCCGGCAAGCCGGGCACGGAGTTCCCGAACGTGTTCAACACGATCTACCCGGGCACGGTGAAGCCTGGCGATCCGCTGCTGCCCGGGGACCCTGCCACGACCAACGGCGCGTCCGACAGCGGCAGCGGCTACGTCCTGGGGACGCTGCCCGGGACGGCGGGGGCCTTCAGCTACAACGGCGCCGTCGGGCTGACGATGGACCAGGCATACCTCGACACCATCTACGACCTCAGCGAGGGCTGCACCTCGGCCCTCTCGACGTCGACCCCCCCGGTCTGCACTCCCGCGGTTGCGAGCACGACGGTCACCGTCGTCCTGAACGCGCCCTCGTTCTTCAAGGTCAACGACCCGATCGTCGTCTCGGGGACCGGCACCTGCTACGACAACAACCTCCCGCCGAGCCCGGCGTGTCCGCAGGGGACGCCGGCCTTCTGGACGGTGAGCGCGGTCAACGTCACCAACACGATCTTCTCCGCCGACCAGGCGTTCCAGTTCGCGGCGAACGTCCCCGGGCTGGCCCAGGTCACCACGTCGGGGACGGCCACCGTCGCGAGCCTCCCGGGCCTCACCGGCCACGTCGACCCGCGCCCGATCATCGACGTGGGCGTCATGAACGGCAACATCCCGGCGCCGCTGCTGGCCATCGACGAGGACGACGAGTTCTTCCTGACGCTGTCCAACGTCGGCATGATCATGCGCCCCGACCTCTTCGAGCAGCACACCATCCACTTCCACGGCTACCCGAACGCCTCGAGCGTCTACGACGGCGTGCCCGACGCCTCGGTCGCGATCAACATCGGGGGCAGCTTCACCTACTACTACCTCGCGCCCGACGCCGGCACCTACTTCTGGCACTGCCACATCACGCCGCCCGAGCATCTCCAGATGGGCATGGTCGGCCAGCTCTACGTGCGGCCGCGGCAGGACCGCGTGCCCGTGGGCACCCTGCTCTACACCGCGCTGCAGACGCAGCAGAACGATCTGCGCACGGCGTGCAATCCGGGCGCCGACATCCTGTGCAGCACGAACCTTCCTGCGCCGAACGCCACCCCGCAGGCCCTCGACACGGTCGGCACGGCCCTGACCAACCCCAACTACGGCCAGCCGGTCAAGTACGCGTACAACGACGGCGACGGCTCGACCCGCTATGACGCCGAGTATCCGCTCCAGATCCACGGCTTCGATCCGAACTTCCACTTCGTCGGCATGACCTTCAACCCGGAGTCCTTCGTCGACATGAAGGACAAGTACTTCCTGCTGAACGGCCGCAGCTATCCGGACACGGTCAACCCCAATCCACAGGTGACGCAGTCCTCCGACGGCAGGGTGCACTACTCGCAGCCGCTGCCGTCGATCATCAACATCCCGGTCGGCGGCAAGGCCCTGCTGCGCATCTCCGACCTGAGCGTCAGCGAGTACTCGACGCTGGCCTCGCTCGGCATCCCGATGCACGTGATCGGCTACAACGCCAAGCTGCTTCGCGACCAGGCCGGCAACAACATGGACTACTACACGAACTCGATCACGCTCGGCGGGGGCGAGTCGCTCGACGTGGTCCTCGATGCCAGCAACACGACGAAGTATCCGACGGGCAGCGTGTTCTACCTCTACACGCCGCAGCTCGACCATCTGTCGAACGACGCCGAGAACTTCGGCGGCCTGATGACGGAAGTTCACGTCAATTAGGGGACGGCGATGAGCGCACAAGTCATGAACAGGGTGACGTCGATGACCCGGCTGCTGGCCCCGATGATGATGGCCGGGACGCTGCTGGCGCCGGCGGGCGCGATCGCGGCGGCGCCGGGCATCACCGGCCCGGCCTTCAACCTGACCGCGCAGCCGGCGTTCCTCAATCAGCCGGACGGCAATCAGGTCTATGCCTGGGGGTACGGGTGCCTCACGGCGCCCGCCGGCTTCAAGCCGACGCTGCCGAACCAGGCCTGCAGCACCATGCAGGTCCCCGGCCCGACCCTGATCGTGACCGAGGGCGACGCGGTCACGGTGATGCTGACGAACAACCTGCCGCCGCCGGCCGGCAACACGTCGATCCTGTTCCCGGACTTCGCGGTGACGGCGACAGGCGGCGTCGCAGGCCTGCTGACCCAGGAGGCCGCGTCCAGCAGTCCCGTGACCTACAGGTTCACGGCCACGACGCCCGGGACGCACGCCTACTACAGCGGCACCCAGGGTGATCTGCAGATCGAGATGGGGCTGTACGGCGCGATCATCGTGCTGCCCCGCAACCCGCCCGCGGCCTGCACGAATGGCCTGCCGCTCACGAACCCGGGCGGCAACGCGAAGGCCCAGGCCCAGTGGAAGGAGGCGGACTTCCGCCTGGCGCCGGCGGCCTACGACCACCCCGGGAGCTGCTACGACCGCGAGTACCTGTTCCAGTTCGCGGAGATGGACCTCAACATCCACGGCACGGCGCTGGCGCAGGTGACGGCGAAGGGCAACTGCGTCGCCGGCGCGGCCGGCTGCAGCCTCCAGGTGCCGACCGAGCCGTACCACCCCAGCTACTTCGTGATCAACGGTCGGTCGATGCCGGACGACATGGATCCGAACTACGACTCCGTGTACCCGCACCAGCCGTACAACGGCAACCCGCACATGCACCCGGGCGAGCTGGTGCTCCTCCGCGTCATCGGTCAGGGCCGCTGGCAGCATCCGTTCCACGAGCACGGCAACCACGTGCGAATCCTGGCGCGCGACGGCAACCTGATCACGAGCAGCGGGACGATCACGTATCAGGGCACCACCACCGCGGTCCCGGCACTCGCGGGACCGCTGCTGTTCACGACCACGACGACTCCGGGGCAGGCCTTCGACGGGATCTTCTACTGGACCGGCCGGGGTCTGAACTGGGACGCCTACGGCCACAACCCCGCCTCCAGCGACCTCGCCGCGAAGCTGCCGTGCACGCCGGACGCCAACGGCTACAACACGGGCGCACCGACCGCGATCAACTACTTCGAATGGTGCCAGGACCACAACAAGCCGCTGCAGGCCGCGCCGTTCGGCGACGTGCCCGGCGGCGGCCCCGCGACCCTGCCCGATCCGAACATCTTCACCAACGGCGCCTGGTACAGCGGCAGCCCCTACCTCGGGCCTGACGCCACCACCCGCGCGACCGGGCCCAACAGCGTCTTCCAGCCCGCGAACACCCAGGCGAACCCCGCCAACGAGCGTGGCTACGCCTTCATGTGGCACTCGCACAACGAGCGCGAGATCACGACCAACAACGTGTTCCCGGGCGGCATGTTCATGATGATGCTCGTCGATTCGCGCGAGTTCGTGATCGACGA
>DASWAA010000497.1:0-3825 GCA_036391385.1 Streptosporangiaceae bacterium
AGCGCAGCACCTGACCGCCGTCGAAATGCACGCCGGCGTTGACCAGTGTAAGCCCGCCGGCGATCACGAGCGTGTCGCCATCCCAGAAGACCACCGACTCGTCCGGCCGGGCGACCTCTGGCACATAGCGCGGGACCAACGGCCTCTCTCGCTCGCCTGCATACGAGCCGAGCATGAAGGTGAGGGAAGTCGGCTTCCTAATGGAGGCGTCATGACAGATATGCGATCAGATCCATACCTCCGCGACCTGGCAGTAATGGCCGAGAGGATCACGACGCAGCTAACGAACAACCAGGAGCCGCATGAATCAGGGAAGCGCATGAAGCGCGGCGGCCTGATCACCGTGGGCTGCTACCTCGCCGTGCTCGGTACTGCCGCCCTGGCCATCGCGCCGTGGGCCTGGTCGCTCGCAGTCAGCAGCATCGACACTACGGCAGGGCCTCGTGCGCACTTCCTGGAGCTTGCGTTCACGCCGACGACGGAGTTCAGCCTGATTATCATCGTCATGCTGATGGCGGTACTCGGCAGTCTTGCGGTTCTGATCCTTACCTTCTCCAACAGGGCAGGTCACGAGACGCTGGAACGTGGGTACCTGTGGTGGTACCTCCTGCGGCCCATCGAAGCTGCCGCCGTGGGCGTGCTCTTCTACATGGCGATCATCGCGGGCTTCTTCAACCAGGTGTCAGCGACCGGACGGCCCGCCCTCGTCCTCGCCGCAGCCATTGGCGGACTGGCAGGCCTGTTCACCGACAAAGTCCTGGAGAAGATGAGGGACCTGCTTGGGCTGCGGCAGTTCAGCAAGGCCGCCTCCGGTTCCGGCGGGAAGTCTGCCTCGAAGGCACCCGCCGATAGCGGCTGAGACTGCGCGAAGACGCCCGCCAGTGCGTACGCCAGGCAGCCCAGCGACGACGCGGATAAGCGGTGACGTCGGCCGTCGGCTACTGGCTATCACCTGCATCGTGGACTAGGAGCGCACGCCCGCCACGAGCAGGTTTCAGCCTTCCCGCTCCCTGGCCCTCCTTCGGCTGCTGACTCGCTCAACTGCATCCGCCAAGGCCCGCATGATGCTCGATGTGGATTTAGTAGCTATCTGCCCGTTTCTAGTGACTATGAGTAGTATGATCCCTCCACAACCGCGGCCAGCGCGGATGGGGCTGTCGGCTCGTAGCCCACGCGATGCAGACGAAAGCGCCGCCCGAAGAAAGGGCTAATGAAGCGATGACGCCATGCGCAGGACCCAGGTGGCAGGGCTGACCGAGAGTGCCGGAGCGATCCGGCGCAGGCCAGTGACCGATATCTCCCGCCGGTCGGCGCTTCACATCGGCGGGGTCGCCCTCGCCGGAATGGCGATCAGGCAGGCATCCGCCGCACACCCCCGAATCGTCTTCGGAGTGAACAGGAACTACTACGAGGAGTTCACCACCGCCGTCCCTGGCGCGAGAGCCGTCCGGATCTACTACAGCGTCGAGAACGTCTTCCCAGCTCAGTGGCCGAACCGCCTGCCCGGCGCATGGGTGACGCTCTCCATCCGTCCGCATCCCGGCGATCTGCTCCGCGGCAGGCTCGACAGTCAGATCAGGGAACTGGTGGACTCGGCTCCCCCGTGCTCAGAGCTGTCCATCTGGCACGAAGCCGGTCCGGGCAACCCGCTCCGCTATCCCGCATACATCAACGCCGACAGCATGTACCACATGCATGCGCACATGCAGCACCTGTGCCGCGGCACGAACGTACGCTACGGATCGATCATCTCCGGACCGGCAAACCAGTGCCAGGCCTGGCTGGGCCGCAACCTGGACTGGTACGGAACCGACCAGTACGACAACCCGCGCTTCCATAATGCTGACGGCACTCTGAGTCAGGCGAAGCTGTACCAGCGGATGGATGCCAATCTGGCCACCTGGCGTAAGGTCGCCGGCACACCGCACCCGGCGATCCGGATCTGCGAGACCAACAGCCCGTCCGACTCGCACCGCGCGCACTGGTTCTCGCTGCTGGCAGCGTGGATGGCTCACAACAACGGCCACCGGATCCTCACCTACTGGAACCCCGAGCACGGCAGTGCCGCCGGCGGCCTGTCGGGTGCCTGGCCGCCGAGCAGGCGGGTCGTATCTCAGCTGGCCGCGCTCGCGCGGACCTATCGCTGACGCAGCCCGGATCTGGCGCCGCAGCCCGGGACGGGCAGGCCTGCCTGCTCCGGGGTGATCCTTGCCCGCCAGGTGATGAGGAGAACGGCAGGCTCTCCCACGCGCGCGCCGTCGCTGGTTTTCTGGGTATCGACCTCACAGCGAGGCGACCAGAACCGGAAGGGACGTGTCATGCGAGCGACGCTGATGTACGGCGCCGGCGACGTACGGGTGCAGGACGTGCCCGACCCTGTGCTGCGGGAACCGACAGATGCGATAGTCCGGGTGGTGCGCTCGTGCATCTGCGGCAGCGACCTGTGGCCCTACGGCTCGATGCCAGCCAGCGATCAGGGCCAGCGGATGGGGCATGAATTCATTGGTGTCGTGGAGGACCTCGGCGCCGAGGTCTCCGGGCTGAGGGCCGGCGACCTTGTGGTCGCGCCGTTCGTGTGGGCGGACAACACCTGCGATTTCTGCGCCGAGGGGCTGCAGACGTCGTGCCGCCACGGCGGCCTTTGGGCTCGTGACGGTCTTGACGGCGGGCAGGGCGAGGCGGTGCGGGTACCGCAGGCGCAGGGCACGCTGGTCAAGCTCCCAGTCGGGGAGGACTCGGCGCTGCTGCCGTCGCTGCTCACCCTGTCCGACGTGTTCTGCACCGGCCACCACTGTGCGGTGAAGGCCGGCGTCTCGCAGCGTACGACAGTGACGGTGATCGGCGACGGGGCGGTCGGCCTGTCGGCGGTCCTGGCCGCCAGGCGGCTCGGCGCGGAGCAGATCATCCTGATGGGCCGGCACAAGGACCGGACGGAACTCGGCCGCGAGTTCGGTGCCACCGACGTCGTCGCCGAGCGCGGCGACGAAGGCATCGAGAAGGTACGGGAACTGACCGGTGGTGACGGCACCCGCGCAGTACTTGAGTGCGTCGGTCTCCGGCCGGCCATCCAGACGGCATTCGGCGTTGTCAGGGACGGCGGCGTGGTCAGCCGGGTCGGCGCCCCGCAGTACGCGGACGTGCCGATGGACTTCGGCGTCTTCCTGCGCAACATCACCCTCGCCGGCGGCGTGGCCCCGGCCCGCGCGTACATCGAGGAACTACTGCCCGACGTGCTCGACGGCACGCTCCAGCCCGGACGAGTCTTCGACCGCACCGTCAGCCTGGAGGAGGTGCCCGCCGGCTACCGTGCGATGGCCAGGCGCGAGGCACTCAAGGTCCTCATCCGCCCCTAGCCCCCAGGAGCGAGACGCGCGCTCCGCCACGATCCGGCTCGTCCCGTGCACGTAGCCGCAGCCCTTAGAAGGAGACAGCAGTGCAGATCCAGCCGAAACACGGGCACATGCGAACGACGACCCTGGGCAGCGCGGGTCCCGAGGTCGGCGTCGTCGGCCTGGGCTGCATGGGCATGACCCACTCCTACGACATGCAGACCCCGCGTGATGACGCCACGTCCATCGCGGTGATCCACCAGGCCCTCGACCTGGGCATGACGCTGATCGACACGGCCGATGCCTACGGGCCGTTCACCAACGAGGCACTAGTCGGCCGGGCACTGGCAGGCGGCCACCGCGAGCGCGCGGTCCTGGCCACCAAGGTCGGCCTGATCACAGGGCCTGCCCAGGTCACCGGCCCCGCCCGCGCTGCGACCGCGGGCAGCAACTCTCCCGGCGCCAGCCGGGACGGCCGCCCCGAGCACGTGCGGCA
>DASWAA010000498.1:0-2308 GCA_036391385.1 Streptosporangiaceae bacterium
TATCCTGCGCCAGGTTCGAGCCGGGCAGGATCCGGAGGCTTCGGCGTGCGCGTTCGACGACGTGCGGCCGTTCCTTGATGCGTTCTTCCCCGAAGACGCCGGCGACCTGGAGGTCGGCGCTGCGGCACTCGTCCGCCAGAGCCGTTCCCGTAGCCTTGCACAGCAGCGAATCGGCCGGGGCCTTGCTCAGTGGCAGGTGGCCGAGCGGATGGGTGCGCCGCCAGACCGGGTCGCGGAGATCGAGGATGCTGATCCTGGCAGCCTTGACCTCGCGGAGCTAGCCCGCTACGTCGAGGCAATCGGCGGCCGGCTGGAGGTTACGGCCAACTTTGGCGCCGAGCGCGTCACCCTTGCCTAGCTGTCCTGCCGAGGCAGCGTGAGCAGGGTTACCAGCCGCGCTGTGGAGTACCTGCTGCCTTGGCCGACGATCGGCCAAAGGAGCAGCGCCTATATGGCCGATCTCGACCACATAGGGCATCTCCCGCCACATGATCAGCCAGCGAGAGCCGTCCTGACCGTCGACCGGCAGGCCCCAGACCTCCGGAGTCCGTGCAAGCCGTTCCTCGACGACCTTGTACCGCACTGGCGCGAGGCCGGTCTGGACCAGCGCCGACGAGCTGGCAATCTGCTCAAGGGCCTGGCGGATCACCGGGCCGTTCTCGGTGGCCTTGACGGCCTGATAGGCCTGCCACGCCGCTGGTGAGAAGTCGATCAGTCGCACTGTCATAGGTTGCCTGGTTTCACTCGGATCATCCGGTCGGGACGGCTGAAACTGTCCGCGATTGCGTCCACGAGATCGGCCCGCCACAACTGGGCATCGTGGTCGGATATGGGACGCAGGACGATCGATCCGTCTCGTTGCTGAGCGGCCCGGAACTCGGTGCAGGAGCCGGCCCAGACTCGCAGGAGGCCTATGCCATCCTCGTCTAGCCCGATCAAGGGCTCCCTGGCGAAGTTCGCCATAGTTATCTCCTCCGCATTCACCGGCACTCAAACCGTTTTGCGAGATCGCGTCGGCGTGCCAGTCCGCAAAGGTTAATACCCGCAACTGGTGCGACTACAACGACGGAATTCTTTTACGACGGTAAACATGGCGTACTTCTACGGCAACAAGTGAATAGCTATGGAGTCATTTCGAGCCGTTCTTCGACGCTGGGATCACGCATCAGGCGCCCGCGCGAGTTAAGCCCGTGCTCATCGTGTCGACCGCGTCACCGGTCGTGCTGCCGTAGTTGTTCGTCCACATACTCGGCGGGCCACTCGGCCACGAGCTGGGCGACGCGGCCAGTGGCAGCCCCACGTCTACCGGGCATGTCGGCGCTCACGTCCTGCGCACGCTCGTGACCACCACCGTCGTCACCGATGCGGTGCTAGCTGTATCGAATTAATGTTCGATTCTATGAGTTGACTGTCAGAGGCACTCGCTACGATAGTCGAAGTAGGTGATGGAGCGTTAGCTAAGAGCGCGGGCCGAGAGGAGGTGGCGATGCCTGGAGTGGCTGGTGAGGAGGCTCCACAGGGTATGTCGTGGTCATGGGAGCTCGATTTCGAGTCCGTGCTGGCCACGCTGAGCGAGCCGGCACCATGGGCTCGCAAGCACCACCCGCCTGCTCCCGCCAGCTCACCTGCTCCCGCCAGCTCACCTGCTCCCGCCAGTCCGCCTGCTGCCGCCAGTCCGCCTGCTCCCGCTAGGCCGCAAGCTCCTGCCAGCCCGCCGCCGCCCGCCAGGCCGCCCGTGCCCCGTGACGCCGGGCCATCTCCTGTTCCGTCCGCTGGTCCCCTTGCTGGCTCCGCCCAAGCTGCCGGCATCAGCGCCGCGGCGATCGATCCGGTGGAGGCGGAGTTCGCCGAACTGCTGCAGGCGCTGGAGGCGACCGGCGCGCAGCCGATCCCGCTCGGGCTAGTGGCCGGACGAGTTGCCGAAACGCTGCCGACCGGCCCTGATCTGGCTGGATGGCTAGCGACCGGGCCGACGCCGGACTTGGAGGACGGAGCGCTGGCCGGAGTTGCCGCATCGTATCGACGCCTGGCGTCGTGGGCGCAGGCAGGAGAACTCGCAGCAGTAGCGGAATTGGCCTCACGAGCCGCCGCATCGGACAGCAAGGTCGGTGTTGACGAGGACGGTCGCCCCGCCAGGCTGCCAGCGGAAGCTTGCGCCCAGGTGTCACTCGCGCTGACATTGTCGCAGGCATCGGCGTCGTGGTGGAGCGAGCTCGCCGTGACGCTGGCGTGGAGGCTGGCAGCGACGGGAGCGGCGCTGCGCGCCGGCGAGATCGACTTGTCGCGGGCGCGGCTGATCGCCGAGGCG
>DASWAA010000499.1:0-16663 GCA_036391385.1 Streptosporangiaceae bacterium
AGCGCCGCCCGGCCCTTCACCGAGCGGCTCGTCACCGACCTGATCAGCGCGGGCGTGCTCATCGCTCCGGTGACGCTGCACGCCGGGGTCGGGTCGCTGGAGGCGGGCGAGCAGCCGCTGCCGGAGCGGTTCACCGTCCCCGACCCGACCGCCGCACTGGTCAGCCTGACCCGCTCCGCCGGCCGGCGAGTGGTAGCGGTCGGCACGACGGTCACCCGCGCGCTGGAAAGCGCGGTCGGCGCCGACGGAGCCGTGCAAGCCAGCCAGGGCTGGACCGACCTGGTGCTCGGCGCGCAGCGTCCGGCCCGGGTAGTGAGCGGGCTGGTGACCGGCTGGCACGACCCGGAGGCCTCCCATCTGGCCCTGCTGGAGTCGGTCGCCGGGCGTGAGCTCGTCACGGCCGCTTACGCCAAGGCCGACCAGGCCGGCTACCTCGGCCACGAATTCGGCGACTCCTGCCTGCTGCTCCCGTTCATCCGCAGCTAGGAGCTGCCCTGGCACGCGGACCACTGCAGGCACCTACCGGCGGCACGGGCCGCCCAGCTAGACTAGAACACGTTCTACTCGCTGGGCAGGCAATGCGGCTGGCAGACGAGGCGATCGGCTTATGCGGAGGGCGCGTGCACCTGACCTACACGCCGGAGCAGGAAAAGCTCCGGGACGAGCTGCGGGAGTACTTCGCTGGCCTGATGACGCCTGACCGCCGGGAGGGCCTGGCCGCGGCCGTCGGCGACTACGGTGACGGCGCCGCCTACAAGGAGATCGTCCGCCAGCTCGGGGCCGACGGCTGGCTGACGCTGAGCTGGCCGGCCGAGTACGGCGGTCGCAACGCCACCGTGACCGACCAGCTGATCTTCACCGACGAGGCGGCGATCGCCGGCGTCCCGGTCCCGTTCCTGACGATCAACACCGTCGGGCCGACGATCATGCGGTTCGGAACCGACGAGCAGAAGTCGTTCTTCCTGCCCAGGATCGCCGCCGGGGAGCTGCACTTCTCGATCGGGTACTCCGAGCCCGAGGCGGGGACCGACCTGGCCAGGCTGCGCACCCGCGCGGTGCGGGACGGCGACGAGTACGTGATCAACGGCCAGAAGATGTGGACGTCGCTGATCAGCTATGCCGACTACGTCTGGCTGGCCTGCCGGACCGACGCCGAGGCGCCGCGGCACAAGGGCCTGTCGATCATCATCGTGCCGACCGGCTCCCCCGGCTTCTCGTGGACCCCGGTGCACACGGTCGCCGGAGTCTCGACCAGCGCGACCTATTACTCCGACGTCCGCGTCCCGGTGGCCAGCCTGGTCGGCGAGGAGAACCAGGGCTGGCCGCTGATCACGAACCAGCTCAACCACGAGCGGGTCGCGCTGACCTCGGCGGCGCCGGTGCAGGCGGCGCTGCGCGAGGTGCGGGACTGGGCGGTGGCGACCACGGGACCGGACGGGCGCCGGGTGATCGATTCCGAGTGGGTGCAGGTCAGCCTGGCCCGCGTGCACGCCAGGACCGAGGTGCTCAAGCTGCTGAACTGGCAGGTCGCGTCGAAGTCCGACGCCGGCCAGTCACTCGGCCCGGCAGCCGCGTCGGCGAACAAGATCTACGGCACCGAGCTCACCATCGAGGCCTGCCGCCTGCTGATGGAGGTGCTCGGCGCGAACGCGACGGTGCGGACGGGCTCGCCGGGCGCGCTGCTGGCCGGCCGGGTCGAGCGGATGCACCGGTCCGCGCTGATCCTCACCTTCGGCGGCGGTACCAACGAGATCCAGCGCGACATGATCGCGATGCTCGCGCTCGGCCAGCCCTACAAACGATGACGACGGACCCGGAGTAGCTGTGGACTTTTCCCTTACGCAATCCCAGGAGGAACTGTCGGCACTTGCCCGGCAGATCCTGACTGACCGGGTGACGCCGCAGCGGCTGACCGAGCTCGAAGGTGACGGTCTGGGCTTCGACTCCGCGCTGTGGTCGGAACTGGCCGCCGCCGGCATCCTCGCTGCCGCCCTCCCGCAGGACGCCGGCGGCGACGGGCTCGGCCTCGCCGAGCAGTGCTCGGTCCTGGCCGAACTCGGGCGAACCGTCGCGCCAGCGCCGTACCTGTCCGCCATCGTGCTCGGCGCCGGCGGCATCGCCGAGTTCGGCACGGCCGAGCAGGTCATGCGCTGGGCATCCCCCGCTGCCGCCGGAGACCTTGTCATCGCCGTGGCGCTAGCCGAGCCGGACGCTGACGACCCGCGGGCTCCGTCGGCGCGAGCCCAGCACGCCGACGGAGCCTGGCGCCTGACCGGGACGAAGACCACCGTGCCCGCCGGGGCGGCGGCCGGGCTGTTCCTCGTCCCTGCCGCGACGGATCGCGGGACGGCGGTGTTCTGCGTCGAGCCGGCCGACCGCGGGGTGACTGCCAGGCCGCAGCGGCTCACCGGTGGCGCAGGCGCCGCCGAGCTACAACTCGACGGCGTCGAGCTAGGCGCGGACCGCCTGCTCGGCGAGCCCGGAGGTACGGTCGCCGGCTGGCTAGCTTCTCGCGCCCTCGTCGGCATCTGCGCGCACCAGCTCGGCGTCACCGAGCGGGCGCTGGAGCTGACCGCCGAGTATGCCAGGACCCGTCAGCAGTTCGGCCGCGCGATCGGGGCGTTCCAGGCGGTAGCGCAGCGGCTCGCCGACGCCTACATCGACGTCGAGGCGATCAGGCTGACGATGTGGCAGGCGGCCTGGCGCCTGGAAGCGGGACTGCCCGCGGACGAGGAGATCGCCACGGCCAAGTTCTGGGCGGCCGACGGCGGTCACCGGGTGGCTCACACTGCCGTGCACGTGCACGGCGGTGTCGGCATCGACACCTCGCACGCGCTGCACCGGTACTTCACGGCCGCCAAGGAGAACGAATTCGCGCTGGGCGGTGCTACCGCCCAGCTGCGCCGCCTCGGAGCGGCGCTCGCGCTGAACGGGCCGGCCAGCCGCTAGGGGCAGACAGCGATGGTACGGTCCGGTCATGACTGACGGAACACCGATTTCCTACCAGGCCGCGGCTCGTGGCACGCCGGTGCTGAGCAGTTCGGGCAGCGACATCGGCACGCTTGAGCACGTCCTCGAGGTCAGCGACCTCGACTTGTTCGAGGGCATCGTGATCGCGACGCATCACGGGCTGCGGTTTATCGACGCGGAGCACATCGGCCGGATCACCACGACGCACATCGAGACCAGCCTGGACGACGAGCAGGCGGCCAAGCTGCCCGCTCCGGCCGGGCCGCCGGTCTACTCGGTCGACTCGCTGGCGGACACCGGCGACAGCCTGCACGACGTGATCAGGCGATTCTTCGGCCGACCGCACTGGAAGCGCGACACCGACTAGCGGCCGGCGCGGGGGGCTGGCCGGCGGGCCGTCAGCACCCGTCGTAGTTCGTCCAGTTCGACGCCCCGCCCGCTGCGATGGCGTTGTCGAAGATCTGGTTCTGGTAGGCGGGCCCGGCGACGCCATACTGGCTGGCCGCACCGCCGTACGCTTCCCAGGTGCTGAGCAGGAACTGATAAGCCCCGCCGCCGTTGCCAGGACCCCAGGCATAGCTGCCGCCCTCTTCCGCGTTGCGGATGCAGATTCCCAGCGGCGAACTGGCCGCGTCCGTTCCGCTCGACGGCGGTGCCGACTGGCTCGGGGTCGGAGCGGGAGACTGCGCCGCCTGCTGCCGCGCGCGCAAGAGGGCTGCGCGATGCCTGCGCGAGGCGGTCTCGGCTGCCTGCCTTACCCGGGCCTCAATAGCGTGGTGAATGGTGGCCATCATCGCGAAGTCGGCGACGCCTGAGCCCGCGCTGGTCACCGGAAGTCCGGCCTGAGCGAGCCCGGGAGCCGGGGATCCTCCTTGCGGAGCCGCGGCTCCTCCTTGCATGAACACGAAAGCCGCAGCCACGCCTGCGAGCGTCGTTGCGGCCGCTGCCGCCACCCTGAGCTTGGGGGCGAGCGAACTAGGTTTGGCATGGCGGGATGCTGAGGGCATCACGCTCCTCTCCCCGAGGCTTCGCGCTCGCCCGGCGAGCTAACGCCTGCTGACGTCAGGTGGCACGGGGAGCGCCTGTCCTGACGGAACCTACTGGAAGCGGGCACGAGGTGCGGGCAAACACGCAAATTGAGCACAGGCAGTAGTGGCGCGGCAACTAGCTGCGGCCGGCTTTGGGGGAGCCCACCTGAACCGCGGCTGCGGACCTTTGCCCGGCTAGCGGTCGCCTGGGACCGGCTTGGCGAGCTGGGCGGCGAGGACGGTGCGGGCCTCTGCCAGGCAGGGTCCGTACCAGGTCAGGTGACGGCCGCTGACCAGCGCGGCGGACACGCCGGGGAACGCCTCCGGGCCGTCGTCGGCGGTGAACCGGTATGGCTCGTCCGGCAGCACCACCAGGTCCGCCCCGGACTGGCGCAACTGGGCGAGATCGATCCTCGGGTAGCGCTCCTCGTGCCCCGCGTAGAGGTTCTGCACGCCGAGCCGGGCGAGGAGATCGCCGGCGAACGTGTCCCGCCCGAGCACCATCCATGGCCGCCGCCAGATCGGGACTATGGCCCGGCGCGGCGTCGCGGCTAGATCGGCTGGGCGGGACCAGGCCGCCGCTGCATCCTCTAGCCAGCCGGGTCTCGGCAGCCCGCAGGCAACGGTGATCATCCGGTCAAGCGATGCCAGCGCCTCGGGCAGGTCGCTGATCCTGGTGACCCAGACGCTGACCCCGGCCGCACGCAGCGCGGCGAGGTCGGGCGCCCGGTTCTCCTCCTCGTTGGCGAGCACCAGGTCCGGGGCCAGCTCGATGATGCGCGGAACGTCCGGGTTCTTGGTCCCGCCCACTCGCTCGACCGCGAGGCCCGGCGGGTGCGTGCAGTACCTGGTCGCCCCGATCAGGACGTTCAGGCCGCTAGCCGCGACAGCCTCGGTCAGGGACGGCACAAGCGAGACGACCCGGTGCGCCCGGCCAGGCAGCTCGACCGGATCGCCCAGGTCGTCGACGGTCGTCACAGCCCGGACCTTACCCCGGGAGGCAGCCGCCGTCCGGACATACGCGGGCCAGATCTGTGCGCAACCGGCTGGCCTCCCGCGATGTCCTAACCAATAGCCCAGCAGGAACGAAAGGAAATGGCGACATGCCCCTACGAGGACGGTCCGGTTTCAGCGGCAAGATACTGGCGGCGATCGCCTGCCTCGGCCTAGTCGCCGCATGCGGTCAGGCCGAGGCGCCCGGTGCGGCGCATCCGAGCACCGGTACGCCGGGGACGGCCAGCCGGACCCGCGCGGCGGCAGCAAGCCCGCCGGGCAAGACTGAGGCGACGGCGCTCGTCAAGCATGCCGATTTCCTGCATGGCATCTCCTGCCCATCGGCGTCCTCCTGCGTGGCCGTCGGGTGGTATTACTACGGCGCGGCCGACCACGCCCACCCGCTCATCGAGCACTGGAACGGCACCGGCTGGCAGGTCCAGGCACCGCCGCCCGGCGGCCGGGACGGCACGCTCACCGGGGTCTCCTGCACCAGCGCCGACGACTGCACCGCGGTGGGATCGCTGATCCTCGGCTGGACCGGCCGCCAGTGGCGGGTGGAACGGCGAGTCACCTCGTTCGACGCCGTGTCCTGTCCTGCCCCCAGCCGGTGCATGGCCGTCGGAGTCACCAGGTCGGGCACTCCGGTGGCAGGCACCTGGAACGGCTCGGCCTGGCGGGTTTCACCCATGCCGGACCCGGCGCGACGAGCCGAGCCGGTGACGCTGGCTGGCATTTCCTGCCCGGCATCGACCGCGTGCCTGGCGGTCGGTGACTACGCGAGCGGCGCCTCGGCACGGCCCAGCCCCCGATACCGGGACCGGATCCTGGCCGAGCGCTGGGATGGGAGGGCGTGGCGGCTCGTGCCCGCCCTCGACGTCGCCCGGCAGGACAAGCTGGCCGCCGTCTCCTGCACGGTCCCGCGGCGGTGCATGGCGGTCGGCTCGACCCGCGGCAAGGTCACGCTGGCCGAGAGCTGGGACGGGGCACGCTGGCGGGCCGAGCCGACGGGAAACCTCAACCGCATCGGCTACAGCGAGCTCACCGGCATCTCCTGCACCGCACCGGCGCGCTGCATGGCGGTCGGCGACTACAACCTGGCCGTGCCCTTCTACGAGCAGGACCAGGATGCGATCTGGATCATTTCCAAAATGGCCAGTCCAGCTGGTCAGCCCGGGACGTCGCTCCTGGCCGTGTCCTGCTTCGGCACAACGTGTGTCGCTGCGGGAACCTACGCCGGCCAGGCAGTTACCGAACTCTGGCAGGGCAAGTCTTGGCAGCTGCTCGCGACCCCGAATCCGCGTTAGCGCAGACACACGATCCTCACGCGCCTCCTGGTTCACGCGACTAGAGCGGAGGGCAACTTCCGGGCGTGGCAGCGCGTCAAGTAGGTGAGCGCACTTTAGATTGAGCCGGCATGGGGGCTGACATGGGGTTCCAGCAATCGCGGGCTGGCCGCATCCAGGCCGGGACGGCGGTCGCGGTAATGCTGGCTCTGGCAGGTGCGGGCTGCAGCAGCGGACTGCAGCCCGGGGCGCCCGTGCTCACCGAGCCCCCAGGATCAGCCGGCCTGAAGGCGACCGACCACGGCGTGGTCTGGTCGCTACAGCAGGCGGGCGGGCGCCCTGCCGTGGTGCGGAGCGCCAACTCAGGGCGGACCTGGCGGATCGCCCTGAGCAGCCGCAAGATCAGCAGCCGGCTCGTGGCTAGCTACTTCCTCGGGCCGGCCAACGCCTGGGTAGTCCAGGCGCACCCGCGCCGGTCCGGTGACGGCGAGGTGGCCACGATCACCGGCACGTCCGACTCCGGCCTGGCCTGGTGGCGCAGTAAGCCGCTGCCGCTGGACGGGATCCGGTCACCGGGGCCGGCCGACTATCAGATCTACTTCGCCGACCCCGAGCACGGATGGCTGCTCAGCGCCGCGACCAGGCTCTCCGCGCCGTCGCTGGCCCGGCCGGGCCAGGCTGCGCGGGAAGTTCTGCGGCTGTGGCGCACGATCGACGGCGGTCACACCTGGACCACGCTTCCCGCGCGCACTCTCCCGCTGCAGGGCCGGTCCGTCCTGCGGGCCGGCAACGGAACCGGCTGCCCGCAGCAGCCGCAGGTTACCTTCGCGAACGCGAGCGCTGGGTGGCTCACCGAGGGGTCCTGCGGCTCCGGGCCGGACGGCCCCCTGGTCTGGCGGACCCGCAGTGCCGGACGCCGCTGGGTTCCTGCCCGGCTGACCACCCCGAAAGGCGGCTGGGGCGGCGACCCACGGTCGCGTGGCCTGCGAGCGGACGTCGGGCCCGCGCGCGTCGTCAACTCGCGGGTCAGCGCCGTCGTCCTGGTACCGGTCACCGACGGGCCGAGGATCGTTATCGAGAAGTCCGCCGACGGTGGGCAGACCTGGACCATCGCCGGTCAGGTCAGCACGGGCACGACCGCGGGCACCCCTGCCGTCTGCTTCGATCCGCTGAACATGAGCCAGTGGGTGATCAGCGCTCGTGGTGAGCTGATCGAGACCGCCAACGCCGGGAGGACCTGGACGGTGCACAGCTCAGACATGATCCTGGCCGGCGCGCCGGTCTCGTTCTCGTCGCTGAACTATGGCTTCCTGCACGTCGCCGGGCTGGCGTCGGCCATGATCACCACTAACGGCGGACGGACCTGGACCACCGAGGCGGTGCCCATCGGCAGCGGCCCACCTGGCCGGGCGCACGCGTCCAGCCGCGCTAGGCCACGGGTCAGCGCAGGAGCCTCTCGCCGACATACCCGGATGGCGACGAGGCTCCGGGCGGACACGCGAAGATCGCGCTGCCAATGTGCCTGATGAACTTGTTCAGCGCGTCACCCGCGGCGAGCTTGCGCTGGATCGGGACGAACTGCTTCCTGGGGTCACTCTGGTAGCACAAGAACATCAGGCCGGTCGCGGGGGCGCCGTAGGCATGATCGACCCCGTCGAAGTAGGAGTAGCCACGCCGCAGGATCCGCTCGCCGTTGTTGGCTCTGGGCGAGGACAGCAGGATGTGCGAGTGAGCGGGTAGCGGAGCGGCCAGCACGTTGCCGGACAGCTTCTTCCGGCCGATCGTATGCTCCTGGCCGCTCACGGCCGTGGCGTCCCACTTGCCGAGCTCGATCTGGATGCGCCGCGCGACCAGGTAAGACCCGCCTCGCATCCACGCCGGCGAACTTGTCGGGCTTGCCCAGACGAAGTTGTTCATGGACGTGGAATCCTCGGCCATGATATTGGCCGTCCCGTCGAAGAACCCCATCAGGTTCCTCGGCATCGGCTGACGCTGGCTGTTCCCGGTCCGGCCAGAGCCGGCCAGCAGCCACCGGAGCCGAGCCACCGGGTTCGCCTGCCTGACCAGCTCGTGCACTGCGTGGAAAGCCACCTGCGGGTTGTTAGCGCAGACCTGGATGCCGAGGTCGCCGCCGCTGATCCCGGCTCGCAGCGCGTCGGTGCGGAAGGCGGGCAGGTCCGCCAGCGGCGCGGGGCGCCTCGCGGCTAGGCCGAACCGGTCCTTGCCATTGCTCATGAAAAGGGTCGGGCCAAAGCCGAAGGTCACCGTCAGGTTCGACGCGGGCAGTCCGATCGCCTCTCCGGTGTCGACCGCCGGCTTGCTGCCGGTCTCCACCGGGCCGATGACCGATCCCGAGGCCATCAGCGCGGCCGTGCGCGTCCACGTGATCATCAGCTCGCGCAGGTCGGTGACCGAGGTGCTGACCACGTCGAGCGAGGCGAACTGCAGATAGTCCTGCGCCGGGGTCCCGATGCCCGCCTGATGCGCGCCGTAGAAGCTCGCCTGCGGCACGGTCGGGACCGGGCCGGGGCTGGCCTTGCCCTGGCTCTCGCTGCCCGAGCCGGACAGCAGCCGACCGGCCGCGGCTGTGCTCGCGCCCAGTCCCGTCAGTCCGGCCGAATGAAGGAAACCGCGCCGCGTTGAGTCCACCGGGGGAGTATCGCAGTCGCTCAAACCACCGGACAACCGCACCTGCCGGATCCGTCACCCCGATCGAGGCGCGCGTCAGCGCAGCTTGTCCAGGCGGGTCAGCGTCTCGTCCGCGTCGGCGAGCAGCGCGGCGATCACCTCAGCCACCGGGCGGACCTCGTTCATCCGGCCCACCACCTGGCCGACTGGCATCGGGACCACCGCCGGGTTGCCTGAGTCCATCAGCCGCTGGTGCGCCTCGCTGACCAGAAGGTTCTGCAGCGGCATCGGCAGCGCGTGCGGCGCATCCGGTTCCTCCCAGGCCTTCGTCCACTCGTTCTTGAGCAGCCTGGCGGGCTTGCCGCTGTAGATCCGCGAGCGCACCGTATCCGACGAGGTCGCCGCGAGCAGCGCCTCCCGCACGCCTGACGCGCCTGCGCCGAGCGAGTACTCCTGCGTCGTCAGCCAGTAGGAGCCCATCCACACCCCGGCCGCGCCGAGTGACAGCGCCGCCACGATCTGGCGGCCAGAGCCGATACCGCCGGCGGCCAGCACCGGTACCTGCGCGCCGACCGCGTCCACGACCTCGGGCACGAGCACCATGCTGGCGATCTCGCCAGTGTGACCGCCAGCCTCGTATCCCTGGGCCACCACGATGTCGACGCCGCGCGCCACGTGCCTGGCCGCGTGCTCGGCCTTGCCTGCCAGTGCCGCCACCGCGATCCCGTGGTCGTGCGCAGCAGTGATGACGTCGTCTGGCGGCGAGCCGAGCGCGTTGGCGATCAGCCTGACCGGATGCGCGAGCGCCACCTCGACATGCGCACGGGCGACCGAGTGCAGCCAGCCGAGCACGCCCGCACGCTTCTCCTCGTCGGCGGCGAGCGGGGGCACGCCGAGCCGCAGCAGGGTCTGCTGCACGAACTCCCGGTGGCCAGCAGGGATCAGCTGGGTGAGGTCGATCTCGGTGCCCTCGACCGGAACCTTGGCAGGCATCACGATGTCGACGCCGTACGGGCGGCCGTCGGTGTTGGCATCCATCCAGGTCAGGGCGGCTTCGAGCTCGTCCGCGTCGTTGTAGCGGACGCAGCCGAGCACGCCTAGGCCGCCGGCCCTGCTGATCGCCGCCGCGACATGCTCCGACGGGGTAAACCCGAAGATCGGGTACTCGATGCCGAACCGGTCACAGAGCGGGGTGTGCAGGGTCACAGCTCAGGCTTCCTGCGGCCTGGCAGCGGCAGGCGGCTCGGGCCCCGGGTCCTTGCTCACCGGGCCCAGCCGCTCGTCGGCGAACTTGCGCGCCCAGGCATAGTCAGCCTTGCCGCTCGGTGTGCGGCCGATGTGGTCGGTCAGCCAGATCGTCCGCGGCACCTTGTAGCCCGCGATGTGCTTGCGCACCACCGTCTCCAGGTCGGCGACGTTCAGGCTGGTGCCCTCGCGTAGCTGCACGATCGCCGCGACGCTCTGGCCTAGCCGCTCGTCGGGGATGCCGATCACCAGCGTGTCGAAGACGTCCGGGTGCTCCTTGATCGCGCCCTCGACTTCTTCGGGGAAGACCTTCTCGCCGCCGGTGTTCACGCACACGTTGCCCCGACCGAGCAGCGTGACCGTCCCGTCCTCCTCGACCCGCGCGAAATCTCCGGGGACGACGTACCGTTCCCCGTCGACCTGCACGAACATCGCCGCCGTCTTGACCGGGTCCTTGTAGTAACCGAGCGGGATGTACCCGCCACGCGCGATCCGGCCGGTCTCGCCGGGTCCGACCCGGCGGCCGTCATCGTCGATCACGATCGTGCTCGGGCCGGGGCTCACCCGGGGGCCGCCGCTGGTCTTCGATCCGGCGCTGACGAAGCTGATGCCGGTGAACCCGGTCTCGGACGATCCGATGGCGTCGGTGATCACCACGTTAGGCAGCGCCGCAAGGCAGGCCTCTCTGACGGCCGGGGAGAATAGTGCCGCGCTCGACGAGAAGGCGACCAGCGAGGACGCGTCGTAGCCGCCTTCGGTCAGCGCCTCGATCAGCGGCCTGGCCATCGCATCGCCGATGATGACAAGCACGTTGACCTTGTACTGCTGCACCGCCTTCCAGATCTCGTGCGCGTCGAACTTCGGCACGAGCACGATCGTCTCGCCGGCGAACAGGCCCATCAGCGCGGCCCACTGCGCGTTGCCGTGGATCAGCGGCGCCGTGCAGAGCTTGACCAGCCCGGTGGCCGATGCCACTGCCCGCTGCGACTGCACCCACTCGTCGGGCAGCGGCTCGCCGGTCAGGAAGTCGATGCCGCCGCCCAGGGTGCGCCACACGTCCTGCTGACGCCAGAGCACGCCCTTGGGGTAGCCCGTGGTTCCGCCGGTGTAGAGCAGGTAGATGTCCTCGCCGCTGCGCGGCCCGAAGTCCCGCTCGGGTGACGATCCGGCCAGTGCGGTGTCGTACGGGACGCCGGGGACGTCACCGGTAGCCGGAGATCCGTCGTCGATGACAACGGAGCCCTTGAGCTCGTGCGCGTCCGGCAGGACGGCGGCGACCAGCGGTGCGTACTGCCGGTCGTAGACCAGCGCGACCAGGTCGGCGTCGTCGATCATGTACCGGAGCTCGGCCTCGACGTACCGGTAGTTGATGTTGACGCTCCTGGCACGGAGCTTGTACACCGCTATCAGGGTCTCGACCGCCTCGATCGAGTTGCGCGCGTACAGTCCGACGTGGTCGCCTGCTCCGACGCCCAGGCTCGCCAGGTGGTGCGCGAGCTGGTTGGTCCGCTCGTCAAGCTCGCGATAGGTAACGTGCCGATCGCCGCAGGCCACAGCGATCCGGTCGGGGACGACGTCGGCGCAGTGCTCGAACAGGTCGGCGATGTTGAGTGCCATGGGACGAAACTAGAACCTGTTACTGTTTTATACAAGCCTGCGCCGACCGGGAGATGTGATGAGCCAGCAGCCTGAGAGCACCGAGCCACCGCACGCTCTGATCGAGCGCCATGGCCACGTTCTCGTCGTCACGATGAACCGCCCGCACGCACGCAACGCGCTCAGCGGCCCGATGATGGCCCTGATGCGGCAGGCGTGGGACGAGGTCGATGCCAACCCCGACATTCGGGTAGCGGTGCTGACCGGCGCCGGCGGGGCGTTCTGCGCCGGAGCGGACCTCAAGGCGATGACGTCGTCGCACCCGGGCGACTCGTTCAGGGGCGGGGCGATGGACCTGTCGGTGATCGACTCGCTGCTGAAGGGCCGCCGGCTGACCAAGCCGCTGATCGCGGCCGTCGAGGGACCAGCGATCGCGGGAGGTACCGAGATCTTGCAGGCGACCGACATCAGGATCGCCGGCCAGAGTGCGAAGTTCGGCATCTCCGAGGCACGCTGGGGGCTGTTCCCGCTCGGCGGCTCCGCGGTACGACTGGTCCGGCAGATCCCCTACACGGTCGCCGCCGACCTGCTGCTGACCGGCCGGCACATCACGGCCGCTGAAGCGCAGCGGATCGGGCTGATCGGCGAGGTCGTGCCAGACGGCGAAGCGCTCAGGCGTGCCCTAGAGGTCGCGGAACTAATCGCGGCGAACGGCCCGCTCGCCGTGCAGGCGATCCTGCGCACGATCAGGGAGACCGAGGGCATGCCGGAGAACGAGGCGTTCGCGCTCGAAGCGCAGATCGGCATGAAGGTCTTCATGTCCGCCGACGCCAAGGAAGGCCCGCGTGCCTTCGCCGAGAAGCGCCCCGCGGTATTCACCGGCCAGTAGTCCACGTAATCAAGTGTTACACTGTCCTACGTGCAATCCACTCTGCTGTAGCGGTAGGTGCCCGTGGCTAATCAGAACATCACGCTCTCTCTGCCCGAAGAGGACATCCAGCTGGCCAGGGTTATCGCGGTGCAGCGTCGGACGTCAGTCTCGAAGCTCCTGGCCGGAATGCTCAGGGATCTGGTCGAACGCGAGACCGGATACGCATCCGCGAAAGAACGCGCTCTGAGTTCGCTAGATGCTGACTATGACCTGGGCACCGATGGCCGCCTCGCCTGGAATCGCGATGACCTTCATGAACGGTAGCCGCCGGTTCCTCGATACCAACGTCGTCGTGTACGCGTACGACGTCAGCGCCGGCGACAAGCACCGCCGCGCCAGATCCTTGCTCGAAGATCTGTGGGAGTCCCGAGACGGCTGCGTCAGCGTACAGGTGCTGCAGGAATTCTTCGTCGCAGTGACTCGCAAGGTTCCGAAGCCTCTCGACGCCCCTTCCGCCGCCCAGGTCATCCGCGATCTCGCCCGATGGCGAGTTCATTCGCCGAATGCAGAAGACGTACTCGCCGCTGTCGACCTGCACTCCAGTGCTGGCATATCGCTGTGGGACGCGATGATCGTGCGGAGCGCCTTCGTTCTGGGCTGCGACGTGCTCTACAGCGAAGATCTCAATCCGGGCCAGAGCTACGCCGGAGTGCGTGCACGCAATCCGTTCGCCTAGCTGGCGGCAGCCTTCTCGATCAGGGCGGTGATCTCGCCGCGGGTGCGCAGGCGCAGGAAGGTCAGGTGGGTGTTCGCGGGGTCGGACTGCTCCCTCAGGTACCGCTCCCGGTAGACGTGATGCCGGGACCACGCCCAGGCGATGATCGATTCCTCTGGCCTGACCCGGAAGAAGTTGCCCACCGGCTCGCGGTTGCCGTTCCACAGTTCTGCCCGGGTCACGGCCCTGCGCAGTGTCCGCCAGATCACCTGGCGCATCACCCGGCTCCGGGACGGGTCGAGCCAGATCACCGTGTCGGCGCGCTCCCAGATGATGTCCCGGACCCGCGAGTAGTTGCCGTCGACCACCCAGCCGTCCTGGGCGGTGAAGTCCGCGACCCGCGCGCGGAAGCTCTCGGTGTCCAGTTCCCGCCAGCCCGGCTGGTGGAATACCGCGTCAAGCTCGAGGTGCGGGACGGCAAGCGCCGCCGCGAGCCTTCTGGCTACCGTCGTCTTGCCCGAGCCGCTGTTGCCGACCACGGAGATCCGGTTCACCAGGACAGTATCGGCGAGGACTGGCAGGTCTGCCGAACGGATATCGGCCAGCACTCGCCCATCCCCGGACTAGAACGTGTTCTAGATTCCTATTGCCCGCAACAGCAGGAACATGTTTCACTCTGATCCGTGAGCCAGCCACCCGCGAGCCAGTCCTCCGTGAGCCAGCCGCTGCACGCTCTGATGGAGATCTCGTTCGACTACACCAGGTCGCTCGGCCCGACTCTGGGCGAGTTCGTCACGGCACTGGCCGGCCGGCGGATCCTCGGAGCCAGGGCGTCAGACGGTCAAGTGCACGCCCCGCCGTTCGAGTACGACCCGGTCACCGGCGCGCCGCCACGCGACCTCGTCGAGGTCGGCCCGGGCGGGACGGTGCTGAGCTGGACCTGGACGGACCGGCCGCTGGAAGGGCAGCCGCTGGACCGCCCGTTCGGCTGGGCGCTGATCCGGCTGGACGGCGCCGACACCGCGATGCTGCACGCCGTCGACGCCGATTCGGCCGCCCAGCTGCGGACTGGACTGCGGGTCCGGCCCCGCTGGGCCGCCACGGCCGGCTCGGGCATCACCGACATCGCCTGCTTCGAGCCGGGCGAGCCGGGCGAACCGGGCCAGCCGGCAGAGCCGGGCGAGCCGGTCTCGATGATTACCACGCCGATCCAGCTGAGCTACGACCACACGGTCTCGCCCGGCGAGAGCGCCTACCTGCTCGCCCTGGCGCAGGGCAGGCTGATCGGGCAGCGCTGCCCGGCCTGCGGCAAGGTCTACCTGCCGCCGCGCGGCGCCTGCCCGGTCGACGGAGTGCCCACGAGGGACGAGGTCGCACTGCCCGACACCGGCATCGTGACGACCTTCTGCATCGTGAACGTGCCGTTCCACGGACAGACATTCCCCAGCCCGTACGTGGCCGCCTCGGTCCTGATCGACGGCGCGGACATCGCGTTCCAGCACCTGATTCTGGGCTGCGAGCCCGACGAGGTCCGGATGGGCATGCGGGTCAAGGCGGTGTGGAAGCCTCGCGAGGAGTGGGACATCGGCCACAACATCGACCACTTCGAGCCGACCGGGGAGCCGGACGCACCCTACGACTCCTACGCCCACCACCTGTGAACAAGGACCGGCGGACATGACTGACGTCGCAGTGATCGGCTTCGCCCAGGCGCCCAACGAGCGGCACTCCCCCGCCACCACCAACGGCGTGGAGATGCTGGTGCCGATCTTCGGCGAGGTCTTCGCGGCCACGGGGCTGACCAAGGACGATATCGGCTTCTGGTGCTCGGGATCCTCTGACTACCTGGCCGGGCGGGCATTCTCCTTCGTGTCGGCAGTCGACGCGATCGGTGCGTTCCCGCCAGTCATGGAGTCGCACGTCGAGATGGACGGCGCCTGGGCGCTGTACGAGGCGTGGATCAAGGTCCTGACCGGCGAGGCAGAGATCGCGCTGGCCTACGGGTTCGGCAAGTCGTCGGCCGGCACCCTGCGCCGGGTGCTGGCGCTCCAGCTCGACCCCTACCTCGTAGCCCCGCTGTGGCCGGACTCGGTTTCCATCGCGGCGCTGCAGGCCAGGCTCGGGATCGAGGCCGGGCTCTGGTCCGAGCGCGAGATGGCCGATGTCGCTGTCAGGTCGCGATCGTCAGCCGTCACCAATCCCCGGGCGCTGGTCGCCGGGGCTAGCTCAGCCGACGAGCTGCTCGGTCAGCCGTACGTCGCCGACCCGCTGCGCGCCCACGACTGCGCGCCGGTCACCGACGGCGCGGCCGTGGTGATCCTCGCAGCGGCCCACCGGGCGCGCGAGCTGTGCGAGCGGCCGGCCTGGATCACCGGGTTCGAGCACCGGATCGACTCGGGCTCGCTGGGCGCGAGGGACCTGACCAGCTCGCCGTCGTCGGCGAGCGCGGGGGCCGCCGCCGGAGCCGACCGCGCTCAGGTCGCCGAACTGCACGCGCCGTTCACCCACCAGGAGATCATCCTGCGCCGGGCGCTCGGGCTCGGCGACGAGGTGAGCCTCAGCCCGTCGGGCGGCGCCTTGTGCGGGAACCCGATGTTCGCGGCCGGACTGGCCAGGATAGGCAGCGCCGCCGTGCAGATCATGTCCGGCGGAGCCGACGTGGCGCTCGGCCACGCGACCAGCGGCCCCGCCCTCCAGCAGAATCTCGTCTGCGTCATGGAGGCCCGATGAGACGCGGGGACGGCACTCAGCTAGCGGGAAGGATGACCCGGTGAAGCAGCGGGCGGCGGTCCTTGGGACCGGGCAGACGCACCACCGCAGCAAGCGGGGCGACGTGTCAATGGCCGGGCTGTGCCGCGAGGCCGTCGACCGCGCGCTGGCCGATGCCGGCCTGACCGCTGACCAGATCGACGCGGTCGTGGTCGGCAAGGCGCCTGACCTGTTCGAGGGCGTCATGATGCCTGAGCTGTACCTGGCCGACGCGCTCGGCGCGGTGGGCAAGCCACTGCTTCGCGTGCACACGGCGGGCTCGGTCGGCGGCGCGACCGGGAACGTCGCGGCCAGCCTGATCCAGTCCGGGGTGCACCGGCGGGTGCTTGCCGTCGCCTTCGAGAAGCAGTCCGAGTCGAACGCGATGTGGGCACTGTCGATCACGCCGCCGTTCGCCATGCCGGTCCTGGCCGGGGCCGGCGGCTACTTCGCGCCGCACATCCGCTCCTATATCCGCCGTTCCGGTGCCCCGACGCACATCGGCGCGATGGTGGCGGCCAAGGACCGGCGCAATGGCGGCCGCAACCCGTACGCCCATCTCCAGCAGGCCGGCAAGACGATG
>DASWAA010000500.1:0-4948 GCA_036391385.1 Streptosporangiaceae bacterium
GTCTGGATCAGCCGCTGCATCAGCGCGCCGAGATCCGCTTCGCGGTCATATGCTCCCCCGTCGGCGTCCGCTAGTCCCTGCGCGATCAGGTCCTTGATGGCCAGCGTGTTACCCGCGGCATCCGTGGTAACCATCTGTCGCCAGGCCCGGGTCTTGTGACGATACTGGAGCATGGACATCACCGCCTCGTGGCGGACGAAGTCCGCATCCCGCAGGACCGATCCGCGCCTGGGCGCCGCGAGGCACCGCGCCAGCGAGATAGCCGACGCCAGGCCGCTGTTGAGCCCCCGTCCCGGCCAGAAGTGGATCGCGTTCGCCGCGTCGCCAAGCAGGAAGCCGAACGTCCCGGGCGCGGTGGCGGTCCTCGGGTACAACTGGGCCGTGAAGCGCGGACGCTGCACCATGTCGAGCCGGAATCCCGTCACCGCGGTCAGGTTCTCTGGCCGCACGCCGAACAGCTCCAGGCCTTCCTCCACCCGCGACCAGAAGGCCGATCCCTTCAGCAGGGCCGGAAGGAAGAGCGCCTGATGCATCCCGCAGTGGAACTCACCGCTTGACCGCAGTTCCATCAGGCAGGGCTGGGCCTGAATGCATTCAGTGAACAACTGCCTGACCGGGTCGATCCCGACCGCTTCTTTCGCTTCCTGATCCGTCAGCCGCATATTGAGGAAGCCCTCGCCGCGCAGCGAGTTCAGCAGGAAACGGTTCTGGGTCACAGTCAGCAGTACGGCCATCGGATCGGTGAGCTCGGACTTCACCCGCAGGCCAAGGACCATATCCTGCACCTGCCTGCCCTCTAGCCCGTACAGAGAGGCGTCAGCGGCGCCGAACTTACCGGAGAAGTACTCCAGCGTTCGTGACCGGCCACCGTCGCAGATCGCGAGCACGTCCTGTCCTGCGAGCTCGTCTTGTGCCCTGGCCGGGTCGAAGAGCTCGGGAACGAGCGTGAGGTGGTCCGGCTTCTCGTTCGCGAGGGCTAGCAGCTGATCTTCTACATGCGCGATCCGGACGTTGCGCGGCCCGAGATCCTCGATCGAGTCCGGGCCCTTCGGCCACATCTCGGTGTAGGCGCCCGGCGCGAACAGGCGTTCCTGAACCTGGGGCGGGAGCTTGAGGAACTGGCGGCTCTGGATGGTCACGACCTGCAGGCGGCGGATGTTGCCGTCCTCGGGCCCTTTCCAGACGATCCGGTCGGCTTGCCTGCTCCAGCGGCCGTCGTAGACCCTGATAGCTGCCCGCGGCCCCATCAGGTGCTCGAGCAGCAAGGCGAAGCTGAGGCCGACCGGCCCGCCGCCGGCGACGGTGACCCGCATGACGCGGTCCGACGTCTTCGCCACGACGGGCTCACCCGCAGGGACGGGGATCGGCTGGAGAGTGGTGCGCGAATCGGGAGCGTCGAAGCGGAACACCTCGTCACCGATCATGATCTGGTCGCCGGACGCGAGCGGGCGGACGGTGACCGCGACACCGTTCACCCACGTGCCGTTGGTGCTGCCCCGGTCATACAACACGTAGCCAGTCGTTTCGTGGCGTAGCTCGGCATGCACGCGCGAAGCCGACGGCGTGGTGAGGACGATGTCGTTCTCCTCGCCACGACCGAACGTGATCGGCTCACTCCCGACAGCAAACTGCTTGCCGGTAAGGCCGCCCTCAAGCCCAACAACGGTGGCTGTCATCGCATCGGCTCCCGCAGCTACCCGGCCCTGGCTGTGCCGGGGTTATCACCATGACCAGAACGCGCGCCGCACCCGCAACCGGCTACCGCGGCAGCATCACGATAGCGCCGATAGCCGGTCAGAAGCGGAGCAGGTGCTCTCGGCCGTGCAGGGCGTATTCCTGCGCCAGCGCTGCTTTGCGCTCCGCCGTCATCGGCACGTACCCCGCTCCGGTGCGCTCGTAGACCGGATCCTCGCCGTTCCACAGCATGCGACGCAGGGTCGGCTTGCTGACCTTGTGCGTGGCGGTCAGGGGCAGGTCCCTGGTGACCCGGACCAGCCGCGGGGCCCACTTCGTTCCGAGGTCGGGCTGCGCGCTGAGGAAGGACCCGAAGGCGGCCGCGTCGAACTCGCCGCCGGAGACCTGGAGCGCCGCCATGACCTGGTCACCGGTGACCGGGTCGGGTACGGGATAGACGGCCGCTGCGGTCACGTCGGGGAAGCGACCAAGGATCCGCTCGACCGGGGCGGCGGCGAAGTTCTCCGAGTCCACCCGCAGCCAGTCCGCTGTGCGCCCGGCGAACCAGTAGAAGCCCCGTTCGTCGCGATAGCCAAGATCGCCGGTCCAGAAGTCGCCGTTACGCAGCTTCTCCTGGCTGGCCCGCGGATTCTTGTAGTAGCCCTCGAAGCGGGCCGCCGCGCCACGGGAGACGATCTCCCCGATCGCCTCCCCGGGGTTCAGCAGCATGCCGTTCTCGTCCAGGCGCGCCGCCGGGCACACGCCGCCGAGGGTGTCGACGATCTCCACGACGTGACCCTGCTGCGGTAGGCCGAGCGCGCCGTCGGGCGTTTCGGGCGTGCGGATGATGTAACAGGTGCCCTCGGACGAGCCGTAGGACTCGAAGAGCGGGCAGCCGTACCGCCGCGAGAACTCCTCGCGGTCCGCGACCGAGGCCTCGGTGCCGAAGCCGAAGCGCAACCGGTTGTCGGACTCCTCCGGGCGCTCCGGCTGGGCGAGCACGTAGGCCAGCGACCGGCCGACGTAATTGAAGAAGGTCGCGCCGAACCTGCGGATATCTGGCAGGAAGCCGGAGGCTGAGAACCTGCGGCGCATGGCGAAGGCGGCACCGTTAGCCAGGCACGGGCCGAAAGCGCTCATCAGCGCGTTGCCGTGAAAGAGCGGCATCGCGTTGTAGGCCACGTCGCCGACCGTGAACTGGATCGGGTTGACCTGACAGATGGTCGCCCACCGGCCGCTGGAGCAGATCACCGCCTTGGGCGCTCCCGTTGATCCCGAGGTGAACAGGAGCAGCAGCGTAGACCGAGGGTCCAGCCCCTGCGCCGTCGCCCGGGCCGTGCCCGCGTGCCTGGCGAGGAGATCGGCGTACCCGGAGCCGCTGGCGTCGAGGACCAGCGGCGCGCCGTGGTCGATGCCGTCCAGGAGATGGCCGTAGGCGTCGTCGGTCACGATAACCGCGCAGTCGGTGCCGCGGATGTCGGCAGCCAGCTCGGCACCACGCCGGGTCGGGTTGAGGCCGACCACGGTCGCCCCGCACAGAGCGGCGCCGGCGATAAGGAACACGTACTCGGGCGTGTTCTCCAGGAGCACGCCGACGTGCCATGGCCGGTCCGGCTGCCGCAGCCGCTGAAGGACCGCCGACCGGCCGGCCGCCTCCCGGACAAGCTCACGCCAGCTCCACCGCCGGTCCTCGAAGAGCAGCGCTGCGTTGTCGTCCTGCGCACGAGCCAGCAGCAGTTCGGCGATCGTCGCGTGCGCGGGGGTAAGCATCGCGGTCACCATGTCTCCGGATCACCAGGCCGGGCCTGGCCTGGGCCCGGCCTGGGCCTGGCCGGTTAAATACACCCGACGAGCAATTGAACGTACGGAATCGGAAATATGGCAGCAGCTTATCGTCCTTGCCCGATGTCGAGAACTGCCTCCATACTGAAATCCATGCTGACACGGCGAACTTTTTTTCAGCTCATGGGCGCCTCAACCGGCGCGGCCCTGACCGGCGCGGAGTTCCTGGCCCAGACGGCTGCCAGTGCCGCTCCGGCCCTGCATCCGAACGGCTCGGGCGGAATCGAGCACGTAGTGGTCCTGATGATGGAGAACCGCTCGTTCGATCACTTCCTCGGCTGGCTGCCCGGAGCGAACGGGCGTACCGACCTGACCTATCTGTCAACCGACGGGAATATCTATCCCAACTATCCGCTGGCCCCTGATTTTCAGGGCTGCGGGTACGGCGATCCCGACCATAGCTGGGAGGGATTTCTTATCGAGTACAACTTCGGCAAGGTGGACGGGTTCCTGCGGCGGCCGACTCCGCTGGACCTCAACCCGGGCGTGACCGCGGCGGCGGCCGGCACCTTCCCGATCGGCTTCTACACCAACCTCAACCCGGACGGCACGCCCAAGGACGTCCCGGACCTGCCGGTCCTTGGTGCCCTCGCGCAGAACTACACCACGCTCGATCACTATTTCTGCTCGTTCGCCGGCGAGACCTTCCCGAATCGCATGTACCAGCACGCCGCACGGACGGACCGGGATCACAACCTCACCACGTTCTCGAAGCTGCCGACCATCTGGGACCAGCTCTCGCCGATCCCGAACAAGCAGGGCATCCCGACCGGCGGCTACTTCTTCAGGGATCTCCCGTTCCTGGCCCTGTGGGGCCTCAAGTACTACCCGTTCTGGCACCTGTTCGCTCCCGGCGACACCGATGTGCTCGGCATCCCCGTGAAGACCCTGTCGTTCCTCGACACCGTGGCCCAGGGACAGCTGCCGAACGTCAGCTTCGTCGATCCTGACTTCGCGCTGGCCGACGACGGCACCGGCAGCGACGACCATCCCAAGGCCGACATCAGGCGCGGGGAACGGTTCATCGCGGACACCTACCATGCCCTCGCCGCCGCTGGTTACCTGGACAGCACCGTGCTGGTGATCACGTTCGACGAGTGGGGCGGCTTCTTCGACCACGTCCGCCCGCCGCAGGTGATCGATGACACCGATCCGGCGACCGTCGACCACACCGGCAACAGCACCACGCCGACCGACGGCCGGCTGGTGCCCGACTACACCCAGCTCGGGTTCCGGGTCCCGGCCATCGTCGTGTCCAATCTGGCCCGGCCGCGGGTGTGCAGCGACGGCCCGTTCGAGCACACCTCCACGCTGAAGATGATCGAGTCGACCTTCGGGCTGAATCCGCTCACGGCCAGGGACGCGAACGCGCGCGACCTGCGCCAGGTTCTCCGGCACGAGGTACGCGATCCCGTCCCGGCGAGCGCCATCC
>DASWAA010000501.1:0-3919 GCA_036391385.1 Streptosporangiaceae bacterium
GCTGGCGACGTCGTCGCCATGACCGGCGACGGTGTCAACGACGGGCCCGCCCTCCGCCGCGCCGACATCGGGGTTGCGATGGGCAAGCGGGGCACCGAGGTGGCCAGGCAGGCCGCCGACCTCGTGCTGGCCGACGACGAATTGGGCACCGTCGTCGCCGCCGCGGAGGAAGGGCGGCGGGTTTATGCCAATATCCGCCGGTTCTTGCTCTACGGGCTGTCGGGAGGCACTGCCGAGATCGCCGTCATGCTGATCGGCCCGTTCGTCGGGCTCGCCCTTCCCCTGCTGCCCGCCCAGATTCTGTGGGTCAATCTGCTCACCCACGGCCTGCCAGGAGTCGCGCTCGGCAGCGAGCCCGCCGACCAGGACGCGATGCGCAGGCCTCCCCGTCCGCCAGCAGAAAGCGTGCTCGGCGCCGGGCTGTGGCAGCGCATCGCCCGCGTCGGCGCTGTCATCGCCGCGGTAACCCTCGGCGTGGCGCTCTGGGGTCACGCCACCGGTCGGCCGTGGCAGAGCATGGCCTTCTTCACGCTCGGCGCTACTCAGCTTGCCGTGGCAGTCGGGTCGAGGGCTCGCCCTGGCACCCTGGCTAACCCGGCTCTGCTAGTGGCCGTAGCCGCAGCGCTTGGCCTGCAGTTCGCCGGGCTTTACCTTCCCCTGCTAAACGACCTTCTCAAGACTCGCCCGCTCAGCCTCACTGAGGTACTTGTCGTCTGTGCCTGCTCGACGCTGGGATACGCCGCCATGCGGTTCGAGCGCAGGTCAGCTGGACTGACCCGCCGAGCTCCTGGAGTGCCTGACTTACAGGTAGCCGATTCTCTCGTTCGCCGGCGGGGTGTACTCCGGTGCCTTGGCCTCCTCGAACGCAAGCCGCCCGCCATGCCGCTCGGCGAGTCCCGTCGCGAACTGATCGGTGACCTCGGCGACGTTGAGCGCGCACTGGTCGAAGTCCGCCTCGGCCAGGGACGGTCCGAGGTGCTCTGCCTCGACCAGGACCTGGTCACGGACCCAGAACACGCGGCAGAAGTGGACGCGGGTGTTGATGTCGTTGAGCTCGCGGGCCAGAGCATCGGTCAGCTGGATGCCGTCGACGGCCACCGAGAATATCTGCACGACCGGCTTCCAGGCCGGGACGACCCGCACGTAGTACAGCGCGCTCCGGTAACGGATGGCGTAGTCACCGTCGGCGTCTGGCTTCGCCTTGTCCGTTCCGGTCAGGCGCTCGATCAGTGTCTCGACGTGGGAGGTGACCATCTCAGCGGAGGCCTGCGGCTGCATGCTCAGCCAGGAGCGCCACGGGAGGACGAAGCCCTTGGCCGCAAGCTCCTGCCACGCGCCGAAGGCAGCTGTGATCCCCTGGAGCGTGGCCTCGTCGGGATGCCCGGTCATGCCGGATCCCAAGACGAGGAGCGAGTAGTGGTAGAGCCAGTACGTCTGGGCAGCGGGCTTCCCGGCGTTGTTCTCGAGCTCACGGATGACCAGCGTTGCCAGCAGCGCTATGAGCCGCGACAGCCTCTCGGAGTCCTCGGCAAACTGATGCGTCCCGGCTACCACCTTCTCGCGCGAGGCCCTGATCTCGTCAGATTCTGCTGGGCACCGGATGGGACGGAACGTGCTGGCATGTTGCATGGCGCGGAACAACGCGGTGACAACAGCGCCGCTGTGCTTCTCGTTGTAGTCGTGGCCTGGGTTGCTGATGGAGAAGACCCACCCGGCCAGCTCGTCGAAGAACAAGACCTCGAAGCTGGGCATGTCCTCGGCGCTCAGGCTCCTCAGTGCAGCACGTACCGCGGACTCCCAGTCAGCAGCTTCCTGTTCCTTCTCCTCCACCTAGCCCCCGTATGCCTGGCACCGGATGTCTGCGATGTCCTCCGCCTCAGCAGCGCGACGGTGACCTCAGGCTTCATGTCCATCTCCGGCTCAGTCACACCTCGAGCGTCCCGCCGGGCCACCGCAGTAACTACGAGATCGTATAATTCAATATCGTGGTAACTAAATCAGTGTCATCCCAGTGGTCGGCCTTGCTTGCCGTGCAGCGGGCGGCTCACTCAACTGTCCATGTCCTGACAGACCAGCTCGCTGACCTCGGCCTGACCGGCTCGGACATCAACGCCCTGGCCAACCTCGGCAGCGGCAGCGGCCAGACGGTCTCCGAGCTCGCGGTCGCGGCCGGAGTCCGGCCAACCACGATGACCAGCGTGCTTGACCGCCTGGAACATCGCGGCCTGGTCAGCCGCGGAAGCGTGCCGAGTGACCGCCGCGCCGTGCTGGTTGAGCTCACGCCTAGCGGACGCCGCGTTGCCAGCGCCATCCGCCGGGCTATCACTAGCCTGGAGCGCCGCGCGCTGTCCGATCTTCCGGCCGAGGCGATCGCGGGCTTGCGGGCCGGCCTGACCGCCATGGCCGAGGTATCGCCGTGACGCGGCGAGTCCCGCGGGCGCCTGGACCTGGCGCGGGCACCAGAGCGTTCGACAAGCTGATGGCGGAGGTCATGGCTAGCTCAGCTCGATTCGGCCACCGTGAGCACGTCCACCTGACCTGGCTGGCAGTCCGCCGTTTCGGCGTGCCCGCAGCCATCGGGCTGGTCAGCGACGGCATTCAGCGGACAGCACGGTATGCCGGGGTTCCACAGAAATATCACGCGACCGTCAGCCGGGCCTGGGTAGAGCTCGTCGGCTATCACGTTTCCGAAGACGACATCGACGACTTCGCCGGTTTCGCCGACCGGTACCCGGCGCTGATGAGCAAGCGCCTGCTGACCCGGCACTACTCGTCATCCGCTCTTGCCAGCTCGCAGGCCAGGGCTGGCTGGGTCGAGCCCGACCTCGTCCCGTTCCCCTGGCAGGACGCCACCCGGAGGGATGGCGGCCTGGGTTCAGGCGCGCAGGACCGGGCGGCCGGGCAGGTGCCTGTCCCGGAGGATCGCCTGGCCTTTCACCAGCCAGGAGACGCCGAAGGCGGCGGTCGCGGCGGTCTCCATCCAGAAGACCGGGTCTAGCGGGCTCAGCCGTGCGGCGAGGGGAAGTGAGGCGATGCCCGCGAGGGCGAGAGACACCACCATCACAATCCCGCAAGCCAGGTAGACATGATTCCGGAGCTGCCTGAGCCGGCTGCGCACGGCTTCCTGACCGGTCCTGCGGAACAGCCACAGCGCGAGAACGGTCAGCGAGATGAACAGCAGGCTCCCTGAGGCGTAGTGGCAATAGCCGAAGATGGCAGCCCGGACCGACGGATGAGGCGGCGGCGTCGGGAACAGGGCCACGCCCACGGCGCCGATTCCGGCGGTGGTGGTGAACAGGCCGTCCCATTTGTCGTCCCCGCGGTAGGCAAGAAGGAACGCCCCGATGATGCACAGGCCTCCCACCAGGACTCCGCGCATCCCGGTGTAGAAGTAGTCGCTCACCGACTTCTGCATCCCGCCGGCGAAGATCAGCCAGTTCCCGGCCGCCAGGGCCAGCGGCAGCAGGATCCCCAGGTAACCCACGGCCTGGCGCAAGGTCATGTACGAGCGGACGCGCGGATCCCCGAGGCTTGCCTGGCTCATGACGATTTTTCCATTCCTTCGGCGCGGGCGCAGTCAGCCATGCACGTACGCTGCCGGGGCTGGTTCAAGGCCAGGCCGCTGAGTGGCTAGAGATCACCGCAAGCAGAACGGGCAAAGGTTACCGGCTAGTTCCATGGAACCCAAAACGGTCGATCTCGCCACCCTGCCCGCCTTCGTGCCGTCCGCGGCACCACCGCCAGCGCCAGACTCGGCTCAGGCGGAGATGGTGATCAAGGGGTGCTCCAGGGGCCTGAGCCAGCGCAGGATAGTGATGAGCCGGGCGCGAGGCAGGGAGACGCAGCCCGCGGTTGCCGTCCCTGTCCCGACATGCAGGAAGATCGCGCTGCCCAGGCCCGGAACGCGAGCCGTGTTGTA
>DASWAA010000502.1:0-5409 GCA_036391385.1 Streptosporangiaceae bacterium
GTCGGGCGGGACCTGCACCCAGGCGGTCGTCGTCGCCAGCTCGGGTACCGGCGACTTGCGGAAGTGGTTGGCGACCTCGGGCCGCAGGTCGGCATGGGTGACCGGCGGGTCGCCCGGCAAGCCGGGCGTCTCGTGCCAGTAATACTGCCGCGGGTCCCTGGACAGGTCGACCACCTTGAGCATGTTGCGGACCGGGTTCCTCGGCTTGCGCCGGGAGCTGGTCAGCGAGTCGGTGATCGTGACGTCGTACTCGACGCACGCGTCCAGGCCGTCGGCCTGGCATGCCTGCACGAACATCCGGCCAGGGAGCAATTCGCTCCTCCGGCCCGCGACCACCTCTGCGATCGTCGCCTTTACGGCCGCTGCCTGCTGCATGGCTGCCTCATTCCTTGTCGGCTCGGCCCGTCTCGGGCTCACTCGGTATCAGTCAGCTGGTCAGGTACTCCGGTGACGACGCGACGCTCGCACCGCCGTCGATCAGGTGCACCACCCCGGTCACGAAGGACGCCCGTTCGCTGGCCAGGAACACGGCCATCGCGGCAACCTCGTCAGGCCGGGCCAGCCTGCCCACCGCGCTATGCGCGCCCATCGAGCGCAGGGCCGCCTCGACATCGCCGTCGCCAGCTCCGGCGATCCGCGCCGCCACCCGCTCCATCGGCGGGGTGCGGGTACCGCTGGGCGCCAGGACGTTGACGGTGATCTTGTCCCTGCCCACGTCGGCGGCGACGCCCTGAGCGAAGCGGACCAGGGCGGCCCTGGTCACCCCCGACAGGGCCAGCGCGGGAACGGGCACGCAGGCGGTCTCGGACGCGATGTACAACAGCCGGCCCCAGCCGGCGGCCCGCAGGTGCGGCAGCGCGGCGAGCGTGAGGTTCACCGCGGGCAGGAGTACCTGGCTGGTTGCCGCCTCGTAGCCGGCCACCCCGAACCCGGTCGCCGGCCCGAACGGCGGGCTGCCTCCGCTGACCAGGACGACATGCAGCGCGCCGAAGTCGGCCGCCACGTCGTCCACCCACTGCCTGGCGGCGGCCTGGTCGGTGATGTCCACCCTGCTGGCGTGCACCCGGCCGAGCGCGCGGTCCTTGATGACTCGCTCGGCCGCCGCCAGCCGCTCAGGATCTCTCGCGCCGATCGCGACGTGCGCGCCCTCGCTGGCCAGCTCGGCAGCGGCGGCGAGGCCGAGGCCGCTCGATCCGCCGGAGACGATTGCCACCTTGCCGTCAAGCCCGAGGTCCACCTGTCCGTTCCTTCCTACTGGTATCCGTAGCGCCGCCGCAGCGGCCAGGACAGCGCCGATGCGGCGGCCCTGGCGGCGGGCCGCAGGCCGGCCCGCCACCTGTCGTCGGTTTCCCTGATCACCGTCGCCCCGGTGCGGAACCGGTCGGGGTTACCGGTGACCGTGTGATTGGGCCGCAGCTCCACCGTGCGCTCGCGCACCGGGCTGCCAGCCGGGTCGGCGCCGCACAGCGTGAGCAGCCAGCCGATGGTCGCGGCCGGGTCGGCGATGAAGTCCTCATAACGCAGCAGCACGCAGGACTGCGGGTAGCGCCTGGTGATCGCCTTCGTGGCCAGGTTGAAGCCGTGCCAGTAGGCCGTGCTCTTGCTGGCGGACAGGGCGTAGACGTAGTCCTTCGGTTCCCGCCACGACTCGGCGACCGCGCGCGGATCACGAACCAGGTGCACGAAGACCGGGCGCACCCCGTCCAGGTGCGGCAGCAGTGCCGCCTCGGCCGGCATCTTGGAGGTGTCCACGATGACGCGCGCCCCGCTGCGCTCGGCGATGCGGTGGTAGACCGCCTTCATCAGGGCGGCGTGCGCCCTGAGGTCGGGGTCATCGAGGCCGGAGCGCAGGACGTGCCAGGTATGCCTGGTACGGACGCAGGACCGCTGACGCCTTACCACCTCGGCGGCGAACTCGTCGGCCGGCATCCCGGCCGGCCGGCCCGCCGGCAGGATCGCCGACCAGAACGGGCACTGGGTCAGCACGCTGCCGCAGCCGCACAGGCTGTTGGCACCCTGTCCCGCGGAGTTCTTCCACAGGAAGTGCAGCTCTCCTACGTGGACGAACCCCGGGACCTCGTTAAGTATGTTGCCGATAATCGTGCTGCCGTTGCGGCACCACCCGGTGATGCACAGCACGGTCAGCGGCGATGCGGCGGCGGACTGGCTGCTCATGTCGCCCGGGCCGTCACTGGCCGGGCGCTCGGCCGGTCGATCCACAGTGCCAGCGCCGACGCTGCCGCCGCGCAGGCGGCACCGACGACGAAGACGGCCTGGTAGCCGAGCCCGGTGGCGATCAGGCCGGTCAGCGGCCCCCAGACTCCGATGCCCAGGTCCCAGAACGAGGTGTAGGCGCCGAGCGCCGCTCCCTGGTTGCCCTGGTCGGTCCGGTTCATCACCATCAGCGCGAGCGACGGGTGCAGCAGCGAGAAGCCCATGCCCATCACCACACTGCCGATGATCGCCACCGCGAGATCGGGCGCGACCGCGATGACCAGCAATCCCGCCGCTTCGCCGGCGCCGCACCAGGCCGCCACCCGTCGCGGGCCGAGCGTGTCGGGCAGGTGGCCGATGAACAGCCGCGTCCCGGCGTAGACGGCGCTGAACCCGCTGAGCACCACCACGCCGGAGCCGATGCCCCGCGCCCTCAGCATCAAGATGACGAACGCCGCCAGGCCCGAGTAGCCGGCGGCGGCGAGTGCCAGCGCCGTCCCCGGCAGCACGACCGGGCGCGGCACGAACGTGGCCAGGACACCGGGCCGGCGCTGCCCAGCCGGCTGCCTCCCCGCCGCGGCCGTCGATTCCTGCCCGGCCGGCCGCTCCGGCTGGCTGCCCGCTCCGCCGGGCTGTCCCCCCGCCTCGTCAGCCTGTCCCTTTGCCTGGCCGGGCTGTCCCTTTGCCTGGCCGGGCTGTCCCTTTGCCTCGCCAGGCTGTCCAGTGGCCTGGCCGGGCTGTCCCTTTGCCTCGCCGGAGCCTGCCTCGCCGGAGCCTGCCTCGCCGGGCTGCCTCCCCGCCTCGCCGGACCGTCCCTTTACCTCGCCGGCACCCGCCTCGCCGGGCAGCCCCCCTGCTTCGGCCCACCGCTCGGGGACCGCGCTGATCAGGGCGAGGCCGGCCAGCGGGACGAGCGTGCTGAACGCCCAGACCGCGTCATAGCCGAACCGTTGCAGCGTGGCTCCGAGCAGGGTGCCCAGCGAGATCCCGCCCCACATGCTGACGCCGTAGAGCCCGATCAGCTGGCCGCGACGGTTGTGCGGGGCGAGCGAGACTGTCCAGACCGCGCCGGCGGTGAACAGCGCCGCCTCGCCGACACCGAGCAGCAGCCTGACCGCGATCAGGCCGGTGACGCCGAGCGGCAGGAAGTACAGCGCCCCGCCGCCGCCGACGATCAGCGCGCCGGCTCGCATGACCAGCTTGCGGCCGTGCTGGTCGGCGAGCCGGCCGGCCACCGGCCTGGTGAGCAGCGCGGTCAGCGCGGTCGCGGTGATCACCAGGCCCACGACGTAGTCGGGCGCACCGAGCCGATCGCGGACCAGGCCGGGCAGCACCGGGATCACGGCGGTCAGGCCCATGTAGCCGGCGAACAGCCCGCCGAAGACCCCGACGAGCGCCAGTCGGTCGACCGCGCGCTGGTCGCCGACCGTCCGGGTCACTGCCATCTGGCCTGGATCACGGGTGCCGGCCGGGAGCGGTCTCGACAAGGACGGCCGGCTGGTCAGGCGCGGACCTGCACCGCATCGCCGCCGCCACCCGCCGGACCGCCGTCACGAGCTGGTCGCAGTCGGCGATCGACAGGGTCGAGGAGAGCGGGATGTCGACGGCCTGCTCCAGGTACCCGGCAGTGAGCGGCAGCAGTGCCTTGATCGCCGGCACGTCCAGGGACCCGAACAGGAAACGCCAGTTCCAGAAGACGCGAACGTTGTGGTCGTCGCCGGAGCCGAGATTGCGCGCGTCGATGCCCTCCGCGCACAATGCCCGGGCGAACCACGTGGCGTCGCCGTCCGGAACCCGGAAGATGAACGCCTCGCCGAGATAGGCGCCGTGCGCCACCGGCTGCCTGATCGCGATGCCGGGCAGGCCGGCCAGCGCGCAGGCCACGTACTCGTAGTTCCGCCGGAACGCGGCGAGCCGCACCGGCAGCCTGACCAGCTCCGAGCGCAGCAGCGCCGCCCGGATCTCGTCCATACGGAAGCTGAACAACGGCAGGTCCAGGTCGGAGCCGATCGGCGGGTCATCTCCCGCGAAATGCCGCCTGACCCGGCCTTCGTAGGCGCCGGACAAGACGACGGCACGGGCGTAGAGCGCGCTGTCGTCGGTGAGCAGGAATCCGCCCTCGCCGCAGTTCAGCGACTTATCTGACTGTGTGGAGAAGGCACCGGCCAGGCCGAACGTGCCGAGCTTGCGGCCCGCCAGCTCGGCCCCGAGCGCCGGCACGGCATCCTCGAAGAGCGGCACGCCCATCTCGGCGGCGAAGTCCGTCAGCGCCGCCAGGTCGGCGGCGAATCCGCGCATGTGCACGACGAGGATCGCCTTGATCTGCGGAGTCCACCGGCTGCGCAGGTCGGCCAGGTCAAGCTGGAGGTTCTCGTCGACTTCCGCGAGGAACGGGGTGCAGCCTGCCAGGACGATGGCGCTCGGCGTCGCGACGAACGTGAATCCCGGGCAGGCGATGAGCGACCCGGGCGGGATCTGCGCGGCCATGATCGCCAGGGCGAGAGCGGTGGTGCCACTCGACACGGCGAGCGCGTGCTTGCTGCCGAAGTAGGCGCACAGGTCGCTTTCGAATCTGCCGCACTCGGTCAGGTGCTCAGGCCGGCAGTCGTACCGGAAGTACAGATGGCTGCGGATAGCGGCTAGAGCCGCTTCCTCGTCTTCCGGTTCGACGAAGACCGCGCCCTTGTCGTACGTGGGCCACGGCGTGCTCCGTACTGGCGGGCCACCATCGATTGCCAGCGGCCCGTCGCCGGGAACGTCCGGCAATCCCGGCGATAATGTCCCTGGCGTTACCTCACCCGTCACGAATCCCTCATGCTGTCCGGCCACAGTCAGGCTCCAGTGTCGTGTACTGTCGGCTTTCCTGCCGATCGTCGCCGGGCGTCCCGAAGGTGTCAATAGCGAGCCTGCCATCGCTCATCTGGCGCATCGCCCGCGGCGTTAAACCCTGAGGCGGTCATGGACATACTGCCGCCGCTGGTAACCCGGGCCAACTCGCTCGCCCGCGAACTCGGCTTCCCGCTGACCCGGGAGGAAGCCGGCCAGGGAACGGCTAACCCGTCGGCGTGCCTGCCGGGTGCGGGCAGGGTTCTCGCCGTCCTGGCGGCCGGGTGTCATGGCGGGCGGATCGGCGAGATCGGCACTGGCGCGGGCATCGGGAGCGCCTGGATGGCCAGTGCCATGCCAGCCGACTGC
>DASWAA010000503.1:0-3151 GCA_036391385.1 Streptosporangiaceae bacterium
TGGCCTGGCTGGGTCTGCTCACCCCAGGCCACGCCGTCCCACCAGCGCATTTGCGGCTGACCGGACGGATCTGGGTACCAGCCGGCAGGCGGTGTTGCCTGCCCTCCAGGCGAGGTCATCACAGATTCCTCTCGGTGGGGTCCTAGCTGACAGCGGCTCCCGGTCACGGGCGGGCGACAGAGCCGGACAGATCAGATAGTAATTCGCGAACGTGGCACAGTCGATCTTGCGCCTGGCCTCCTGGCGCGCCAGCCTGTCAGTCCGCAAGGCGGCAGATGACGTGACCAGCCGAAACGGTCTGCCCGACCTCGACGGCGAGCTCGGAGACCGTACCGTCCTTATGCGCGGTCAGCGGCTGCTCCATCTTCATCGCCTCGAGCACCACGATGGTCTCGCCTGCCGACACCCGCTGGCCGTCGGCCGCGACGATCTTGACGATGGTGCCCTGCATCGGGCTGGCGAGCATGTCACCGTCGGCGGCCGCACCGCCGTGCGCACCCTTGCCGCGGCCGCCCTTTCGCCCGGTCCGCCCGGCAGCGCCGCGCCCAGGGGTACCGGACCCGCCCGCCGACCTGCCAGCGCCAGCGGCAACGGCGGCGCTGGTCCCGAGCCCGGCGGGCAGCACGACCTCCAGCCGCTTACCGCCGACCTCGACCACGATCCGCTCTCGCTCGGCGGCCGGGTAGCCGGCGCCGTCCGCGCCGTCCCGCGCATACGGGGGCAGCTTGCCGCTGAACTCGGTCTCGATCCACCGGGTGTGCACCGCGAACGGCTCGCTGGTGAAAGCCGGGTCGTCGAGGAGCGCGCGGTGAAATGGCAGGACCGTCGGCATGCCGCCGACCTCGAACTCGGCCAGCGCGCGCCGAGCCCGCGCCAGGGCCTGCGGCCGGTCGGCACCGGTCACGATCAGCTTGGCGATCAGCGAGTCGTACATCTGCGGCACGGTCATCCCGGCCGCGTAGCCAGCGTCCACCCGCACGCCAGGGCCGGACGGCGGGTTCCACGTAGCCAGCGTGCCCGGCGCTGGCAGGAAGTTGCGGCCGGGATCCTCGGCATTGATCCGGAACTCGATCGAATGGCCCCTCAGCGGCGGGTCGTCGAATGACAGCGGCTGGCCATCGGCGATCTTGAACATCTCCAGGACCAGGTCGATCCCGCTGATTTCCTCGGTGACAGGATGCTCGACCTGCAGCCTGGTGTTGACCTCGAGGAACGAGATGGTGCCGTCCTGGCCGACCAGGAACTCGCAGGTGCCGGCTCCCGCGTAGCCGGCCTCCCGGAGTATCGCCTTGGACGACTCGCGCAGCAGGCGCTCCTGGTCGCGGGTCAGGAACGGGGCAGGCGCCTCCTCGACCAGCTTCTGGTGGCGGCGCTGCAGGGAGCAGTCCCTGGTCGAGACCACCACGACGTTGCCGTGGGTGTCGGCTAGGCACTGCGTCTCGACGTGCCGTGGCCGGTCCAGGTAGCGCTCGACGAAGCACTCACCCCGGCCGAACGCGGCGACAGCCTCGCGGACGGCCGACTCGAACTGCTGCTCGATCTCGTCATGCGTGCGCGCGACCTTGAGGCCGCGGCCGCCACCGCCATAAGCGGCCTTGATGGCGATGGGCAGGCCATGCTCCTGCGCGAACTTCAGTACTTCCTGCGGGCCCGATACCGGGCCCTGCGTGCCGGGCGCTAGCGGGGCGCCCACGGCATGAGCGATCACCCGGGCCGCTGTCTTGTCGCCGAGCGCCTCGATCGCCGCCGGCGGAGGGCCGATCCAGGTCAGCCCGGCGGAAATGACCTCACGAGCGAAGTGCGCGTTCTCGGCCAGGAAGCCGTACCCGGGGTGCACCGCGTCCGCCCCGGACTCCGCCGCCGCCTTGAGGATCCTGGCGATGTCCAGGTAGCTCTCCGCCGCCGAGGTGCCGCCGAGAGCGTAAGCCTCGTCGGCCGTGGTGACGTGCAGTGCGTTCAGGTCGGGCTCGGAGTAGACGGCGACACTGGTCAGGCCAGCGTCCCGGCAGGCGCGAGCTACCCGGACCGCGATCTCGCCCCGGTTGGCGATGAGAACCTTGCGCACGAATTGCTCCTTCTCGACTGCCCAGGAGTCTAGTGAGTGCAACGGCGCCAGGTTCTAGACAGTAGGTCCTCCAGGGTCGACCGAGGCACGGGGTGTTGACGATGTAGTAGATAATGTAGTAGAAATAAGCCCGTGACGGCGATACAAGACTTGTCGGTGCGAGAAGCGGCGAGGCGAGCTGGCCGCTCGGAAGAGACGATCCGCCGGTGGATCTGGTCAGGCCGGCTGCCGGCCACCAAGCGCGGGCGCGGCTACCGGATCGACGTCAGATACCTAGAGGAGCTGATAGTGGAGCTTGAGCCTGCGGCCGCTCAGCATGGGAAGGCAGCACCCCTCAGCATGCTGGAGTGGCTCGATGAGGTGGCGCGCTGGAAGGCTGGCCTGGTGACCAAGCCTGGCGTTAGCGCGGCTGACCTCGTCATCGAGGACCGGCATGCCCGTCGTTGATGCCAGTGTCGTGGTCGATCTCGTGGCACCAGACGTTCGGGTCGATGCCGCGGCACTGGTCCTGATGAAACGTTTCGCTGAGGCCGGGGCCGATGTGACCGCGCCTGAGCTGCTCTGGCTGGAGACGGCCAATGCATTGCTGACCGGGATCCGGCGTGGCCGGTGGGACGGCGCCGCAGCGGATGCTGCCGCAGCAGAGCTCGAGAAAATACCAGTGCGATCCGCCGACATTCCTGCGGATCGGACCAGAGCGTTCGAACTGGCCAGGCGGTATGACAACTGGCCGGTCTACGGCATGGTGTACGTCGCGCTCGCCGAGCGGCTTGGCACCGAGTTCTATACCGCCGACGAGCGCCTGCGCGCCCGTCTGTCGCACTTGCCGTGGGTGCGAGGGCTCGACGCTGGCTGAGGCTTGCTCGCTAACGGGGAAGAGCGCTGCGCTTCCAGGCGCCCGGGCCTGGCCAGAGGCTGGTCCGCATCAGGCCGGACCGCTGGGACAAGGCGGAACGGCTGGCCTGGGCCGGTGGCTGCGGACCGGCTGGTGCCAACCGGGCGGCAGCGCGAGCGGTGAGAACGGCCAGCACGGCGGCGATCTCCTCGGCAGTGGGCTCGCCCCGGACGACGGTGAGGAGAGGCGCG
>DASWAA010000504.1:0-12284 GCA_036391385.1 Streptosporangiaceae bacterium
CGTCGTCGACGAAGAGCCTGATCACCTTGCCGTCGATGACGTTGAGGAGGGTCTGCCCCGACTCGGGCATGCCGTAGGAGGTCTCGGCGTAGGGCAGCGGGTGCGACTCGTAGACGCCGTTCAGGTAGCTGCCAGGCAGGACGTGCGGATCGCCCTCGTCCAGGTTGCCGCGCCAGCCGAGGTGACCGTTCGAGAGCGCGAACAGCGACTCGGTCTGCGCGATCAGCTCCGGGTCGAACGTGGTCTCCCGCAGGCCCCACGGCTCGACGGCGAAGGCGGCCTGCTTGATCATGGCCGGTCCGCCAGCTCGGAAAGGTCGCTGACCACGACGTCCGCCCCGTGGCTGGCGAGTTCCGCGGCCTGGCCAGCCCGGTCGACGCCGACCACAAGCCCGAATCCGCCTGCCCGGCCCGCCGCGACCCCGGCCAGGGCGTCCTCGAAGACCGCTGCCTGCGCTGGCTCGAGGTTCAGCGCCCGCGCGCCGGCGAGGAAGGTATCCGGTGCTGGCTTGCCGCGCAGGTGGTCGTGCTCGGCGACGATCCCGTCGATTCGCGCGTCGAACAGGTCAGCGATCCCCGCCGCCTTGAGCACCTCGGCGCAGTTGGCGCTCGATGACACCACCGCCCGGCGCAGCCCGGCATCGCGCACCGCCCGGACGTACCGCACTGATCCCTCGTACACCTGCACGCCGTCGGTCCGCATCCGGCGCAGCACGATCTCGTTCTTTCGGTTGCCCAGCCCGTTGATCGTCTGCGCCCGCGGCGGGTCGCCGTGATCGCCCTCGGGCAGTTCGATGCCGCGCGAGGCGAGAAACGACCGGGTGCCCTCGGCGCGCGGCTTGCCGTCGACGTACTCGTCATAGTCACGGACCGGGTCGAACGGCACGAACGACCCGCCGGTCCGCTCGGCCCGGTCACGCAGGAAGTCGTCGAACATCTCCTTCCACGCGGCGTCGTGCACCTGCGCGGTCTTGGTCAGGACGCCGTCGAGGTCGAACAAGCACCCGCGTACGTCGTCGGGAAGGCCTAGCACGCTATCCAGCCTACGGGCACGAATGCCTCCTGCTGCGTTATGATCGGCTGCATGAACGCCGACTCCATTCCCGCTCGCCTCGCGCCGGCCAAGCCAGTTCTTGACGGCATCGAGGACAAATGGTCGAGCGCCTGGGAAATGGGGCGGGTAGTACAGGTTTGACCGGGCCAGGAGCCGCGCGGAGATCTACTCGATCGATACCCCGCCGCTGACGGCCAGCGGGTCGCTGCATCTCGGCCACGCCTTTTCCTATACCCAGACCGATACGATCGCGCGCTTCCAGCGCATGCGCGGCAAGGAAGTCTTCTATCCGGTCGGCTGGGACGACAACGGGCTGGCGACCGAGCGCCGGGTGCAGAACTACTACGGCATTACCTGTGACCCGTCGTTGCCCTACGATCCGGCGCTCGTGCCCCCTGGCCCGGACCGGCCGGCGAAAGAACAGGCCGCCCGGATGCCGGTGTCGAGACGGAACTTTGTCCAGCTATGCCGTGAGCTGACCGAGCGCGACGAGCGCAGCTACGAGCAAACCTGGCGCCGGCTTGGGCTATCGGTGGACTGGTCGATGTCGTACCGGACCATCGAGGACCGGCCGGCGGCGATCTCGCAGCGGGCGTTCCTGCGCGCGCTCGCCGCCGGCGACGCCTACCAGGCGCAGGCGCCGGTGCTCTGGGACGTCACCTTCGGCACCGCCGTCGCCCAGGCCGAGATCGAGGACCGCGAGCAGCAGGGCAGTTACTGGCGGCTCGCGTTCGGCCTGCCAGGTCCGGACTCGGAGATCGTCGTCGCGACCACCCGGCCGGAACTGCTTCCCGCGTGCGTGGCGCTGGTCGCCCATCCGCAGGACGAGCGCTACCGCGACCTGTTCGGCCAGACGGCACTGACCCCGCTGTTCGGGGTGAGCGTGCCGATACTCGCGCACCACCTCGCCGACCCGGCGAAGGGCACCGGCATCGCGATGGTCTGCACCTTCGGTGACACCACCGACGTGGCCTGGTGGCGCGACCTCGGGCTGGCGACCAGGCCCGTGATCGGCCCGGACGGCAGGCTGCTGGCCGGCCCGCCGGCGGCGATCACGACGAGGTCCGGGCTGGCCGCCTATGCGGAACTGGCCGGGCGGACCGCGAAGTCCGCCCGCAAGCACATCGCCGGCCTGCTCGACCAGGCCGGGGCGCTCCGCGGGCCGGCCGAGCCGGTGACCCACCCGGTGAAGTTCTACGAGAAGGGCGAGGCGCCGCTGGAGATCATCAGCGCCCGGCAGTGGTACGTGACCAACTCAAGCGCCGATCCCGGGCTACGCCAGCGGCTGATCGACCGGGGCCGGGAGCTGACCTGGCACCCGCCGCACATGCGGATCAGGTACGAGAACTGGGTGAACGGGCTGACCGGCGACTGGCTGATCAGCCGCCAGCGGTACTTCGGCGTGCCCATCCCGCTCTGGTACCCGCTGGACGCCGACGGCGCGCCGGACTACGACGCCCCGATCCTGCCCGACGAGAAGGCACTGCCGGTCGACCCTGCGGCTGACACCCCGCCCGGCTACTCCCCCGGCAAGCGCGACGTGCCAGGCGGATTCACCGGCGACCGCGACGTCATGGACACCTGGGCGACGTCCTCGCTGACACCTCAGATCGCCGCCGGCTGGCCGGACGACGAGGACCTGTTCGCCCGGGTGTATCCGATGGACCTGCGGCCGCAGGCGCACGAGATCATCCGGACCTGGCTGTTCTATACCGTGCTCAGGTCGCAGGTGCTGGAAGGCGTGCTGCCCTGGCGGCATGCCGCCATCTCCGGCTGGATCCTCGACCCGGACCGCAAGAAGATGTCCAAGTCCGTCGGCAACGTCGTGACGCCCGCCGACCTGCTGCACGAGTTCGGGTCCGACGCGGTCAGGTACTGGGCCGCTAGCGCGCGCCTCGGCGTGGATACCGCCTTCGACGTGGCGCAGCTCAGGATCGGCCGACGGCTGGCCGTCAAAATCCTGAACGCGACCAGGTTCGTGCTCGGATTCGCCGCGCCGGACGATGCGGACGAGACGCCCGTGACCGAGCCGCTCGACCTGGCCATGCTCGATCGCCTCGCCGAGGTGATCCGGCGCTGCACGGCCGCCTTCGAGCACTACGACCACGCTGCCGCGCTCGAAGGCGCCGAGCAGTTCTTCTGGCAGTTCTGCGATGACTACCTGGAACTGGTGAAGCCGCGCGCCTACGCCGTCGAGCAGGATGCCGGCGCCGCCGGGTCCGCGGTGACAGCGCTGCGCCGCGCGCTGTCGGTGCTGCTGCGGCTGTTCGCGCCGGTGCTGCCGTTCGTGACGGAGGAGGCATGGTCGTGGTGGAAGGACGGGTCGATCCACCGCGCTTCGTGGCCTGACGCTGATGAAGTCCTCGCTGCGCTCGGACCGGACTCCGAGGGGGCCGGAGGGGCCGATGGGGCCGCACCATCCAGATCCGACGCCATCGCCCTGGCTGCGCAACGGGTCGATGGCGCGGGACTGGACGCTGCGACTGCTGCCATCGGGGCTATTCGGAAGGCTAAGTCGCAGGCGAAGCTCGCGCAGAAGGCTGAGGTGGCGCGGGTGATTGTCAGGGGGCCGTCGGAGCAGCTTGACGTGTTGCGGAGGGTGCTGGCGGACGTGGTGGCGGCTGGGCATGTCGGGGAGGTTGAGCTCGTCGTCAGCGACAGTGCGGAGACCTCGCACGAGGTGATGTTCTAAGTGGCGCCACGTCCGGGCCGGCCGGGTCGGCCGGCCCGGACGTCACGCTGTCAGGCCAGGTCGAAGCGGTCGAGGTTCATGACCTTGTCCCAGGCGGCCACGAAGTCGCGGACGAACTTCTGCTGCGCGTCGGCGCTCGCGTAGACCTCTGCGAGTGCGCGGAGCTGGGAGTTGGAGCCGAAGACCAGGTCGAAGCGGCTGCCAGTCCACTTCAGCTCGCCGGTGGCGCGGTCGCGGCCCTCGAAGGTGTCCTCGGCCTGCGAGGTCGCCGACCAGGTCGTGCCCATGTCGAGCAGGTTCACGAAGAAGTCGTTCGTCAGCGTCCCTGGCCGGCTGGTGAGCACCCCCAGGCTTGAGCCGTCGTAGTTGGCGTTCAGCGCCCGCAGGCCGCCCACGAGGACGGTCAGCTCCGGCGCGGTCAGCGTCAGCAGGCTCGCCCGGTCGACCAGGGTGTGCTCCGCGAGCTTCGCAGGCACCTTGCCCTGGTAGCTGCGGAAGCCGTCAGCGACCGGCTCAAGGACCGCGAATGACTCCACGTCGGTCTGCTCCGCCGAGGCGTCGGTCCGGCCTGGCGTGAACGGAACCGTGACGTCCTGACCCGCGGCCTTAGCCGCCTGCTCCACCGCCGCGCATCCGCCAAGCACGATCAGGTCGGCAAGGCTGACCTGCTTACCGCCCGCGTGCGAGGTGTTGTAGTCAGCCTGAATCCCTTCCAGCGCCCGCAGCACCCTGGCCAGGCTCGCCGGGTTGTTGACCTCCCAGTTGACCTGCGGAGCGAGCCGGACACGAGCGCCGTTCGCACCGCCGCGCTTGTCCGTGCCGCGGAACGTCGACGCCGAGGCCCAGGCGGCCGACACCAGCTCGCTGACCGACAGCCCCGACGCGAGGATCGCGGCCTTGAGCGCGGCGACGTCGTCCGGGCCGACCAGCTCGTGCGTCACAGCCGGGACCGGGTCCTGCCAGATCAGCTCCTCGGCCGGAACCTCCGGGCCGAGGTAACGCGCCTTCGGGCCCATGTCGCGGTGCGTCAGCTTGAACCACGCCCTGGCGAACGCGTCGGCGAAATCCTGCGGGTTCTCGTGGAACCGGCGCGAGATCGGCCCGTAGACCGGATCGAACCGCAGCGCGAGGTCAGTGGTGAGCATGACCGGCGGATGCGTCTTCGACGAGTCATGGGCGTCGGCCACCGTGGTGGCCGCCGCCGCGTCCGTGGGAATCCACTGCCACGCTCCGGCCGGGCTCTGCACCTTCTGCCACTCGTAGCCGAAAAGCGTGTCGAAGAAGCTGTTGTCCCAGGCAGTGGGCGTCGGTGTCCAGGTGCCTTCCAGGCCGCTGGTGATGGCGTCGTCGCCCTTGCCGGTGCCGAAGTCGTTCGCCCAGCCCAAGCCCTGCTCGGCCAGCGGCGCACCCTCCGGCTCGGCCCCGACGTGCGATGGCGCCGCCGCGCCGTGGGTCTTGCCGAAGGTGTGACCGCCGGCGATCAGCGCGACCGTCTCCTCGTCGTTCATGGCCATCCGGCGGAACGTCTCCCGGATGTCTGTGGCGGCCGCCAGCGGGTCCGGGTTGCCGTTCGGGCCCTCCGGGTTCACGTAGATCAGGCCCATCTGCACGGCGCCGAAGGGCTCGTCGAGCTGCCGGTCACCGGTGTAGCGCTCGTCTCCGAGCCAGTCGGTTTCCTTGCCCCAGTTGATGTCCTCGGGCTCCCAGACGTCGGCGCGCCCGCCACCGAAGCCGAAGGTCGCAAAGCCCATCGACTCCAGGGCGACGTTCCCCGCGAGGATCATCAGGTCTGCCCACGAGATCTTCCGGCCGTACTTCTGCTTGACCGGCCAGAGCAGCCGACGGGCCTTGTCGAGGTTGCCGTTGTCGGGCCAGCTGTTCAGCGGTGCGAAGCGCTGGGTGCCGCGCCCGCCGCCGCCCCGGCCGTCGCTGATCCGGTAGGTACCGGCACTGTGCCACGCCATCCGGATGAACAGCGGGCCGTAGTGGCCGTAGTCGGCCGGCCACCAGTCCTGCGAGGTCGTCATCACCGCGGTAATGTCCCGCTTCACCGCGGCCAGGTCGAGGGTCGCGAACTCCTGCGCGTAGCGGAAGTCGGCGCCCATGGGATCGGCCGCCGGCGGGTCCTGCTGGAGCGCTCTCAGGTTCAGCTGGTTCGGCCACCAGTCCCGGTTAGACCGGACCTCGGTCGGGTGAACCACCGGGCACTTGCTCTCGTCCTCCATGTTGACCTCTCCCTCACTGGTGTGCGGTTGCCAGGCACTGACAGTGCCCTGCACTGTGAACTGACTTAAAGCTGGGACCGGCACTGCGGACAGCGACCCCAGTAGATGACCTCGGCTTCGTCGATCTCGTAGCCCATGTCGTCGACCGCGGTGAGGCAGGGCGCGGAGCCGACCGCGCAGTCGACGTCGGCCGTTCGGCCGCAGCCGCGGCAGATCACATGGTGATGATTGTCACTGACCCGGGCCTCGAAACGGGCCGGTGATCCGGCGGGCTGGATGCGCCGGATCAGGCCCACTTCCTCCAGGACGCCGAGCACGTCGTAGACCGCCTGGAGTGAGATAGATCCCATCTCGGCCTTGACGATCTCGGCCACGGCATCGGCTGTCATGTGGGGCTCACCCGAAACCGCTCGCAAGACGGTCAGGCGCTGGCCAGTGACACGGTAGCCACGCTGACGTAGCAGGTCGGCCGGGTCGGTGGGCATGTTCCGAACTTATCAAGTCTGGAGTGACTCAGTAGACAGAGTCTCTCAAGTTCATGGCGGTCTTATCGCCGCGGGGTAGGCTTCGGCTCATGGCACATGTGAAGCTGCCCGAGGATGAATGGCGCCAGCGACTGACCCCGGAGGAGTACCACGTCCTTCGCGAGGCAGGCACTGAGCGGCCTTTCACCGGGGAGTACACCGACACCAAGACGCGGGGCATGTATCACTGCCGGGCATGCGACGCGCCGCTGTTCGCCTCGGACGCGAAGTTCGACTCGCACTGCGGCTGGCCCAGCTTCTATCAGCCCAAGGCGGGAGACGCGGTCGTGCTGCTCGAGGACCGCTCGCTCGGCTCGGTCAGGACCGAGGTGCGCTGCGCCAACTGCGACTCTCACCTCGGCCATGTCTTCGAGGGCGAAGGCTACGACGTTCCCACCGACCAGCGCTGGTGCATCAACTCGGTCTGCCTGGTCCTGGAGCCATCACAGGATGCCTAGCCCGGCCGCCGGTGCGAGCAAGGCTGGTGGTACGGGCGAGGCTGGCGGTGCGAGCGGCCGCGGTGCCGCCAGTGGCCCCGGTGCCGCCAGCGGCGCGAGCGATCCCGTCGGCGCGAGCGGTTCCGGCAGCGCAAGGCTCCGGCTGATCCGCGGCTCGGACTTGTCCAGCGCGACGGCGCAGACCGTCGGAATGATGAGAACTGCCGCGATCTCAGGCGACCTAGTAGGGGCGCAGTCGCTGTGGATGGGCCGCACGACGCTGCCGGCCGGAGTGTCGTCCGGCGACCACCATCACGGCGACTCCGAGACCGGCATCTACGTAGTCTCCGGCAGCCCGGTATTCGTCTGCCGCGACGCTGAATCCGGCGAGCTGGTCCGACTGGAAGCGCAGCCGGGCGACTACATCTGGGTCCCGCCGCATGCGCGTCACCGCGAGGAGAACCCCTCCCCCGACACCGAGGCTGTCGTGGTGATCGCCCGCTCCACCCAGGAGGCAATTGTCGTCAACGTAGAAGCGCTCTGAGCAAGGCAGCCAGACCCGCGCAGCAGTCCAAGCCACAGCCGGCAGTCCAAGCGCGGCTGATACCAGTCCCGCACCAGCACACGCCAATCACGGCGTCCAGATCACGGCGTCCGAATCACGGCGTCCGGATCAGTACGTCCGGGGTCAGGTCGGACAGGCTGGCGAAGCCGGCCAGTCGCATCGTCAGCTCGAAGTCGTTGCGCAGGGCCCGGAGTACGTGCCGGACGCCGTCTTCGCCGGCCAGGCCCAGCGCGTAGGCATAGGGCCGGCCGACGAGCACGGCCTTCGCCCCGAGCGCGACCGCCTTGATGATGTCGGCACCACCTCGGATGCCGCTATCGAACAGCACCGTGGTCTGCGAGCCGACCGCGGCCACGATCGGCGGCAGCGCGTCCAGAGCGCCGATGCCGCCGTCGACCTGCCGTCCGCCGTGGTTGGAAACCACTATCCCGTCCATGCCGGCATCGACGGCGCGCTTCGCGTCGGCGACGGACTGGATTCCCTTCAGCACGATCGGGCCGTCCCAGTTCTCGCGCAGGAACGGCAGGTCAGCCCAGGTCAGTGACGGGTCGCCGAACATCGAGATCCAGTGCAGGATCCATCGGTCCTCGGACTGCCCGGCCACCCCGGCCTGGAAGGCTGGGTCGCTGAAGTAGTTCTGCACGCCGATGCCGCGGAGGAAGGGAAGGAACGCGTTGTCAAGGTCCCTGGGCCGCCAGCCGAGCAGGCGGGTGTCGAGCGTCAGCACGAGGACGGTAAAGCCGGCCGCCTTCGCCCGGCTCAGCAGGCTGGCAGCGACGTCCCGGTTCCTTGGCCAGTAGAGCTGGTACCAGCGCTGACCATCACCGTTGGCGGCCGCCACCTCCTCCATCGGCACGGAAGAGGCGGTCGACAGCGTCATCGGCACGTCGGCGGCCGCAGCCGCCCGGGCGACGGCCACCTCACCGTCGGGGTGCGCGAGCTTGAGCACGCCAATCGGGCCGAGCAGCATGGGCACGGCCAGTTCGGTGCCGAGCACCGTACTCGCGTACGCCGGAGCGCTGACGTCGGTGAGCATCTGGGGAACGATGCGCCACCGGCGCAAAGCCTCGGCGTTCTCCCGGACGGTGTCCTCGGTGCCCGCGGCACCGCAGATGTAGGCGAACGACTCGGGAGGCATCCGTTTTCCGGCGAGATCTTCCAGGTCGGTCAGTCTCGCGGGCAGCACGGCCTTAGTGCCGCCGAGCCCGTTGAGGTAGATCTCGTCCTGGTAGTTCTCAAGCCGCTGGCTCATGTGACACCCATCGTTCGGTGCGACGGACCTGTCGGCTCGGATCTGTCGGCTCGGGACTGTCGGACCGCCGCCGGCCGGGTGGTCTCAGTCGAACAGGTCGGGGTCGGTGGTCACGATATGGTCCCACAACGGGCGGAACTGGAACTGCCCAGCCAGCGGATAGCCGATCTGATCGCGCACCAGAAGCGCGGTGTCCCGGTCGATGTGACGCGGCTTGCCCGCCGCCATCGCGAGCAGCTGCGCCTGGCAGGATCGCTCCATCGTGACGAACCACCAGGCCGCCTCGGCAACCGAGCCGCCGACCGTGAGCAGTCCGTGGTTGGCCAGGATGACGGCCTTGCGGCCGCCAAGGGCGACACCGATCCGGCGGCCCTCCTCGATGTCGTTGACCACGCCGCGGTAGTCGTCGTACTTGCCGTGGTCCTCGAAGAACGCGCACGCGTCCTGGGTGATCGGGTCGAGCATGACGTCGAGGCTAGACAGTGCCTTGCCGTGGACGGAGTGCGCGTGCGCCGCCGCGACGACGTCGGGCCTGGCCTTGTGCACCTGGGAGTGGATGCAGAACGCCGCCTTGTTCACGGGCTGGCTGCCTTCGACGACCGTGCCCTCGTGATCCACGCAGATCAGGTCGGAAACCTTGATCTGGCGGAAGTTCATCCCGAACGGGTTCACCCAGAACCGCTCGGGGAACTCAGGATCGCGCGCGGTGATGTGGCCAGCGACGCCCTCGGAGAAGCCGAACCGGCCGAAAATCCGGAACGCTGCGGCCAGTTGCTGCTTACGGTGCAGCCGTTCCTCCTCGAAGTCGCCCTGTGCTGCCGGTGTCTGCCTCGCCGTTGCCTGCTCGACCGTGGTCATCGGATCTCCTCGCCCGCCGCCCTCGCCTGTCCCGTAACTTCTACACTGACACCCATTGTGACGACTGGCCAGATCAGCCTGCCGCGTGGGCGCCGCCAGCCCCGACCGTCCGCTGCGGGAGAATGCCGTCATGGCACAGGCCAACGAGGTGGTCGCCGGGCTGTTGCAGGAGTACGCCGAGCTGCTGCAGATCTCGGGCGGTGACCGGTTCCGCGCGCGCAACTACGAGAAGGCGGCCAAGTCCGTCGCCGGGTACAGCACCGACGTCGGACTGCTCGACGAGGCCGGGCTGCGGAAGATCCCCGGTGTCGGTGCCTCCATCGCCGCGAAGATCGTGCAGTTCCAGACCACCGGCACGATCGCGGCTCTCGAAGACCTCCGGGCCACCATCCCCGACGGTGTCAGGGAGATGACCCGGATCCCGGCCCTCGGACCCAAGCGGGCCTTCCAGCTCTACTCCGAGCTCGGCATCAGGTCGATCAGCGAGCTTGCCACTGCGATCGACGAGGGCAGGCTGCGCGACCTGCGGGGGTTCGGCCCCAAGAGCGAGGACAAGCTCAGGCACGGGATCGAGCTTGCCCGTACCGCGAGCGAGCGGGTCACCCTGAACGTCGCCGCCGACACGGCCGCGAGGATCGTGGCGGCGATTAGCGCCGTGCCCGGCTGCGAGCGCTGCGAGCACGCGGGATCGCTGCGCCGCTACCGGGAGACGATCGGCGACATCGACGTCCTCGCCGCGGCTCGCGACTCCGGCCCGCTGATGGAGGCCCTGACCAGCCTGGACGGCGTCACCGAAGTAATCGCCCGCGGCGACACCAAGACCTCGGTCAGGATCGCCACCGGAGCCGGGCACCCGGTCCGCGGCAGCACCGGGTCTGGCGGCGGTGCCGACACCATCCAGGTGGATCTGCGGGTGGTCGCCCCGGAGTGCTGGGGCGCCGCCCTGCAGTACTTCACCGGCTCGCAGGCGCACAACGTCGCGATCCGCGAGATCGCCGTGCGCCAGAAGCTCAAGCTGTCCGAGTACGGCCTGTTCGATGTCGAGACCGGTGACCTGATCGTGAGCGCGACCGAGGAGGAGGTCTACCACCGCCTCGGCATGGAGTGGGTCCCCCCGCCGCTGCGCGAGAACAACGGCGAGGTACAGGCCGCCATGCACGGCGACCTGCCGACACTAGTCCAGGTCAGCGACATCCGAGGCGACCTGCACACCCACACGAACCTCACCGACGGCGTCGCCACCCTGGACGAGATGGTCGCCACGGCACGCGCACGCGGATACGAGTACTTCGCGGTCACCGATCACGCACCGAACCTGTTCATGCAGCGGATGACGACCGAGAAGATGCTTGAGCAACGGGACCAGGTCCGCAAGCTCGAGGCAAGGATGGCCGGCGACGGCGACCGTGCCATGACCCTGCTCCACGGCACGGAGCTGAACATCGCCGCCGACGGCACGGTCGACTGGCCCGATGACATCCTGGCCGGATTCGACCTGTGCGTGGCCTCGGTGCACTCGCACTTCGACCAGTCCCAGGCCGAGATGACCCGCCGGTTCCTGCGCGCCTGCGAGAACCCGCAGGTGAACATCATCGGGCACCCGTCCGCGCGGCGGATCGGCAAGCGCCCGCCGGTCGACGTCGACTGGAACGAGGTGTTCCGCGCCTGCACGCGGACCGGGACCGCCCTGGAGGTCAACTGCCATCCGGAGCGCCTCGACCTGCCGTCTGACCTCATCAAGGCGGCCAGGGACGCCGGCGTCAGGTTCTCGGTCGACACCGACTCGCACGCCACCGGGCACCTTGATTTCCTGCGCTACGGGGTCGGGACGGCTCAGCGCGGCTGGCTGACTCCCGACGACGTGATCAACACCTGGCCGCTCGGCCGGCTCCGGACCTTCCTCAGCAAAGCGGCGTGAACAAGCCCGGATGACCTAGCCGGTCATGCGAGGCCGGCGACCAGCTCGTTCATCGGCTTGCGCCTGCCGGTATAGAACGGGATCTCCACCCGGGTGTGCAGCCGCGCCCGCGCGCCGCGCAGGTGCCGCATCAGGTCGACGATCCGGTGCAGCTCGTCGGCCTCGAAGGCGAGCATCCACTCGTAGTCGTTCAGCGCGAAGCAGGCGACGGTGTTCGCCCGCACGTCCGGGTACTCGCGCGCCATCTGGCCGTGCTCGGCCAGCATGGCCCGGCGCTCGCCGTCCTCGAGCAGGTACCACTCGTAGGACCGGACGAAGGGGTAGACGCAGACGTAGTTCTTCGGCTCCTCCCCGGCCAGGAAGGCCGGGATGTGGCTCTTGTTGAACTCGGCAGGCCGGTGCAGTGCCATGGCCGACCAGACCGGCTCGCACGCCCGGCCCAGCCTGGTGCGCCGGAATCTGGCGTAGATCTCCTGCAGGTCGTCGGAAGTGGGGGCGGTCCACCAGAACATCAGGTCCGCGTCGGCCCGCATCCCCTGCAGGTCGTAGCAGCCCCTGGTCTCGACGTCCTTGCCCGCTGCCTGCTCGCACAGGTCGGTGACCTCGCTCGCCAGCGCCTCGCGGCTGGCCAGGTCGATCGCCGCGCGGTCGGTCACCTTGAACACCGACCACATGGTGTAACGGACGAGCTGGTTCAGGTCCCGTGCCCTGGGCTTGTGCTCTGTCATGGACCCTATTGTCCCGCACCTGGCCGACTGCG
>DASWAA010000505.1:0-1991 GCA_036391385.1 Streptosporangiaceae bacterium
ATCGATCGCCCATAATCAGGGGAACCTGATGTCACGACCACTGCGCGCGCCTGTGCTCGCGGTCTGCGACGGCACGGCGGACGCAGTACGTGCGCACATTCTGGGTGCCGCACGGCGCGTGATCGCCGAACGAGGGCTAGCAGCCGCGTCTACCCGGGCGATCGCCGAGCAGGCCGGCGTCGCCGGCGGCACCCTTTACAACTACTTCGACGGTCACACCGACCTCGTGGCGAAGTCGATCGTGCGGCACGCGAGTGACCTGACGGGCGCCGTCAGCGGCCTGGCGCAACGGGCCGGGCAAGGCACTGTGGAGCAGAACCTGCGGTGGTTCGCCCGCCAGGCGGTGACCGTGCTGGACGAGCTCGTCCCGGCCTACGCGGCTGCGTTCTCCGACAGCGCCCTCCTAGCGGCCGTGCGGTCCGAGGTCGCCGCCGGACTCGCCGAGGATCCGGCGGCAGTGGTCGAGCGCTACCTCGGGGCCGAGCGCGACCTTGGCAGGGTTGCCCCTGACACCGACTGCCGCACCGTGGCATCGATCGTGGTGAGCCTGTGCCACGACAACGCCTTCCAGCGGCATCTCCGCGGCCCTGGCGAGCCTGGCCCAGACGGCGAGGCCGGCCCAGACGGCGAGCCCATACCCCGCGTCAGGGAGATCGACCTCATAGCTCGCGCAGTTACCGCCCAGCCTGCGGACGAAAGGCAGGAGTCCTGAGGCCATTTAGCTCGCGGCCTGATCGGTCCGTAGCAGGCTGTAGGTCACTCCGTCTCGCCAGGCGCCGTCCCGCCAGCCGATGCCGCGCGAGACGCCCTCCATGGTGAATCCGGCTTTCTCCAGCGCGCGTCGCTCGGCCACATTGGCAGCCTCCGTGCTGGCCTCGATCCGATGCGCGGTGGTATGCGCGAACAGGTAGCGGGCCAGCAGTACCTGTGCCTGGGTCCCGTAACCCTGACCGCGGGCGTCGGGAAGCACAGCGATGCCGATTTCCCAGAAGTACGCGGCCACGGTCACCGGATGCCGCCGCCAGATGACGAAGCCGAGCGGCTGGGTCCCGCGCTGGATCATCAGCGCCCCGCCATCGGCCCCGACCAGCCTGTGCTCGGCCCACTCCCGCTGCCAGCGCGCCGGGTCGTGCCAGCCGAACCACGCGAACTCCCCGGTCATCTTCGGGTCCTGGGTCAGCCTCTCCAGAATCCACAGATCGCCTTCCTGCACCGGCCGCAATTCAAGCAGATCCTCCATGTCCGCTATTACTAGCCGATGCGCAGCGGAGATGCACGCCATCGATGGCCCATCGGTGGTGCTATAGGCCCACCGATGGGCCATCGATGGGCCTGGCGGATGTTGACGGCGCGGCCGTCGGTCAGGGCGCCGTGCGGCGGCTGGTCAGCCGGTGCTTTCCTTCTGGGCTGACCGGACGAGAAGCAGCAGCTCATGTGCCCGCCTTGCCGCTTCTTCGGCACTCCTGTCCTGCGGCTCCGCGGCCGGCCCGCCCTCGAGCCCGCGCGCGAGCACGTCGATGGCCTCGGCAAGCGCCCCCACTTGCCCCTCAAGCCGGCGCATGCGCTCCTCGAGCACTGCCGTGCCGGATCCGCTGCTTGCTTCCCCTGGTCTGTTCATGATCACCGATCATGCTCTGCCCGGCCAGACGACGGCAGGGCCATAGGTCACACCATCGGGACAAGCGCCTGCCAGGCCGAGCCGATGCCCCCTATGCGGTGATCGTCCGCCGGGAACTTTCGCTGCCGTCCGGGCCCATCCCCCAGCTGATGATGCGCCGTGGGTGGATCCTGATGATCTCCGGGCTCATATAGCGGTTCAGCGGCGCCTGGCCCGTAAGCGCCTCCGCCACCCCGCGCACCTCGAAGCAGCGCACGACCCACGGATCGACCGAGGCGATGTCATCGACGACGAACGCGACCTGGCCGTTGGCCTGCACATTGCGGAACTTCCTTGTGCTTCCCAGATCGCGCCCGCCGATGTCGATCACGCC
>DASWAA010000506.1:0-5396 GCA_036391385.1 Streptosporangiaceae bacterium
ACCGGCCTGGTGAAGATCTGCAGCAGGTATCCGTCCTCGTCCCGGTCGGCCAGGATCCGCAGCTCGCGAAGCTCGTCCACGTGCACGCGGGTGTCGCCGACCCACTCGCCCAGGGTGTCGTAATAGCTGTCAGGCGTCGGCAGGAAGGCCACGCCCGCGGCCTGCATCCCCCGGACGGCGGCGACGATGTCCGGCGTCTCCAGGGCGATGTGCTGGACGCCGGGACCGCCGTAGAACTCCAGGTACTCGTCGATCTGCGACTTCTTCTTGCCGGCGGCCGGCTCGTTGATCGGGAACTTCACCTTGCGGGTCCCGTCGGCCACGACCTTGCTCATCAGCGCCGAGTACTCGGTCGCGATGTCGTCGCCGACGAACTCCTTCATGCTGGTGAACCCCATCACCCGGTGGTAGAAGCTGACCCACTCGTCCATCTTGCCGAGCTCGACGTTGCCGACGCAGTGGTCGATCGCCTCGAAGAACGGAACCGGCGGCGGGGTGACCAGCGGGTCGGCGCCGACGAAGCCGGGCAGGTAAGGGCCGGCGTAGTCGGACCGCTCGACCAGGGTGTGCCTGGTGTCGCCGTAGGCTGCGATCGTCGCGAGCACCACCTTGCCGTGCGCGTCTTCCTGCACGTGCGGCTCCTGCACCGGGCGTGCGCCGTGCGCGACCGCGTGGGCGAACGCATCGCGTGCCGACGGAACCGCGATGGCGAGATCGATCACGCCGTCACCGTGCGCGGCGACCTGCCAGGCCAGGTCGGTGCCTGGCCGGACCGGACCGCGCAGGACGAACCGGGCTTTGCCCGATTCAAGGACGTAGGCGGTCTCGTCGCGGCAGCCAGTCTCCGGGCCGCGGTAAGCCACGCACCGCATGCCGAATGCGGTGGAGTAGAAGTGCGCCGCCTGCCTGGCGTTGCCGACCGCGAAGACGACGGCGTCCATGCCGTTGACCGGGAACGGGTCGGTGGTCCTGCTCTCCTGCCTGGCGGGGATCTGCGTAGTCATCGTTCGGCTCCTGCGCTGATGCTCGACGGTGAGTTACCTGGCAGGATCGAACAGCAGGACAAGGTGCGCAACCGTCCGCCGTGACGCTGGGCAATCTGCATAATCTGAGGCTGGCGGTGCCCGCTTTGCTGGGCAAGATGTGACAAGGAGCTGACCTGTGATCGATGCGCTGGACTCCCGCCTGATCGAGCTGCTGAGTGCGGAGCCGCGGATCGGGGTGCTCGAGGCGTCCAGGCGGCTGCAGGTCGCGCGCGGCACGGTCCAGGCCAGGCTGGACCGGCTGCAGGCCCAGGGCGTGATCATCGGCTACGGCCCTGACATAGACCCGGCCGCGCTCGGGCACGCGGTGACCGCGTTCGTCACCCTGGAGCTCAGCCAGACCGGCGGGCGCGACCAGGTCGCCGAGGATCTGTCGCGGATCGAGGAGATCCTTGAAGCGCACACGATCACCGGAGCCGGCGACATGCTCTGCCGCGTGGTCGGACGGAGCAACGCCGACCTGCAGCGGGTCATCGACGCGATCGTCGCCGTGCCAGGGGTGGTCCGGACCTCGACGGTGATCGCGCTGGCTACGGCCGTCAGCTACCGGACGATGCCGCTGGTCCGCGCGACTGCGCGGGATCGCCCGCCTGACCCGCCGCGCCGGACTGATCCCGATCGCCTGACTGACACTGCACGCCTGACTGACACTGCGCGAACTCGGTAGCCAGGCCGCAGACGATCTCGCTCAGCTCGTGCCGATCAGGCACCTGGTCGGCGAGGATCATCCAGCCGGCGCTCATCGCGCCCAGCGTCATCGTCGCCCTGACCCGCTCCCGCAGCGGTGCGTCAGGCTCGGTCAGCAGGTCGACAAGCAGCAGGGGCGAGGACTTCAGCGACTTGATCACCGAGGCCATGGTGTTGAGCGCGGCCTGATTCTGATGCAGCATCCGGAAGACCTGGTCCCGCTCGGCGACCACCCTCATGTACCTGGTGAGGATCTCGCGCCGGGTCTCCGGCGTCCTTGGCTGGGCCTGTGCCCAGCTGACCAGGTCCTCCATCTGCCCGCGATAGTCGAGCACGAGGCTCTGGATGATGTCTTCCTTGGACTTGAAGTGGTAGTACAGGGCCGCCTTGGTGACATCGAGCCGCTCGGCGATCTCGCGCAGCGACGTCTTCTCGTAGCCGTGCTCGGTGAACAGTTCGACGGCGACCTGCTGGATCCGGGCACGAGTGTCGGTGCGGTGCCGGGCGTCGCCCCTGCCGTCGCCCGGGGAACGGCCTTCCGCCCCCGTGCCCGGCGCGCGCTCCGGCTCGCTGCCTGCCGCCGTGGCCGCTCCAGCCTCGGCGATGTCGTTCATCGTGGTGCCCTACCTCTGCTGTAACCTACTTGACGACCGGTTAGTTAGAAGCTTATCCTTCTTCACATCGAGATGCTAGCCGGTCGGCAAGTAGGTTATACGAAAGTATGAGATGAGGATTCTGTCATGTCAGAGGTAGGGGCGGTCGTCGGCGAGCAGCCGCCGCCAGCGTTCGGACGCAGGCGCGACGTGATCATCGTGCTTCCCGGACTGCTGCTGGCGATGATGCTGGCGATGCTCGACCAGCTTGTGGTCTCCACGGCGCTGCCGAGGATTGTCGGTGACCTGGGCGGCCTGAACCACCTGTCCTGGGTGGTCACCGCCTACGTGCTCGCCTCGACGATTACCACGCCTCTCTACGGCAAGCTCGGCGACCTGTACGGGCGCAAGCGGCTGATGATCACCGCGATCGTGATCTTCCTGATCGGCTCGGCTCTGTCCGGGCAGGCGCACACGATGGACCAGCTGATCGTGTTCCGCGCGCTGCAGGGCCTGGGCGCCGGAGGCCTGATGGTCGGCACGCTGGCGACGATCGGTGACCTGGTCTCGCCGCGTGAGCGGGGTCAGTACATGGGCTACATGATGGCCGCGATGATGATCGCGATGATCGCCGGACCGCTGGTCGGCGGGTACATCACGGACACGCTGTCCTGGCGGTGGATCTTCTACATAAACATGCCGATCGGCGGCGCCGCGCTCGCCTACATCATCGCGACTCTGCACCTGCCCAAGCACAAGGTCCAGCACAAGATCGACTACCTCGGTGCCGCGGTGCTCGCGATCGGCGCGACCGCCATCGTGCTGGTCACCACCTGGGGCGGCAACCAGTACGCCTGGGGCTCGGCGCTGATCATGTCGCTGATCGTGGTCGCGATCGCCGCAACGGCGCTGTTCATCTGGGTCGAGTTCCGGGCGAGCGAGCCGATCCTGCCGATGCACGTATTCAAGAACCGCAACTTCTCGCTCGCGACGTCGATGAGCTTCCTGCTCGGCCTGGCGATGTTCGGCGCGATGACGTTCCTGCCGCTGTACCAGCAGACGGTGCAGCACGCCTCGCCGACGGTGAGCGGCCTGCTGCTGATCCCGATGATGCTCGGCTCCACCGTGACCTCGCTGATCGCCGGCCAGTTCACGGTGCGGACCGGCAGGTACAAGGCCCTGCCGATCATCGGCGCGGCCATCATGACCGTCGGCATGGTGCTGCTCACCACCCTGGGCCCGCATACCTCGCGGCTGGTGTCGATGTCCTTCTTCCTGGTCTTCGGCATCGGGATGGGCTTCCTGATGCAGATCACGACGCTGATCGCGCAGAACAGCGTGGAGCCGAAGGACATGGGCGTGGCGAGCAGCTCGCGGGCGTTCTTCCAGCAGATCGGCGGATCGATCGGCGTCTCCATCTTCGGCGCCGTCTTCATCCGGGCGCTGCAGAACGCGATGGCGAGCAAGTTCCCCGGCGCCGCGGTGCCGACCTCGGGCTCGAGTCTCACCCCGACGGCCGTGGCGCACATGCACGGGCCCATGCTGTCTGCGGTGCTCTACAGCATCAGCAGGGGAATCGACACCGTCTTCATCTGGGCGGTTCCCGCCGCGGTCATCGTGTTCGCCCTCGGCTGGCTGGTCAGGGAGATCCCGCTGCGCGGCCGGGCCGGCCCGGCCGACAGCGGCGCCCCGAAGCCTGAGCCCGAGCTGGTCGCCTAGCGGCGGGGGCTGACCCAGCGATAGCGAAAGGACCCGGGCCACGGCGGCCCGGGTCCTTTCGCTTACGTGCGCTAGCCGCTACATGCCGCCATAGGGCACCGCGTCGATGATCTCGACGGTCAGCGGGCGGCCGTTGGGCAGGTTGTAGGTCGCGGCCTCGCCGACCTTCTTGCCGGAGATCGCCGCGCCGAGCGGCGACTTGGGCGAGTAGACGTCGATCGGCGATCCGCTCTCCTCGCGGGAGGCCAGCAGGAACGTGGTCTCGACGTCGTCCCCCTCGAACCTGACCGTCACCGTCATGCCCGGGCCAACCACCCCGTCGGTCCGTGGCGGCTCGCCGACGCGCGAGTGCGTGAGGATATGGGTGAGCTGGTGGATCCGGGCCTCCTGCTTGCCCTGCTCCTCCTTGGCGGCGTGGTAGCCGCCGTTCTCCTTGAGGTCGCCCTCATCCCGAGCCGCCTCGATCTTCTGTGCGATGTCGATCCTGCCCTGGCCGGAGAGGTGATCGAGCTCAGCCTTGAGCCGGTCGTACGCCTCCTGCGTAAGCCAGGTGACGCTGTCGTCGCGGGTCTCGGTCACAAGCACTCCTCGCATCCGCTGTGCGGAATTGACTGTCCGCCGGGCCCATGCCTGGGCCCCTCCGTCTGGGGGTAATCCACCGAGACTACTTTGTCCATGCAAGCTAGTTCAACCATCTACTGGTCACAGCGATTATTAGAACAAAATAGCTACTCTGGATCACGTTTAGCGAGCGTATCGCCCGCTTGGGTGACCCGTAATGTCCCCAGATCAACGAGATCGTAAACCGACGACCAGGTTCGCGGTTCTCATTCCGTTCGCCTGATGCGCGTGACTTGAAGACCCGCAGGTTGCGGTAGGTTCTCGGGATCGTGACGCCAGCCGGCCGGTGCGGGCGTCCAGGTGCGGCTGCCGCGCGGCGGGCCCCTCAGCCGGAATGCGATCGGCCGTCCAGCTTGTTGGGACATCGGCAGTCAACGTGATCCAGGTCGTCGAGGGGAATCTCCCGATGTCAGCACCAGCACCGGACGCAGCGCCGGCGCGCCCTGAGCGAGCGGGCACCGCACATGCCGGCGTCGGCGGCGAGTCGCTTCGGCTGATGGCTGTGCACGCGCACCCCGACGACGAGTCGAGCAAGGGCGCGGCGACCATGGCTAGGTATGTCCGCGAGGGCGTCGAGGTTCTGGTCTGCACGCTCACCGGCGGCGAACGCGGCGACATCCTGAACAAGGCGATGGACCGGCCTGACGTCCGGGCGAACCTGCCGGGCATCAGGCGGGCCGAGATGGCGGCAGCACGCGACATCCTCGGCGTACGGCAGCAGTTCCTCGGATTC
>DASWAA010000507.1:0-3653 GCA_036391385.1 Streptosporangiaceae bacterium
TCGGGGTCGGCATCGTGGTCGGAGGCGCTCGGCCCGTATGTCGGTGACCGGTGGCGGCTCGCGCCGCTGACCGTGAACTACCGGACGCCGGCCGAGATCATGGCCGTGGCTGCCGACGTGCTCGCGCAGATCGACCCGGCGGCGCGCCCGCCGCGATCGGTTCGGGAGACTGGCACGCGACCGTGGCGGCTCGGCGTGGGCGATGACCAGGCAGAGCTGGCCGGGGCGGTCGCGCGAGCGGCGGCCGGCCTGGCGGCGCAGACCGGCGACGGCACGCTGGCGGTGATCGTCCCCGACGGGCGGCTCGCCGAGCTCGGGGCTGCCGTGCGGGCCGCGCTGCCCGACGTCGCGGTCGGCGATCCCAGCGCGCCGGCTACGGCCACGGACGCATCAGGGCCGGTCAGCGCGAGGGAGCCTGACCTGGAGCGGCCGGTCGTCGTGCTGACCGTGCGGCAGGCCAAGGGCATGGAGTTCGACTCGGTGCTCGTCGCCGATCCAGGGTCGATCCTGGCCGAGTCGCCGCGCGGCCTCGGTGATCTCTACGTCGCGCTGACCAGGGCGACCCAGCGGGCCGGCGTCGTGCATACGGGAGAGGTCCCGCCCGTGCTCGCCGGCCTCGCCGAGGTCACAGGTTTCGCGGAGGCCGGCTCCGGGCCCGAGCCTGCCGCCGACGTCGCTTAGGGCGCGTCCGGTAGACCCGGACGGCTCCGCGCCGCGGCTGACCTGCTCGAAAGGGTAACGAAAACCTGTTGGGCCACTGGGGCGGGCTGGCTTAGGGTGACCGGGTTGACGCAGGGCCGCCCACTGGCCGGTAGTCCGGTACGGCTTCGCCTGGGCGCCGAGCTGAGGGGAGCGACCATGGTCATGGTCATGGTCTTCCGTGCCAGGGCGACCGCGACGGCGGTCAGGGCCGTGGCAGGCCGCCGCCGCCCCGAACCCGGCAGGGGCTCACTTCCTGGCTGACCGTGCTCTGATCGCGCAGCTCGTCCGGGCCAGCGGCGTGGGCTCCGGTGACCTGGTCCTCGACCTCGGCGCCGGGTACGGTGCGCTCACCGGGCCGCTGGCGCGCACGGGAGCCAGGGTCGTAGCGATCGAGCTCGATCCGGGGCTCGCGGGCCGGCTGCGGCGGAGGTTCGGCGACGAGCCGGGCGTGAGCGTCGTCGAGGCTGACCTGCGCAAGGTGCCGCTGCCGAGGCGGCCGTTTCAGGTCGTCGCCAGCCCGCCGTTCGCGCTCACCACCTTGCTCTGCCGGCGGCTGCTCGGTGATCCCGCGGTGCGGCTGGCTGGCGCTGAGCTGATCTTGGAGTGGGGCGCGGCGAAGTGGCTCGCCGATCCGGTTCCCAGGGACGCGCAGACGGCGCGCTGGGCTGCCAGGTACGACATCACCCTGATCCGCCGGGTCCCGGCGGCTAGCTTCTCACCGCCGCCGCGGAGCGACGCCGCCTACCTGACGATCAGGCCGGCCGTCAGCCGTCCGGCCCGGCGCCTGGCGAGGTGACCGGCCCCGCCGGGCCTGGTAAGTGCAGGCCGATCGACTCGAGCGCGGCGGCGAACGCGCCCTGCCACGCTGCCTCGGACCTGGTCGGGCCCGGTGGCGGCGGCTTGGCCTGATCGAGGGCGGCTACGGTAGCTCGCACCACGTCGTCGGCGCCTCCGGACGAGACGGCGGCGTCGCCGAGCTCAAGCTCGTGCTGCAGGTTGTCGCGGCCGTGACCGGGCACGACGTCGATCAGCAGCAGCGGCCTGCCGACGGTGCGTGCCTCTGTGCAGGTGTCCCCTGAGCTGGTGATGACCAGGTCGCTGGCGGCCATCAGCTCGGGGATCCGGTCGGTGAAGCCGAAGGGGTGCACCCTGCGCTCATGCAGCGCGGCTGCCCTGAGCTGCCGCTCCAGCCTGGCATTGCGGCCGGCCACGGCCAGGACGTGGACGCCAGCGGCGGCGAGCGCCGCCGCGGTCTGCGCGACCGGGCCGATACCCCACGCACCGCTCATCAGCAGCACGCACGGCTCGCGTTCGGGCACGTCAAGTCGGGCCCGCGCGTCCGACTGCGGCGGCGGGTCGTAGAACGCCGAGCGGAGCGGAGCCGGCACTACCAGGACCCGGGCCTGCGGCTCGAACCTGCGCACCGCTCGCTCGGCCACGCCCGAGGTGACCAGGTACAAGTCGACGTTGGGATGCACCCACAGCCGGTGCGGCGTCACGTCGGTGCAGAAGACGACATGGCTCGTCGACGGGTAGCGCCCGGCCAGCTCGCTCATCGCGGATGCCCCGGTCGCGAACACGGACAGGACCAGGTCCGCTGGCCCGGCGTCGAGGCAGGCACGGAGCCTCGGCACGATCTGAGACCGGGCCGCACGGTCGGCCAGGCTGGCGATCCGGTTACCCGTGCGCAGGGCGGTGAAGTGGAACGCGTCATACAGGCCGGGGATGGCCAGCATGGACCTGAACACGGCGCCGCCGGCCGAGCCACCGCCGCGGCCGAGCAGCCGCATGAGGTCCAGGGTCTGAGTGGACCAGCCCTCGGACTCCAGCATGCTCGCGCAGGCCTGCGCGAGCACGTCGTGGCCCATGCCGATCGAGCCGGACAGCAGCAGGGCTCGCCTGGTGGTCACGCGCTCTCCTGGCTCATGAGCCACTCCAGGTACCGGCGGATGCCCTCGGCGAGCGGCGTGACCGGCGACCAGTTCAGTAGCTCCTTGGCTAGCCGGTTGGAGACGCTGGCGCCCTCGTAGTCCGCTGACCGGCCGGGAACGTGCTCGAGCGGCACGGGCCGCACCAGATGCTGCACCGTCTCGGCGATCTCGTTGATCGTGACGGGGGTGTCGCCTTCGAGTGCGAGCGTCTGGTTGGCGGCCGATGGCGCCAGCGCGAGAACGTGCCCGAAGGCCAGGTCCTCGACGTAGACGAAGTTACGGTGCTGTTCCCCCGTCCCTGCGATGGTGATCGGCACGCCGTCCTGCGCCGCCCGCACGAACCGCGCGACGACCAGGGCGTCGCGCATCCTCGGGCCGTACGGGATCCCGTAGCGCAAGATCGTGAACTCCTGGCCGTACATCTGCTGGTAGCTGTGCATCAGCATCTCGGCGGCGAGCTTGGTGGACACGTACAGATGTCCCGACCGGCGCAGGTCGACCGGCGCATCCTCGGTTCGCTCGCCGGTGCCGGCCGTGGCGCCGTAGACCCAGACCGTGCTGGCCAGGATGACCCGGCCGCAGCCCAGGTGCCGTGCCGCGTCGAGGACCCGGCCGACCGCCTCGACGTTCAGCCGGATGGCGTGCACGGGGTCCGCGGCGACCTCGTTGACGTCGGCGACGCCGGCCAGGTGAAAGACGATGTCCCTGCCGCCCAGCGCCGATTCCAGCGCGGCGGTATCGAAGACGTCCGCCACGACATAGCTGGCCGCCGGGTTGATCCAGCGCCGGTGCTTGTCGAGTACCAGCACGTCGTGGCCTGCTGCGACAAGCTGGTCGACGACGTGGGAGCCGATGAAGCCGCAGCCTCCGGTCACCGCGACGCGCATGCGGGCTCCCCGGGCTCGGCAGGCGCGGCGCTCGCGGCGAGGTCGGCCACTGCCGCGAGTACCTGCTCGACCTCGTCGTCACTCATGTCCGAGTGGACCGGCAGGCAGACGTGCCGTCGGCACAAGTCCTCGG
>DASWAA010000508.1:0-1507 GCA_036391385.1 Streptosporangiaceae bacterium
CCCGTCGAGCAGCGTGACGTGCTCGTCGCAGTTGTGCAGGTGCAGCGGAGCGCCGGTCCCCACCGGATAGGTGCTGATCCCGGTGGTGATGGCGTTGTCCTCGGTCACCGTGTGACGGGTCACCAGCGGAAGGGTGCGCACCCCGCCGCCCCGGTCGAGCGGGGTTATCTCTGCCACCTTGCGAACCGACATCATTACCTCCCCGGACAGGTTCCCCGGACAGGCTAGGGGGCACGCGCGGCCGCAACGTGAAAGCTAAGGTTGCGGGTCTAACGGCCGGGCCGCAACCCGATGACCTGGTAAAATCCGCCACATATACCGCAGGGGGTGATATGGACCGGCTAACTGTCATGCGCAGCTTCGTCGGCGTGACCAAGTCCCGCAACTTCAGCCAGGCGGCTCGCGCCCTGGGGATCTCCGGCTCCCTGGTGTCGCGTCACGTGGCCGAGCTTGAGCGGGACCTGGGCGTCCGGCTGGTCAACCGGACCGCACGGACCGTCAGCCTCACCGAGGCAGGCGCGCACTACGCGGAGTTCGCCGCGCGGATCATCGACGAGATCGACCGCGAGGAGACACTGCTGCGCGGCCTGCGCGACAAGGCCGAGGGCTCGCTCGCGATCATCAGCCCCAAGTGGATCGGCAGCAACGACGTCGGCGACGCGATCGTGGCGTTCTCTGCCCGCTACCCCAAGATCCACATCAGGTTCGAGGTCGGCGGGATGTCCGAGCGCGCCTACGACTTCCTGGACCAGGGGTTCGACGTGGCCTTTCACACCCGCCACGTGCGCGACTCCAGCCTGATGCTCAAGAAGATCACCGACCTGAAGTTCGCGCTGTGCACGTCGCCGGCGTACCTGCGCCGCGCCGGCGAGCCCGCGCAACTCGGCGACCTCAGCGATCACGACTGCCTGGTCAACACCAATGACCCGATCTGGCACCTGCGGCACGCCGGGCATGACGTGCACCTGAAGATCAGCAGCCCGGTCTACTCGTCCAACAGCTACCTGACCCTGCGCAAGGCAGCACTGGCTGGCCGCGGGATCGCGCTGCTGCCGATCCGCCTCGTCCACGACGAGTTCGCCGAGGGCACCCTGGTCGACGTCCTGGCCGGCTGCGAGATCCCGGACCGGCCGCTCTACGCGCTGTACGCACCCGGCGGCCAGACCCTGGCCCGGGTCAGGCTCTTCCTCGACTTCGTCACGGACTGGTTCCGCCGGCAGTCAGGTGGCCAGAATCTGCAACAAAAGGCTTCGCTTAGCGATAGCTCGCGATCTTCTTTTACGCAGCCAGCGGCGTCTATGCTTCCAGCGAGTAAACGTCTGACCAGCTGAGGAGAGCGCCAAGCCATGACGATCATGCGCGTCGAACGGGTCGTCTACGGCGTCTCCAACTTCGACGAGTGCGTGCGCTTCTTCACCGACTTCGGCCTGGAGCGGGCCGGCGACGACGATGCCGACAGCGCCAGGTTCGCCACCCGGACCGGCCAGGTCGTCGAGTTGCGGCACGC
>DASWAA010000509.1:0-2304 GCA_036391385.1 Streptosporangiaceae bacterium
CACCTCGTCGCCCGCCGTGACGCAGGATTCGAGCTTCAGCTGGGTGCCCGCCGTGATGGAGGCACCGGGGTCGGTCAGGCACAGCTTGTTCAGGGCGAGCACGTACTGTCCCTTCGCGTTGCGTGACCACTGCTGGCTGGCCGTCGTGCCGCACGTCGCGATCACCAGGCCGGTGCCCGCCCCGCCTGAGTGCGGGTCGGTCAGGCACTTGCCGTCCGCGGTCAGCGCGCCGCCGTTCGCGAGCGTCCATTTCTCCTGGGCGGTGGTGTAGCAGGACCAGATCACCACCTTCGTGCCGCTGGCCGTGCTCGACCCGTTCACGTCGGCGCACAGCCCCTTGTAGCCCTTCAGGTGGCCGGTAGCCGTCGTGACTGCCCAGCTCACGAAGATGATCGCGTGGGCTCCCGTGGCGTCGTCCACCGTCATCCTGAACTCGGTGGTGCTGCTCGTCGTCGTGGACGTGCCGGTGACGAGACCCGTCGAGCTGATCGTCAGGCCCGGCGGCACGTTAATGAATCCAGAGAAATGCTCCGCGGCACCGGAACTGCTGGTCACCTTAACCTGGGTCTTGACCGCGGTGTCCACCACGCTCGTGTAGCTCGCCTTGGCAAGCGTCAGCGTGTCGGGAACGTCGGCCAGGGGGCAGCTCTGCTTCAAGGTGCCGAAGGTGCGGTTGCTGAACAGCGGCGGCAGCACGAAAGTTCCGCCGAGCAGGCTCACCAGACCGAGCCTGGCGCTGGCACATTTGGCGGCGATTTCGCCGCCGCTCTTGTCGTTGTGGTCGATCCAGCCGTTGCCCAGCGGGTCGGTGACCGAATCGGCGTACTCTCGTCCGCCGTTGACCGAAAAGCCGTTGTACTGCGTGTTCGTGCCGTTGGCTAGCGTGGGCGAGCAGGCGGAGGAGTCGCTCTGGTAGGGCAGGCTGGTGTAGGTCAGGTTCTTGTAGGTCCCGCTGGTGATGCTGGCGTGCCAGGCGCAGGAATGGCCGGAATTGGTGCCGCAGTTCGGGTCGGCGAAGCCCTTCGGGCAGGTTCCCGACTGGGTGACGATCACGACCTGGTCGTCAGTTAGCGGCGAGGACACCTGACTGGCGATGGCCGACGCCTCGGCGGCGAATTGGGCGTTGGTGGTGCCGGTCGGCGGTGTCGACGGGTCGATTCCGGCTGCCACGCCGACCGACTGTCCGAACATCGGGAACCCGGACTTGTCGGAGTACTGGGCCGTGATCTCCGACCACAGGTCCGGCGTCGGCAACGGGGGCTCGACGCCCAGGCTCGAGTAGAGCTTCTCCAGGAAGGTGGCCGTGGCCCGCTGCGCCGGGTCGTTCTGCCAGTTCGGCCCCCACAGCAGCAGGTACACGTGCGGGGTGTGCTGCACCGGGCCGCCGTGGTAGACGAGCTTGCAGTTGGGCTCGGTGCAGGCTGCAGGAGAAGCGCCGGCCGCGTGCGCGCGAACGGGCGGCCGGTAGCCGGCCGGGCGCGCGATTCCCCTGACCGGGCTGAACCGGACGTGCCCGAGCGCCCGCTCGTACCCGGCGTGCAGGTTGACGACGCGGAATCCCGGCAGCCCGTGCGCCACGCCGTCGCTCCCCGCCGCCTGCGCGGCCGCGCCGGTCCCTGGCCCGGCAAATGCCAAGGCCAGCAGGCCCAGCCCGCTCGCCAGTATTCCGATAAGTACCCGCCTGACCATGAGGCTCCCTGTCATCCTGATTGATCCGGACATCCGATGGCGACTGCGCATGGCTTAGGGCACTGACCACACGTCGGCTGACCCGGTGATGCACGCCCCGAGCTTCAGCTCGGTGCCTGCCGTGGTGGATGCACCGGGGTCGGTCAGGCACAGGTGGTTCAGGGCTAGTACGTACTGTCCCTTCAGCGTCCGCCACCACTGCTGGCTGCTGGCGCGGGCGCAGGGCTCGATCACCAGGCCGGTGCCAGGACCGCCCGAGTGCGGGTCGGTCAGGCACTTGCCGCCGGCGCTCAGCGCTCCGCCGGAGCCGAGCGTCCACTGCTCGCTCGCGGTGGTGTAGCAGGACCAGATCACCACCTTCGTGCCGCTGGCCGTGCTCGACCTGTTGAGCCGGGCGCACAGGCCGTGGTCTCCCTTCAGGTGGCCGGTGGCCGTGGTGACCGCCCAGCTGAACGACGCGGCCCGGTAGGCGCCCTTCGCGTCGTCCACCGCGACCGCGACGTGGCTGGTCCCGGTCGTGGTCGGTACTCCGGTGACCAGCCCGGCCGAGCTGATCTTCAGCCCAGGCGGCAGTCCGGTCGCGGAGAAGCTCAGCGCCGCACTGGCGCTGCTGAC
>DASWAA010000510.1:0-6936 GCA_036391385.1 Streptosporangiaceae bacterium
TTCGCAGGGGCGGCAGGACTCGAACCTGCGACGCGCAGTTTTGGAGGCTGCCGTTCTGGCCGCTGAACTACGCCCCTAAGAATTGAAAAACCGCCCGCCAGGTGGATCCTGGAGGCGGTGCCGGCTGAGTCGCTAGTAAGCGTCTACGTGGGCACCTTATCCCCGATCCCGTGCAGCATCGGCGCGCAGGCGGCGTATCGCCGGTCCTGCTCGATGCTGAGTGACCAGGTATTCAACGGATGTCCTTTCGTACTTCGATACGATCGTACGGACTTGACAACTGGTCGGCAAAGGATTTAATTCCGCACCCTGGCGACAGCGTTACCACACCAGCCTGATCGTTCCCGAGGAACCGTGCCCGCGCCGTCAGGTCCCTACCACCGGCAGCGGCCTGGGCATCATGGCCCGCCTGCGCAACCTGGTAATCGCCGTCCTGCGGTTCACCGGAGCCGCAGTATCGCCGCCGCCGTGTCACCGATACGAGGTCGCTGGCAATCAGCATGACCGCCATTCCCGGCCTCCAGACCCTTGATGGCTACGAGCCAACCGTCGCAGGCTATCGCGCACGCTGACCCGCGACCCCCTCAGTATTTGTTCGCGACGAACAGCTTCTGGGCCGGGAACTTCGTCAGGATCTCGGTGCCGTGGTCGGTGACGACGACCTCCTCCTCGATGCGTGCCGCGGAGATGCCGTCCGAGGCCGGGCAGTAGGTCTCCATCGCGAAGACCATGCCCGCCTGGAGCTCGATCGGATTCTCCAGCGAGTTGAGCCGCGAGATGATCGGCCGCTCGTGCAAGCCGAGGCCGAGCCCGTGGGCGAACTGCAGGCCGAATGCCGCAAGCTCGCTCTCGAAGCCGAAGTCCTGCGCCCTGGGCAGGACGCGAGCGACGACATCCGTCGAGACGCCCGGCTTGATGGCGGCGATCGCCGAGTCCATCCACTCCCGTGCCTGCGTGTAGGCGTCGTGCTGGCTCTGTGTCGCGCTGCCGACTCCGAAGGTGCGGTAATAGCAGGTCCGGTAGCCGTTGAAGGAGTGGATGATGTCGAAGAAGGCCTGGTCGCCGGGCCGGATGATGCGGTCGGTGAAGTTGTGCGGATGCGGGTTGCATCGCTCGCCCGAGATCGCGTTGACCGCTTCCACCTGGTCGCTGCCAAGCTCGTACAGTCGCTTGTTCGCGAGCGCGACGATCTCGTTCTCGCGCACGCCCGGCTTGAGCACGTCGACGATGTCCTGATAGACACCGTCGACCATCGCCGCCGCCTGGTTGAGCAGCATGATCTCGTCCTGCGACTTGATGACGCGGGCGTCGAGCATGGACTGCTGTGCGTCGCGCACCGCGATGCCCTGCCGTTCCAGCTCGAACAGGAACGGCGGTTCGACGATGTCGATGCCGAGCGGAGCGTCAGCGACCCCGGCCTCCGTGAGCAGCGACTTGATCTCGGTCACGGCATCGCGCATCAGGCCCGCCTCGGGGGCAACCGCGCCGCGGAAACCGAGGAACCCTGGCCTCCAGTTCTCGTCCGGCAGCCACTTCGAGTACAGCTTGTGATGCCGCACTGCCGAGCCGAAGTCCCACAGGATCGGATCCCGATCCCGGAACAGCAGGGCGTAGCGGATCATCTTGTCGCCGAGCGCACCGCCGATCCAGGTCTGAGTCGTATAGCGAATGTTGTAGAAGTCGAACAGCAGGAAGGCGCCGCATTCGCTCGCCTCCAGCGCGGCCCTGGCCCGTGCCATGCGGTAGCCGCGCAGCCTGGCGAAGTCGACGCGCTCCTCGTAGTCGACCCCCATCTGGCCGGGGGCACCCAGGGGCCGCACGCCCGCCGGACGCACTTGTGAAGCCGTGACAGCCTCTGCGCCAGTAGCCAAGCCTTCCTCCTTCGTTACGAGGCGCAATCGTTTGCAACGATTGACCCGATCCGCCCGGTGGTTAAGTCTGCCACGTGAAGCAGGGTGGTCAAGGCCAGGACTCGGCCGAGCCGGGACCCGGTCCAGCCACAACCGCGGCCGCCTCACAGGCAGCCGGTCAGGAGAAGATCTCGGGATGCTTCTCCAGCTCCAGCCGCGTGCGGCGGATGTGCATGACGAGCACACGCTCGGCGTCGTCCGGGTCCTGCCTGCGGATGCAGTCGAGCAGCAGGCGGTGCTCCAGGTGCGTGGCGCTCAGGCCATCCTCCGCCGCCAGCCTGGTGAACTCACGCCTGTAATGCTGGGTCGTGTTCCACATGCGGTGGATGATGTGCCACATCTCGCTCGACGCCGCACCCCCGTAGCTGGACAGGTGAAACTCACGGTCGGCGCGCATGAAGGCGTCGAGCCCCGCCCCTGCCGCCATTTCGTCGCAGAGCTGACCGAGCTTGTCGATCGTGGCAGCGTCGAGGTTCGGCATGCTGGTGCGGAGCAGCAAGGGCTCTAGCCGCTCACGGATGAGGTAGGTTTCGGCGCACTCGCTGAGGGTCAGCTTGGAGACCCAGGCACCCGAGTTGGCGACGAGGGTGACGAGCCCCTCGGAGTCCAGCATGCGCAGTGCCTCGCGCACGGGGATGCGGCTCGCGCCGGAGCGCGCCGCGACGTCCTCCTGCCTGATCCGCGCGCCTGGCAGGTAGCTTCCCCCCAGGATCGCAGTGCGGAGGCTGTCCGCGATGCGATGGCTCGCTACGTTCTCGCGGTAGCCGGTGCCGTAACTGCTCATTTACTCACTCTGCCGGATGTCCTGGATGCCAGAGCCTGACGGCTGCGTCCTGCTCGTATGCCTTGCCCTCCGGGAAGCTCACGAGTTCGAACTGCATGCCCCACGGGCTGAGGAAGTACAGCCAGCGCTGCCCGGCCGAGGCATTGCGGCTCGCGACCGGCCCGGCGAGCAGCCGCACGCCCTTCGCGCGCAGGTAGGCGACGGCCTGATCCATGTCGTCGACGTAGAGGGCGACGTGGTGGCCGCCGATGTCACTGTTGCGCGGCTGCGGGCGCTGGCCAGGTAGTGGCTGGTACTCGAAGACCTCGAAGTTAAGGCCGAAGGCACAGCGGTAGAACCGGATTTCCCGCACGACCGCGCGCGGCTCGACGTTGAGGTGATCGAGCATCCAGTCGTCGTCATGCCGCATCTCAGGCAGCGAGTAGACGAAGTCGGCACCCAGCACGTCCACGAGGAAGGCATGCGCCTGCTCCATGTCAGGGACGGTGATGCCGATGTGGTCACCGCCGCGAAGTCCGGGGATGCCTGCACCCATGTGTCCTCCTCGACCTAGGTATGTATCCAATACCTTCGAAACTGGTGATAATTTACGGGTAACTTGCCCAGGCTACTCGTTGATATGGATACATTTGAGCAGTAACCTCCTGCCAGGCGGTCAGCACATCGAGGGAGATGCGGATGCCACGTGAGAAGCGCCTTCACCCCGCGCAGGAGTGGATCGAGCTGACCACCACGGCGGCGGACTGGAAGGCTGCCGACCCCGGGTTGCTCGCAACCATGCTCGGGCAGTTGCACCTCATCCGTGCGTTCGAGGAGACGGTACTCGAACTCGCCGGCGAGGGTCTCGTCCACGGCCCGGCGCACTCCAGCATCGGCCAGGAGGGCGGTGCGGTCGGCTCCATCGTCTCGCTGCGGTCGCAGGACGCCGTCAACGGCTCCCATCGCGGCCATCACCAGTTTCTCGCCAAGGCCATCACGCACGTGACCAAGGGCGTGCTCGACCCCAGGGACCTCGTGACGCCGGAAGTCCAGACGGTGCTGCAGCGCACGCTCGCCGAGATCCTAGGGCTCGCCGAGGGCTACTGCAGCGGACGCGGTGGTTCGATGCACTTGCAGTGGTTCGAGGCCGGGGCGCTCGGCACCAATGCCATCGTCGGGGGCGGCGTGCCGATAGCGGCGGGCAATGCCTGGGCTCAGAAGCACTCCGGCACCGACGACCTCACGGTCACCTACTTCGGCGACGGCGCGGTCAATATCGGCTCGGTGCTGGAAAGCCTCAACCTGACGTCAGCCTGGCGCCTGCCGCTCTGCTTCTTCATCGAGAACAATCTCTACGCCGTCTCGACCACCGTCGAGGAGGCTACCGGGGAGCCACGACTGTCGGCGCGCGCGCTCGGCTTCGGCATCCCGGCCTGGCGGGTCGACGGCATGGACCCGCTCGCCGTGCACCTCGCGATGCAGCGAGCGCAGGAGAGGCTGCGCGCGGGCGAGGGCCCCGTCGTCGTCGAGGCGCTCGTCTACCGCTTCTTCCACCAGAACGGGCCCTTTCCCGGCAGCGCCTTCGGCTACCGCACCAAGGAAGAAGAGGCGCAGTGGCGCGCCCGCGACCCGCTCGCCCGCGTCGCAGCGGAGATGACCAGGCTGGGCCTCATCGACGAGGCCGGCGTCGCATCGGTCCGCGAGCAGGCCCAGCAGGCCATGCGGCTGGCCGCCGGCGCCCTGGTCGAGCAGGACCCCAGTGCCAAGCCCGGCGTCCGCCGCATCCGTCCCGGCCTGTGGCCGGACCCCGCCTTCGTCGACGTCGGCATCCGGGGTGACCTCTCCGAACTCGCCGATGCGCGCACGGTCGAGCAGCAGGACTTCACCGGCGACCTTAAGCCAGGCAAGTTCATCGACGCCGTCGCCAGGGTCATGGACCGCCGCATGGGCGAGGATCCGCGCATCGTCGTGCTCGGCGAGGACGTGCACCGGCTCAACGGTGGCACGAACGGCGCCACCAAGGGCCTGGCGAAGAAGTATCCCGGTCGCGTGCTCGGCACGCCGATCAGCGAGAACGCCTTCGCCGGGCTCGGTGGCGGCCTCGCGCTCGACGGCCGCTTCCGCCCGGTCGTCGAGTTCATGTATCCCGACTTTCTCTGGGTCGCGGCCGACCAGGTCTTCAACCAGATCGGCAAGGCCCGCCACATGTTCGGAGGCCGCAACCCAGTGCCGCTCGTACTGCGCACGAAGGTCGCCATGGGCTCCGGCTACGGATCGCAGCATCTGATGGACCCGGCGGGCATCTTCGCGACGAGCCCTGGCTGGCGAATCATGGCGGCCTCGACCCCCTATGACTACGTGGGCCTGATGAACGCGGCACTCGCGATAGCGGACCCGGTGCTCATGATCGAGCATGTCGATCTCTACGCCTCCGAGGGCGAGATCCCGGTCGACGACCTCGACTACCAGATCCCCTTCGGCAGGGCCGCGGTGCGGCGCGAGGGGAAAGACGTCACGGTGCTCACGTATCTGTCGATGGTCGAGCACGCACGGCAGGCGATCGAGCAGACCGGAGTCGACGCCGAGCTCATCGACCTGCGCTTCCTCGACCGGGCGAGCCTGGACTGGCAGACAGTCGGCGACAGCATCAAGAAGACGAACGCGGTGCTGATCGTGGAGCAGGGCGCGCAGGGCGCCTCCTATGGCGGCTGGCTGGCCGACGAGATCCAGCGGCGCTTCTTCGACTGGCTCGACCAGCCCGTGCAGCGGGTGACGGGCTCGGAGGCGAGCCCGAGCATCTCGAAGGTGCTCGAGCGCGCCGCCATCGCCCGCACGGAGGAAGTCGCCGCGGGCCTCGAACGGGTGCGCATCGGCCTCGGGAGGGCGAGCTGATGGCGTCGGTCGTGCGGATGCCGAGCGTGCTCGCTGGCGCGACGGAGGCGACGATCGCGAACTGGCTGGTCGCCCCTGGTGACACCGTCTCCGTCGGAGACCCGCTGGCTGAGATCGAGACCGAGAAGGCGATCGTAGAGTACGGCGCGGAGGAGGCTGGGGTCGTCGGCCGGATCGTGCTCGCCGCAGGCGATGCGGGCGAGATCGGTGCGCCCATCGCGGTGCTTGTCAAGGACGGCGAGACGGACGCCGATATCGACGCCGCCCTCGGCGCGGGGGCGTCCAGCGCCGCTCCTTCGGCCCCCTCCGCCCCCGCCGTGCCTGAGAACTTCTCCGCCCCCGGGGCGCCAGCTGGCCCGGCCGCACAGCCGCCGGGCGGAGCTCACGCGGCCCGGGCCCAGGGCCAGGCTCCGGCCTCCTCCCAGACCCGCCTCTTCGCGAGCCCGCTCGTGCGAAGAATCGCCCGAGAGCAGAGCATCGACCTCGCCACCATCGCAGGGACGGGCCCGAACGGCCGGATCGTCCGCCGTGATCTCGAACGGCTCTCCGACCAGCGCAGGCGGACCGCGGACGAAGCTCACGATGACGCCCGGACAGCAGCTCAGCCAGCAACCCAGGCAGCGCCGCAGGCGTCAGGCCGGGCAGCCCCGCAGGTGTCAGCAGTCCGAGCAGCCACCGCCGGCACGGTCATCCCGCACACGCCTCTGCGGCGTGCCATCGCGCGCCGACTCACCGAGAGCAAGGCCACGACCCCGCACTTCTACATGACGACGGAGTGCGTCGTCGACGAACTGCTCAGGCTGCGCGAGCGCATCAACGAGACCGCACCGGCAAAGATCTCCGTCAATGACTTCGTCATCCTGGCGGTCGCCGCTGCCTTCCAGGATGTGCCGGAGGCCAACGTCACCTGGAGTGACGAGGGGCTGATAGCGCATGCAGCCGTCGACGTGTCGATCGCAGTCGCGACCGAGGGCGGCCTGGTCACACCCGTGCTGCGCGGCATCGAGACCAAGCGCCTGTCCGTGATCGCCGCAGACGCGCGGTCCCTCGCGCAGCGCGCCCGCGATCGGCGGCTGCAGCAGCACGAACTGGAAGGCGGCGTCTTCTCGATCTCGAACCTCGGCATGTACGGGACGCTGGAATTCTCCGCGATCATCAACCCGCCGCAATCGGGCATCCTCGCCGTGGGCGCTGCCAAGCCGCAGGCGGTCGTCGTCGACGGGGACGTGACCGTGGCGAGCGTCATGCGCTGCACCCTCTCGGTCGACCATCGTGCCATCGACGGAGCCCTCGCGGCCCGCTGGCTCGCCGCCTTCACGGCTCGGATCCAGGACCCGCTTGGCATGATCATCTAAGGCTGACAGGAACTGC
>DASWAA010000511.1:0-8905 GCA_036391385.1 Streptosporangiaceae bacterium
GTGGTCGCGGTCAGCGTCATCAGGCCCTGGCGTCGCTGGAACCAGGTCTGGTGGATACGCCACCCGATGATGGCGTCCGTCGCGATGATGCACCGCCTGCGCGCCAGCGCTCCAGTCCTCGTCACAAGCCAGCCATCAGCCAGGCGATGACCCAGGCTCCGGTAGCGGTCTGCTGCGACGGCCGCGGCGGCCGGCAGCAGCGCGAGCGAAGCGGCCCAGGTCCAGGCCGAGCCGTGCTGAGCCCAGGTCGCCGCGCCGGCCAGGGCGACGACGACGACAGCGCCTGCCAGAGCCCGGATGTAACGGCGCCTTCGTGCCGCGGGCCCGTGCCGCTCGAGAGCGCCCGAGCAGAGGTCCTCGGGAATCCCGAGCACGGCGGCAGCGACCTGCCAGCTGACGGCGCGGGGGGCGGGCGGTACCAGGACCGATCCTTCGTGCTCGGCGCCGCGGCCAACCCGCAGACCGGTCGTGATCGCGACGCAGCGCGCGCCGCGAGCGGCCCGCAGCAGCAGCGACTCGCTGATCTCCACCCCGCGGAGCCTGCTCAGCGAGATGGTGGTCGCTCGCAGCGACAGCAGGCCGCGCGTGACCCGCAGGGTACCGGCGTCCTGGCCGGCCAGCCGGAAGTTCCAGTACACGGCGATGTAGCCCGCCATCGCGATCACCACATAGACCGCGATCGCGACCGCCGAGCCGACCAGGACGCGCTGCGCCACAGACAGCGCGGCGAAATGGGCGACGGTCAGCCGGACCGGGCTCGTGCGGGCCAGATTGATGTCGGTGGCATTGTTGAGCTGGACGACCGATCCGGCCAGGATTCCCAGGATTACCAGCCCCGCCAGCGTCAGCGGAGCGAACCGCAGCCAGCTGAGCCGCAGCCTGACGAGTTCTCGTCCTGTGCCTGCCAGCTGGCCGGCCGGTCCGGCGACAGGCATCCCACCAGCGGGCGGCCCCGCGGCAACTGGCGTCCCGGCTGACGCCGGCGGCACGGACCGGTCGCCAGCGAGCTCGCGAGTCTGCCCGGCCATGGCCTGCGCACCGCGCGCCTGGCCAGGGTCTCCCGCCAGCAGCAGCACGCGCAACGAATCGGCCTCGGCCCGGGTCAGGCCGTCGAGGTGGAAGCTCTCGCCGGACCGGAAGTCGTTGCGCCCCGTACCGATGCTGACCCGGCAGACGCCGAGCATCCGGTGCAGCAGGTGCGCGGTCACGTCCACGGTCCTGATCCGGTCCCTGGCGACCGAGAGCCGCTTCTGATTCAGCAGGCCGTGCCTGACATAGACCCGCTCGTCGGTGATCAGGTACCTGGTCGTCGCCCAGTGCACCAGTCCAGTCGCGACGGCGAACACCGACGCGAGCACCCCCCACAGCAGGCTGCCGCCAGTCCGTGAGTGCAGGACTAGCAGGCCGGCCAGCAACGGCAGGAGCCTGGCGAGATCGGTCAGCGGCCGCACCACCATGCTGCGCGGGCTGAGCCGCTGCCAGCGAGCGTCCGGGTCGGCGAACCCGCCAGCGGCAGGAGCAGCCGTCGCCGCTGCGACCAGCGGAGCAGCCTGGGAAGCCTCCTCCTCGCCGGGGCCTGTCCCCGTCAGGCCGGGCACCGTCACGTGGCATCTCCCTGCGCCTGCCCGGTCACCACGGCGAGCTGATCGAGCAGCCTGTCGGCAAGCTCGCGGTCCAGCCCGTGGATCCGCACCGGCCCGGCCGCCGATGCCGTCGTGGCCGTCACGTTCGCTAGCCTGAAGATCCGCTCTCCCACCGAGCGATGGCTGTCGATCGTCTGGATCCGGCTGATCGGCGCGATCCGCCAGTGCACGGAGAACCAGCCGTACCGCGTGTACAGGGCCGTGTCGGTGATCTCCCAGCGGTGCACCCGGTAGCGCCACCGCGGCATGATCACGGCGTGCGCGACCACCGCGAGCAAGGTCGCCACGATCGCGGTCCGCCACAGCACGCCGAAACCGCCGGCCGCGGCAATGCCAGTCTCGGCGAGAACGAGCACGGCGCCGCCGATGACAGCACGGGCGGTCCAGTAGCTGACCGCCCGGCGGCTGACCCTGTTCCCGGGAACCCGTAGCCCGGGCAGGAGCGGGTCAGCGGCGGGAGACTGCGTCGTCATGCCTATAGCGTGCCATTAGTCTCGGTATCCCTGCGGGGGACGCCGCGCAGGCGTGAAAATCGGCGTGGGTTGCCCGCCGAGCCCGGTGGCTCCTTGGGATGTGAGCCCGCCCATTAGTCTGGCGCCGGGGCCTGGCTTGATGTGTCGCGCACTGTTGCCTTGAGCACGCCGGTTAGATTCTCGGTTTCGCCGTGGCCCCCGGGCATCCCTTCACCTGGCTGGATGGCGTAGGGAGGTAGCCGTGATCGCGGAGCCGCAGGAGATCGAGGACGAGGAGCACGAGCAGGTACTGGAGCGTGTAGCGGCGATCGACGTCGCGAAGGCGTCGGGGATGGTGTGCGTGCGGGTCCCGCACCCGGCGCGGCCCGGGAGACGGCGGACCCGGGTGTGGCCGGTGGACGCGGCCACGAACGCAGTCCTGGAGCTGGCCGGGCAGCTGGCGGCCGAGCGGGTGGAGAAGGTCACCCTGGAGGCAACGTCGGACTACTGGCGGATCTGGTTCTACCTGCTGGAATCGGCCGGCCTGGACGTGCAGCTGGTGAACGCCCGCGACGTGAAGGCCGCTCCCGGAAGGCCGAAGACGGACAAGCTGGACGCGGTGTGGCTGGCGAAGCTGACCGAGCGGGGCATGCTCCGGCCGTCGTTCGTCCCGCCGGCCGAGATCCGGAACCTGCGGGATTACGCGCGGCTGCGCGCGGACCTGACCCGCGACCGCACGAGGTACTGGCAGCGGATGGAGAAGCTGCTGGAAGACGCCCAGATCAAGGTGTCGGCGGTGGCCAGCAGGCTGACCACCCTGTCGGCGCGGGCGATGATCGAGGCGCTGATCGCCGGGCAGCGTGACCCAGCCGCCCTGGCCGAACTGGCGCGCGGCCGGATGCGCGTCAAGCGCGCGGCCCTGGCCGAGGCGCTCACCGGCACGTTCGACGAGCACCATGGTGAGCTGGCCCGGATGCTGCTGGACCAGATCGACGCCCTGACCGCCCAGATCGACCGGCTCACCACCCGGATCGAGGACCTGATCGCCGCGATCCCCGCCGCCCGCGGCGTGGACGCCGACGGCACCGCCGGCCCGGGCGCGGGCGCCGGGCCGGGCGCCCCGGTCCTGCCCGCCCTGGACCGTCTCGATGAGATCCCCGGGATCAGCCGCAGCGCCGCGCAGGCAATCATCGCCGAGATCGGCCTGGACATGAGCCGCTTCCCCACCCCGGGGCACCTGGTCTCGTGGGCGAAGCTGAGCCCCCGCACCATCCAGTCCGGATCCAGGAACAGGACCGGGCCGACCGGGAAAGGCAACCCCTACCTGCGGGCCATCCTCGGCGAAGCCGCCGCCGCGGCCAGCCGGACCGACACCTTCCTCGGAGAGCGCTACCGCCGGCTCGTCCGCCGCCGCGGCAAGCTAAGGGCACTCGTCGCCGTCGCCCGCTCGATCCTGGTCATCATCTGGCACCTGCTTGCCAGCCGGACCGCCAGGTTCACCGACCTCGGCTCCGGCTATCACGCCAGCCGGACCGACACTCACCGCAAGGCCCGCGGCCACGTACGCCAGCTGGAAGCGCTCGGCTTCACCGTCACCATCACCCAGGCAGCCTGACTGCAAACCCCGAATCCGGCTCCGCTACGCTCCGCCGGATGCTGCCGCCCACAGCTGAGGCAGGTGATTTTCCGGTTAGCTGCCCGGCGCGGAAAATCATCGGCGATTGCCTGGCCCTTGCTGGTCACGCCGGCGCTAGCTGCCGTGGTGCCAGGAAGCGAGGTACTCCTGCTGCGCGGGGGTCAGTTCGTCGATTTCCGCGCCCTTGGCGGCCAGGGTGAGCCTTGCGACGTCCGCGTCGATCGCCGCGGGCATCGGATGGACGCCCGCGGCCAGGCCGGCCTGCCCGCTGATCAGCCATACCAGAGCGAGCGCCTGGGCGGCGAACGACAGGTCCATCACGGCCGCCGGGTTTCCCTCGGCCGCGATCAGGTTCACGACCCGGCCCTCCGCGAGGAGGATGAGCCGCCGGCCGGTGTCGAGCACGTACTCGTCGGCATGCGGGCGCACCCCGGGGTTGACCTCGATCGCGAGATCGGCCAGCGCGCGCAGGTCGATCTCGACGTCGAAGTGCCCTGCATTGGCGAGCACCGCGCCGTCTCGCATGGCCTTCAGATGATGTCCCGTGATCACGTCTCGTGACCCGGTCGCGGTGATGAACACATCACCCAGCGGTGCGGCCCGGGCCATCGGCAGCACCCTGAACCCGCTCATGATCGCGTCAAGGGCTCGGACCGGGTCGACCTCGGTGACGATGACCTGCGCTCCCAGCCCGGCGGCCCGCTGGGCGATCGCCGCACCGCACGAGCCGTAACCAGCCACCACGATCGTCCGGCCGGCGAGCAGGATGTTGGTAGCTCGCACCAGCCCGTCGATGACGGACTGGCTGGTGCCGTATCCGTTGTCGAACATCCGCCGGGTGACCGAGGCGTCCGCCGCGACAACCGGAAAGGCCAGCGACCCGGCGGCGGCCATCCTGCGCAGCCGCGCGACCCCCGTGGACGTCGACTCGCAGCCGCCGATTACCCCGGGCAGCAACTCAGGGCGCTCGGCGTGCAGTGTGTTCACCAGATCGCAGCCGTCGTCGACGACGAGGTCAGGGGCGCCGTCGAGCGCCCGGTGCAGATGGGAGTAGTAGGCCTGCCGGTCAACTCCGGCCCGGGCATGGACCGTAACGCCCGGCAGGGTCGCTAGCGCCGCCGCGATGTCGTCCTGGGTCGACAGCGGGTTCGACGCTGCCAGGTGGACGCGGCCGCCTCCGGCCGTGATCAGCCCGACCAGGACGGCGGTCTCCGCCGTGATGTGCAGGCAGGCCGCGATCGTGTGCCCGTCGAACGGCTGCTTGCCTGCGTACTCCTGCCGCAGCAGCCCGAGTACCGGCATGGCACGCTCGGCCCACGCGATCCGAGCGTGCCCGCTCTCAGCCAGGCTCTGATCGGAGATGTCAGAGGCAAGCTCCCTGTCGCCGCCCCCCATGACCCCACCGTCCTTCGCTCACCTAGTTCCGCACCCCATCGATGGCCCACTGGTGGGGTTATAGCACCACTAATGGGCCATCGATGGGCCTACCACCGGCACTGGCCGCGGGTCAGTAGCGGTAGTGGTCGGACTTGTAGGGGCCATCGACCGGGACGCCGATGTAGTTGGCCTGCTCCTTGCTCAGCTCGGTCAGGCGGACGCCGAGCGCGTCCAGATGCAGGCGGGCGACGCGCTCGTCGAGGTGCTTGGGCAGCACGTGGACGCCGAGCGGGTACTGGTCGGTACGCGCGAAGAGCTCGATCTGGGCCAGCACCTGGTTGGTGAAGCTGGACGACATCACGAAGCTCGGGTGCCCGGTCGCGTTGCCCAGGTTCAGCAGGCGGCCCTCGGACAGCAAGATGATCGAGTGCCCGTCGGGGAACACCCACTCGTCGACCTGCGGCTTGATGTTGTTGCGCTGGACACCGGGCAGCCTGGCCAGGCCAGCCATGTCGATCTCGTTGTCGAAGTGGCCGATGTTCCCCACGATCGCCTGGTGCTTCATCCGGCTCATGTGCTCGGCCGTGATGATGTGCAGATTGCCGGTGGCAGTGACGAAGATGTCCGCCGTCTCGACCACGTCCTCGAGCCGGGCGACCTGGTAGCCGTCCATGGCCGCCTGGAGTGCGCAGATCGGGTCGATCTCGGTGATGATCACCCGGGCACCCTGCCCGCGCAGCGAGTCCGAGCAGCCCTTGCCCACGTCGCCGTAGCCGCAGACGACCGCGACCTTTCCGCCGATGAGCGTGTCAGTCGCCCTGTTGATGCCGTCGACCAGCGAGTGACGGCAGCCGTACTTGTTGTCGAACTTGGACTTGGTCACCGAGTCGTTGACGTTGATAGCCGGGAACTTAAGCGTCCCCGCCCTGGCCATCTCGTACAGCCTGTGCACGCCTGTGGTGGTCTCCTCGGTGACGCCGAGTATGGTCGCGGCTGCCCTGGTCCACTTCGCCGGCTGGGCCGCGATACTGGCACGCAGCACGCCGAGGATGACATGCCATTCCTCGGGGTCGTCGTCGGACCCCGCAGGCACCTCGCCAGCGGCCTCGTACTCGGCGCCCTTGTGCACCAGCAGGGTCGCGTCGCCGCCGTCGTCGAGCAGCATGTTCGGCCCGCTGTGTCCGTCACCACTGGCGTCCGGCCAGGTCAGTGCCTGCTCGGTACACCACCAGTACTCTTCGAGCGTCTCGCCCTTCCAGGCGAAGACGGGAATGCCGCGTGGGTCGTCCGGCGTGCCGTCCGGGCCGACAGCGACGGCAGCCGCCGCGTGGTCCTGGGTGGAGAAGATGTTGCAGGAGGCCCAGCGAACCTGTGCGCCGAGGGCTACCAGCGTCTCGATCAGCACAGCCGTCTGCACCGTCATGTGCAACGAACCGGTGATCCGGGCACCAGTTAGCGGCCTAGAGCCCCCGTACTCCTCGCGTAGTGCCATCAGGCCCGGCATCTCATGCTGGGCGAGCCTGATCTCCTTACGGCCGAACTCGGCCAGGGACAGGTCAGCGACCTTGAACGGTACGTGCTCAGCGGGCATCTGCGCTCCTCATCGTCGGGCGTCGGTTTACCCCGACGCTACGGGATCAGGCCGGATCTCCGCAGCCTCCCGGGACCATATCTGACAGGAAGTTGTTAGAATTGTCGCATGCGCATCACAGAAGCGTCCCAGCGCCTTGGCATCTCCGCTCGGATGCTGCGCTACCGCGACTCGCTGGGGCTCCTTCCGGCCATGCGCGGGCACCGCGCCGGGCGACGCCCGCCGTCCCGCCGTCCGGCGACCGCCGGCGCTCACCGCCAGTTCACTCCGGCCGACCTTGATTCGGTCGCACTGGCCCTGGCGATCGAGCAGCGCTACGACATCTCCCCCGCCGCCCTGGCCTTCGGCCTGCGAGTGCTGACCGACCCGGCTGCCCGCGCGCACGTGACCGAACTCGGACGGCGCATCGGCCGGATTAGGCCGCTCCCCGCCATGGCCATGGATTTCGAGAAGGAGCGAGCTCAGCGGCTGCTTGGCAATCAGCCCGGCCGCATTACCTAGGCATGAGCTCCGCCCATGGCAATCGGGACGTTATTTACCATCGGCGGGCGATTGCCGGGTTAGCCGACGGGTACGCCGCTGTTCAGCGATCTCCTGACCTGCGGCGATGGGTTCGCTACGGCCCTGCAAGCCATTGTCGTGCCGAACGCGCCTGCCCGCTGCCTGTCGCCGGATGCTGCCGTTCGCGGGAGGGCAGCAGACTCATGACCTACCGTGCCAGGCATCCGCTTACCGCGACGGCGGACCCGGCCGCGATGACCGCCAGCGTGACACCAGTGCCGGCCGCCAGCCGGGATCGCCTGGGAGTCGCTGCCCTGGCCATCGGCGGCGCGATGTTCGTCCTGGCCATGGCCAGGCTCGGACTGCACCTGGCCTATCCGTCGTTCCTCGCGCGGATGTTCGACCTGGGCATCTATCGTGACGGCGGGCTGATCGTCCGGCACGCCTACCATTTCCGCTCCGGGCACCCCACGCCGCTGTACGACTGGGTCTCTCCTGGCGGCGGCAATCCGTTCACCTATCCGCCATTCGCCGCCGGCATCTTCGCCGTCGTGTCGTACCTGCCGCTGCGGCTGCTGCAATGGGGCATGACGGCGGCGAGCATCGCCGCGCTGGTCCTGGCGATCTGGCTGACGCTCACGGCCGTCGGCGCGCATGCGGGCAATGGCCGCTTCCGCGCCGGAATCACCCTGGCTGTGTCGGCCCTGGCACTATGGTCCAAGCCGGTTCAGTCCAATCTCAGCCTTGGCCAGATCAACCTGCTGCTGATGGTGGCGATCATCTGGGACCTGCGTCCGGTGGCCAGCCGGTCGGGCCACTGGTGGACCGGCGCGGTGACCGGCGTCGCGGCCGGCGTCAAGCTGACGCCGCTGATCTTCGTCATCTACCTGATCGTGACCCGTAGGTTCCGGCAGGCCGCTGTGGCACTCGCCGCCTTCGCAGCCACGGTAGCCGCCGGATACCTCGCCTTGCCCGGCGCGTCGAGCACTTACTGGAGCACGGGCCTGCTCGACCGGGCCAACGGCACGCACAAGATCAACGTGGAGTTCTTCTTCGCCTCCGCCTGGAACCAGTCTCTGCGCGGCACCTTGAGCCGGATCATGCTGCACGCCCAGCTAGCGGCCGGCCCGTGGCTGATCCTGGCGCTGGTGACGGCGCTCACCGGCCTGCTGTGCGCGACCTGGCTGCACTCCGACGGTTACCCGATGCTTGGCGTGCTCACCTGCGCGCTGACCGGCCTGCTGATCTCACCGGTCAGCTGGCTGCATCACTGGGTCTGGGTGGGACCCTGGCTCGCCGCCATGACGGGCATGGCCATCACGTCGCGCGGTACGGCCCGGCGGCCGGTGGCCCGGTGGTCGGCTGCCCGGTGGCCGGTGGCCCGGTGGTTGTGGCTCGGCGCCGCCGCGCTGGTAGCACTGACCTTCGTGGACTGGCCGCTGGTGCCGTTCCTGTCCAGCGGCAAGCGCGGCCTGGACGTGGTCGCGCAGGTGCCGATGAAGCATCCACTCAGCTGGCACGGCGCGCAGCTGATCGAGGGCAACATCTTCGTCGTCGTCGGCGTGGCCGGGCTGCTTGCCCTGTTCGCCTGGAGCGTCGCCCGCACCTTCCAGCCTGTCCGTGCCGAAGGCAGCGGCCAGGCCGCATCCCCGGATCACCAGGCCATCTCGCACGGCGAGACCAAGCCCGAGGTCATGACGTTCCG
>DASWAA010000512.1:0-22194 GCA_036391385.1 Streptosporangiaceae bacterium
GCTCGTCTTCATCACCAGCGACGCCCAGCTGCTGAGATTCGACGCCTCGTCGGTTCGTCCCCAGGGCCGCGCAGCGTCCGGAATGGCCGGCATCAGGCTGGCGCCGCGCGCCTGCGTCATCTGGTTCGGCGTGGTCGACCCACGTGCTGGATCAGATTCCGGCGGTGCACACGAACCGATCGTGGTGACGGTAGCAGGAAGCACCGGAACGCTCCCGGGCACCTCGGCAGCCAGCGTGAAGGTCACCAGGTACGCGGAGTTTCCGCCGAAGGGTCGCGCCACTGGCGGCGTGCGCTGCCACCGGTTCCTCAAGGGCGAGGATGTCCTGCTGCTCGCCTGGGCAGGCCCGGCTCCCGCGCACGGCGCGACCGCAGCCGGAACCCCGGTCACGCTGCCGCAGCCCGAGGGCCGCAGGGACGGCTCCGGAGAGAGGGTCAGCGACCCGCTGGCCGCCGTCGGCGGAGCGGCGCCGCCGGCTTGATCCCAGGGCGGCCGCCCGGCTGTCCCCCGGGGCTGAGCCCGTCGGAATACCGGACCTGGCCGGGCCTTCCGTCAGAGCGGCCCGCTCCGAACGCCGGCTCGTCCCGGCAGGCCCGACGTGCAGCACCTCAACAGCCGCCACTCAGCGCATCTTCAGCCTGTCCGCTCATGCTGGTGTGCGGCGGGCCCCCTGGGGCCCGCCGCCAGGCTCTACCGGGGAGGAGGCTCACCATGGAGACGGTCACCGCGGCCCGGGCGCGACGCATCATCTTGAGCGGAGTCCTGGCCGCAGCGTTCGGCGCCGCCGCGGCGGGAGTCGCGTCGGCTGCGACCCACTCCGCGCCCCGCGGCGCGACCAGCGCCGTCTCGCCCGTCACCTCGCCCTCAGCCCGCCAGGTGGTCAGTGACCAGGGCCGCGAAGCGGTCGAGTCCGATGTCGATTAGCTCTGGGGTCAGCTGACTGCAGGCCAGCCTGGCCTGGCGGGAGCCGCCGTCGCCAGCGTAGAAGTGACTCATCGGCGTCCAGAGCACGCCGTACTCTCGCGCTGACAGTTCCATCAGGTGGTCGTCGGCGGGGAACGGCAGCGTCACTACCGCGAAGAAGCCGCCGGTGGGCTTGTTCCAGCTGACCAGCGGACGTCCGCCGGGCGGCACCGGGAACCGGCTGTCCAGCCCGTCGAGCAGCCGATGCATGTTCGACAGGTACGTGGCCGTCTCCCGCTCGTTCGCCCGGGCCAGGCTGAACTCACTGGCGAGCAGCTTGCCGCCGACCACCGCCTGGGCAACCGCGGGCGTGTTGACCGTCAGCATGCTCTTGATCCGGGACAGGTAGTCGGCCAGCGGGCTGACCCGCCCCGAGCGGTCGGCCACCCTCTGGTCGGCCACCGCATAGCCGATCCGCGCTCCGGGGAAGCCGGTCTTGGCGAACGAGCCGAGGTAGATAACCTGCCGGGTGGTATCGAGTGCCTTGAGCGTCGGAAGATGCTCACCGGCATGGAACGTCCCGTAGGGGTTGTCCTCGATCAGCCAGATTCCCTCCCGGGCGGCGACCTCGAGCAGGCGCTTGCGCAGCGAGACGGTCATGCTCACGCCGGACGGGTTGGCGAAGTCCGGCATCACGTAGCACGCCCTGGCGCGCAGCCCGGCTGCCCTGGCGCGGGCCGCCTGCGCGACCAGGTCGTCCAGGTCGATGCCGTCTGGCCCGCTGCGCACCGGCCAGACCGGCAGGTCCGCGAGGCGAGCCGCTCCGGTCATGCCGACATAGGCGGGCCAGACCGCGAGCAGGACGTCGCTGTCGTCCGCGCGCAGCGCCCGGACCACGGCGAACATCGCCTCCTGGTACCCGACCGTGACGATGATCGAGTCCGGCTCGGCGGTGATCCCCTCGTCGACGTTCAGGTACCTGGCGATCAGCTCGTGAATGATCCCCTTCGTCCGGCCGTACTGGAACAGGGTCCGGTTCAGCTCGGCCTCGCCGTATCCGAGGTCCTCGGTGAGGTACCGGCAGAAGACGTCCAGGTAGTGGTGGATTAACGCGACGTCGAAGAACTTCTCGGTCGGCCGCCCCGACGCGAACGAGATCGCCTCCGGGTAGCGGCTGGCGATCTCGTTGAGGAAGTTCATCGACTCAAGGGCAGGATCGAGCAGCGAGCCATGCAGCGTCGAGGCGGCCAGATCCCAGGCTGCGGTGTCCAGATCAGCGACGCTCATACCGCGGCTGCTCCCTTCCGGTGGCCTGACTTCATCCTTTCTTGTAGCGGAATCAATAGCAATATCCGGTCTAGGCGAGTCGCCTAGCTGGACTTACAGTGTGAAATGTCCGCAGGTCCAAAACCCGCACAGGAGGAGCAGCTATGTCTCGCTACGAGTGGGACGGGGCGAACGCCGGGGTCGAGCGGCTCAAGCAGGCCGTCAGCCCGGCACGCAACATGGTCATCAGTCATCCCATGTACCACAAACTCGACAACCTGGACGCCTTACTGACCTTCATGGAGCACCACGTCTTTGCCGTCTGGGATTTCATGTCCCTGCTCAAGTCCCTCCAGCGGAACCTGACCTGCGTCGACATTCCCTGGGTCCCGAGCGGTCCGGCCGGCAGCCGGCGGCTGATCAACGACATCGTCCTGGTCGAGGAGAGCGACGAACTCGGTGACGGCTTCATCAGCCACTTCGAGCTCTATCTCGACGGCATGACCCAGGCTGGGGCCGACCGGACCGCGATCGACTCGTTCATCGCGCTCCTCCGTGCGGGCAAGCCGGTGCTCGCCTCGCTCAAGGAGGCCGGGGCACCAGGCCCGTCCCTGGACTTCACGACCACGACCTGGGACTTCATCGAGAGCCTGCCCGTACACAGCCAGGCCGCCGCGTTCGCCTTCGGCCGGGAGGACCTGATCCCCGACATGTTCGACCAGGTGGTGGCTGTCAATGAGGACCTGGGCAACCAGCTGTCCACGTTCGTGGATTACCTCAAGCGGCACATCCAGGTAGATGCCGAGGAGCACACTCCGATGGCCATGCAGATGCTCGCCGACCTCTGCGGTGACGACGAGGAGAAGTGGCAGGAGTGCGAGGAGACCGTTAACCTCGCCCTCGCCGCGCGGAGCAGGCTCTGGGACGGCATCGTCGCCGTGATCGGCTAGTGTCCCGTCAGGCTGGAGCGCTCGCTATTCGCTGAGGGAGCGGCAGTAGCAGGCGAGTCGGCCGACGGCCTCGGCGGGCAGAGCCGACTCGCCGGCCGCCGATGGCTCAGTGCGGCCGGACCCGGACGTACTGCGGCCTAGCGGGCGAAGGCGCGGCTGAGCCGATCGGCCGCGGTAGCGACGGCATCCCTGGCGAGGTCAAGCGTTCCTAGCGCCGTGAAGAAGCCGTGCGTCATGCCGTCGTACCTGATCAGCTCGGTCGGCACGCCAGCCCCTGACAACCTGGCCGCGTACCGCTCCGCCTCGTCCCTAAGCGGGTCGTACTCCGCCGTGATCACCGTCGCCGGCGGCAGGCCGGCGAGGTCGTCCGCGCGCAGCGGCGACGCCAGCGGATTGGCACCGTCCTGCGGGGAGGACAGATACATGCCCCAGTACCAGGCGACGGACTTCGGATTGAAGAACAGCTCATCGGTAACGTCCCTCATCGAGTCGGTGTCCGCCGCATAGTCGGTGTTCGGATAGACGAGCAACTGGTGCGCCAGGAGCGGGCCGCCCCGTTCGCGGGCGAGCAGCGTGACCGCGGCGGCGAGATTGCCGCCCGAACTGTCGCCGCCCACCGCGAGCCGAGTGGCATCGACACCCAGATCGGCAGCGTGCACCGCGACCCACGCGGTGCCGGCGTAGCAGTCCTCCACGGCGGCGGGAAACTTGTTCTCCGGCGCCAGCCGGTAACTCATCGCGACGGTGGCGCACCGGGCCAGGTTCGTCAGCCTGCGGCACACGGCATCGGAGGTGTCCAGGGTGCCAAGGCTCCAGCCGCCGCCGAAGAAGTACACCAGCACGGGGGGCTTGCGCTGCTGGCCCGGCGGCTGCTGGCCCGGCGGCTGCTGGCCCGGCGGCTGCGAGTGAGCCCCCTCGTCCGGCAGGTACAGCCGGGCCGCGAGCGGGCCAGCCGGACCCGGCACTAAGAAGTCGCTGACGCAGGCCACCGGCTCGACGGCGCCTGCCGTCTCGATGGCGCTCCGCACGTCCGCCGCCCGGGCCTCCTCGATCGGCAGGGTGTACAGGCCCGGCACCGGATTCCGCTCAAGCTGGTCCCTGATCGCCTGCACCTGCGGGTGGAGCGGCAACGAAGCCTCCTAGTGAGCCGAATGGTGACTCGCCACGCTCGGAGCGTACGACTGAACCAAATGTGAATCAACGGGCTATCTGGGTCGTGCCCGCCAGGTAACCATGCCCCGTTCCGCGCCGCGCCGGCAGCGTGCGGCTCAGGGCTACCACAACCGGGCTCCCGAACCACGCCAGTAACTGGCTTCCCAGCAGACTCGTCCCGCCCCAGCCGATGCTTGACCTGATGCGCCAATTGTGTAACCGTCACGGAAAAAGGCACCTCTGTTCCGTGAAAATAACCTGTCAAAGGGATGATGCATGTCCGAGGCCCCATGCGCCTTTCCGCCCGCAGGAATGGCGTCCGGAGCGGCACCGGCTCCGCCGGACTGGGTCGACGCCGAGCTCCTGGCCGGGGCTGACGACGATGTCTGCCTGCGGATCGGCGGCCCGGTCACCAGGCGCGAGCTGCGGGACCTGGTCGACGACCACGAACGGCAGCTCCGCGCGGCTGGCCTGGCGGCGGGCGGCACGGCGACGCTGCTGCTGCCGCCGTCGCTCGCCTATGTGGCCAGCCTGCTCGCGGCCTGGCGGATCGGCGCCCAGGTCAGCCTCATCGATCACCGGCTCTCCCCCGCCGAGGTAGCCAGGGCGCTGGACCGTCTCGCCTCCCAGGTACTCGTCGACGCGGAGAGCTCTGCCAGCAAGTTCATGGCCGGATATGCCAGCGTGACCGCCCGCGCGCAGCCCAGGCCCGGGGGCCTGCCAGCAGCCACCCCGCACTCGCTGATCCAGCTCAGCTCCGGCTCCACCGGGCCATCCAAGGTCATCGCCAGGACCGCCGCCGACCTGCTCGCCGAGCTCGGGCGGTATGCCAAGCTCGACGACTACCCGCGGGCCGGTGACCGGATCGTGCTGCTCGCCTCCATCGTGCACGTGCTAGGCCTGGTCGGCGGCCTGCTGCACTGCCTGCACGCCCAGGTCCAGCTGGTCTACCCTGACCGGCTCACGGCCGACGGCATCCGGGCAGCGGTCGCGCTTGACGACCGGCCGACGATGGTCCTCGGCGTCCCCTTCCACGCGGAGCTGATGACGGCCGACGCCAGGCCGCTTCCTCAGCTGGTCCGGATGGTGGTGGCCGGCGAGCTGACCAGGCCCTGGGTGCCTGGCGCCTTCACCGCCGGGTACGGAGTGCCGCTCGGGAGCATGTACGGGATGACCGAGCTCGGCGTGATCGCCACCGACCTGACCGGCCGGCTGGCTCCGGCCCTGGCCCCGGCGCCCGGGATGCGGCTGCGAGTGCAGGACGGCGAGCTCCAGGTCGCGATGGCGGCTTCGCCCTACATCGGCCTGGTCGACGAGACCCGCTGGGTCGACGGCTGGCTGCGTACCAGGGATGCCGCGACGATCGACCCGGCGACCGGGCATGTCACGATCCTGGGCCGCCTGGACTCCCAGGTCTCGATCGGCGGCCTGAAGGTCGACCTGACCGAGGTCGAGCAGACCTTGTCCGCGCTGCCGGAGGTGGCCGGCTGCGTGGTCAGCTACGACGGCGGCATCGAGGCGTACCTGATGCTCCGGGACTCCTGCACGCTGGCGGACGTCGAGGTCGCGATCGCCAGCGAGCTGGCTTCGTTCAAGCGGCCCAGGCGCGTCTACGTCCTGCCCGAGCTCCCCCGGACGGCGACCGGCAAGAACGTCCGTGACCGGACGGTGCTGCGAGCGGCCGCCGATGCCGCGCGGGCCGCGCCGTGATGACCGGCGGACCTGACGGCCCCGCCGACCGCGCCGCCCGCAGCCAGACCTGATCGCGCAGACAGGAGCTCATCAGATGGACACCGAGATCCGCCGGTTCGTGGTCGGCGCCCCTGCGGCGCTGAGCTACGACGTCTTCGCCGGGCCGGCGGGAGGCAGGTCACAGTGAGCCAGCCAGAGGCTCCGAGCCGGGACGAGGTAATCGAGATGCTGGCGTCCTTCGGCCAGCGCTCACCCGACGAGGTGGCCGAGCGGATCGGATCACTCGAGCTCACCTGGCTGATCACGAAGGTCGAGGTGCGCTACGGCATCACCCTGGACCTCAGCGACGAGGCGCTGGCCGAGATGTCCACGGTCACCGGTGCGGTCAGCGCGCTCGCCGACGTGCTAGCTGGTGCGGAGCATGCCTGACGTGCTGCCAGGCGGGTGCGGGTCATCTCGGGTCGCCATTACCGGGCTAGGAGTCACCTCGGCGTTCGGCCGGGGCACGGCACCCCTGGCCGACGGCGTGCTGTCGGCTCGCCCGGCCTTCCGGAAGGCCACAAGGTTCGACACGAGCCGCTGCCGGGCCAGCGCCGCCGCGGAACTAGACGGGAACCCGGTCCTCGCCGACGAGCTCGGGTCGGTCATCGGTGCCGCCTGCGACGCCGCGGGGCTGGATCCGGGCGATCGCGCGGCGGCCGTCCTGCTGCTCGCCCTGCATTCGGACCAGGCGGCCGCCAGGGATCGGGCCGCCAGCAACGTCAACGGTGACACGGCGGCGCTCGTCGCCCGGCGCGCCGCGATGCCCGCGCCGCACCGCGTCTACGTCAATGCCTGCGTGGCCTCCAGCAGCGCCGTTGCCGACGCCGCGGCCATGATCTGCGCCGGGAGCACCAGGCGGGTGGTCGTGGCAGCGGGGTTCCTGGTCGACGCCGACATCTTCGGGCTCTTCGACGCCGGCCGCACGCTCGCCAAAGACGGCCAGGTCCGGCCGTTCAGCTCGGGCAGGCAGGGCCTGCTGCTCGGTGACGGCGCGGTCGCGGTCGTGCTCGAGCAGGCAGCTGCCGCGCGGCAGCGGGACGCGCCCTTACTCGCCTACCTGGCGGGCTGGGGGAGGTCAGGGGACGCTTACCACGTGTGCCAGCCGCGTCCCGACGGCAGCGGGCTGGCCAGGGCGATCACCGCGGCGCTCGACCGGGCTGAGATCGGTCCCGCCGACGTCGGCTACGTGAACGCCAACGGCTCCGGCACCCTGTTCGCCGACGCGTCGGAGTCTGCCGCGCTCCACCGGGCGCTCGGCCGGCACGCCGCCACGGTACCGGTCAGCTCCACCAAGTCCGTGCACGGCCATGCGCTTGAGGCCTCCGCACTGCTCGAGCTCGTCGTCACGATCTTGTCGCTGCGCTCTGGCCTGCTGCCCGTGAACGCTGGTTACCTCGCACCGGACGAGGACTGCGCGCTCGACCTCGTGCTCGGCAGTCCGCGCCAGACCCGGCCCCGGTACGCGCTCAGCCTCAACGCCGCGTTCGGCGGCGCGAACACCGCCCTGCTGCTGGCGGCCGCATGAGCGCGCACGCGGTCCTGCGGCAGGCAGGCGCCGATCCGGGAGCCGCCCAGGGCGCCCTGGCTGACGGCACCACGGTGCTGGCCAGGGCGCACTGGCCGGCCGGCCAGGTCCAGTCGCTGCCGGCCGTGGCCGGGTTCGTCGTCTCGGCCTTCAGCCCGCTCGCGGCCGCGCTCGCCGACCTGTGCCTGACCAGCTACTTCGGCGATCCGCCCGGCGACCCCGCGCTCGGCGAGCGGACCGCGATCGTGCTGGCGAGCGGCACCGGAGACCTGCCCACGGCGGCCGCGGTCGCCAGCGCCGTGACGGAGGGGAGGCGGGTGCCGCCGCTGCTGTTCTATCAGTCCAACCCGAACGCGGTCGCGGGCCATATCGCCGCCCGGTGGGGCCTGGCCGGACCGGTGACGTGCACAGTGTCGGCGGCTGATCCGCTAGCCGAGGCGATGAGCGATGCCGCCCTGCTGATCGCGGACGGCGCCGCCCACGCCGCCCTCGTCATCGTGGCCAACGCCTATGCCGGCGGCGACGCCGACGGCGACGCGCTGCTGATCGGCCCGGTCGCCTGGCCGCCCGCCTCACGTCCGCCCGCGACCGGGGCGGCGCCGTCATGATCGCCGCACCGCCCGCCAGACAGCCCGGCCTCGTCCCGCCTAGCGGGCCGCAGCCGCCGGTATCCCCGCGGCCCGCGTCGGCCCGGACATCAGCCAATCCTTCCAGTTCATTTGCCCTCGGCGGGCACGACAACGGCCTGGTACCAGGCCAGCCGTCTCCGCACGCCGCAGGGGGGGACTTGCTGAGCGCTCGCGAACGCCAGCGCCAGCCAGTGGGTCGCGCCTGCCGCAGCACGCATCAGGCCGCCCGACGGACCGAGAGGTAGAACGATGAGTATCCACGGAATCGACCACGTCGAGTACTACACCGGCGACCTGGGCCGAACCTCAGCACAGCTGTGCGACGCCTACGGCTTCCGGATCGCCGGCCGCGGCGCACCGCCCGGTCAGCACTCATTACTGCTGCGGCAGGACCAGATCCAGCTGCTGCTGACCACGTCGGCCGCACCCGGCGATCAGGTGGCGCGGTACCTGCGCGAGCATGGCGACGGCGTCGCCGTGATCGCCTTCGCCACGGACGATCTCACCGAGACGTTCGCCGGGGTCGTCGCGGCGGGCGCGGCTCCGGTGGCCGGGCCAGCCTTCCGCGAGGCCAGCCAGGGCCGGATCGGCACCGCGGTCGTCCGCGGCTTCGGCGACGTGCTGCACAAGCTGGTGCAGCGCGACGGCTCAGGCGGTGACTTCGCGCCCGGCGCGATCGTGCTGGAGCCCGGCGAGGCCGACGGCGCCGAGGCGCGGGACGGCTCGCTGCTCGAACTGCTTGACCATGTGGCCGTCTGCCTGCCCGCCGGGGATCTGGACCGGACGGTCGCGTTCTACCGCGATGTGTTCGGCCTCGAGCAGATCTACGACGAGCGGATCGAGGTCGGCACCCAGGCGATGCTCTCTAAGGTCGTGCAGGACCACGACGCCAGGGTTACCTTCACGCTGATCGAGCCCGACGTCACCAGGGAACCAGGGCAGATCGACGACTTCCTGCGCTCGCACGGCGGGGCCGGCGTCCAGCACCTCGCGTTCCGCACCCCGGACATCGCGACGGCGGTACGCACCTTTTCCGGCCGGGGCGTGGAGTTCCTGGTCGCGCCGGGCGGCTACTACCAGGCGCTGGGACCGCGGCTCGGCCCGCTGGCGATCCCGATCGAAGTGCTCCGCGAGCTCAACGTGCTCGCCGACACCGACCGGTGGGGGCAGATGTACCAGATCTTCGCCCGGTCGACGCACGAGCGGCACACCTTCTTCATCGAGCTGATCGAGCGCAAGGGCGCGCTCACCTTCGGCAGCCGGAACATCAGGGCGCTGTACGAGGCCCTGGACGACGAGCATGCCGCGATCACGCACTGACCGGCCACCTGGAAGCAGAGCTGACCACCGAGCGAGCGGAGGCAAGACCATGACGACGACGAGCCCGTTCACGCTGACAGCGGTCGAGCGTGACCTGCTGCCCACCGACGACGAAGTCGAGCAGTACGCCAGGCAGGGCTGGTACCTGTCGCGCAAGCTGTTCAGTGACGAGGAGATCGACGCGCTCGTCGCTGCCAGCGACCAGTTCTACGACGGCCACCGGGACCGCAGGCTTCCGGTCAGGCCGCCGAACCTCGCCTACTGGGAGCCGTCGCACGGCCCGGTGCAGCGGCACCACGACTACGTGCACTACGAGTCCGATGCCATCGCCGCGATCCTGCGCAAGCCGCTCGTCGGTGCCGTGGCCGCCCGGCTGGCCAGGGCTGGTCAGATCAGGGTGTTCCAGGCGACGATGATCTACAAGCCGCCGAACAAGGGCGAGGTCACCAACCTTGTGCCCTGGCACGCCGACCGGCACTACTGGCAGACCTGCACCTCGGACCGGATGCTCACCGCGTTCATCCCGTTCCACGACTGCGACGTGGAGATGGGCACCATCACGATGATCGACGGCAGCCACCTGTGGAAGGAGATACCGGGCGACGACTCCACCCGGCACTTCGCCCAGCGTGACCGAGACGAGCTCGACCAGCTGCTGCACGCCACGGCCGAGTTCAACCGCTGCGAGGTGACCGCGATCCCGATGGTGATCCCGAAGGGCCACATGAGCTTCCACCACTGCCGGATCTATCACGGCAGCGGCCACAACCGGGCCAGCGTGCCGCGCCGGGCGATCTCGCTGCACCTGCAAGACGGCGACAACCAGTGGCGGCCCTATGACAAGCCAGACGGCACGCGCGTCGTCTACAACCACGACGTGCTCGTCCGTGCGACCGCCGACGGATCGCCCGACTACGCCGACCCGGACTACTGCCCGGTGCTGTGGCAGTCCTGAGCACGTGACCGGTGCCGGTCAGGTGTCGATCCTGGTCGGGTCGAGCTCGGCGGCACCGCCGACGATGAACTCCCGGCGCGGGCCGACCTCGCTGCCCATCAGCAGGTCGAACATCTCGGCGGCCGACTCGGCGTCAGCGATCCTGATCCGGCGCAGCGTCCGCCGGCGCGGATCCATGGTCGTCTCGGCGAGCTGCGAGTGGTCCATCTCGCCCAGGCCCTTGTACCGCTGCGGCGGCGTCTTGAACCGCTGGCCCCTGCGCTCGAGTTCCAGCGTCGTGCGATGCAGCTCGGCGTCTGAGTAGGTGTAGATGTAGCGGTCCTGGCCCTTGCGCGGGTTGGTCAGCTCGATCCGGTGCAGCGGCGGCACCGCGGCGAACACCCGCCCCGCCTCGACCATCGGGCGCATGTACCGGTGGAACAGGGTCAGCAGCAGAGTCCGGATGTGCGCGCCGTCCACGTCGGCGTCGCTCATCAGGATCACCCGCTGGTACCTGGCCGCGTCCAGGTCGAAGGCGTTGCCCGAGCCCGCTCCGAGCACCTGGATGATCGCCGCGCACTCGGCGTTCTTGAGCATGTCCGACAGCGAGGCCTTCTGCACGTTCAGGATCTTGCCGCGAATCGGCAGCAGCGCCTGGAACTCCGAGTCGCGCGCCAGCTTGGCGGTGCCGAGCGCCGAGTCGCCCTCGACGATGAAGAGCTCGCTGCGGTCGTCGGCTGAGCGGCAGTCGACCAGCTTGGCCGGCAGTGCCGAGGACGCGAGCGCGGACTTGCGGCGCTGGTTCTCCCGGTGCTCGCGGGCCGCGATCCTGGTCTTCGCCGCCGCGGCGACCTTGTCAAGCAGCGCCTTGGCCTGTGCCTTGCTGCCCCGGACCCGCCCTTCCAGGAAGTTCCTCAGCTCGCTGCTCACGACGTCGCCGACGATCTTGGAGGCGGCGGGGGTGCCGAGAACCTCCTTGGTCTGGCCCTCGAACTGAGGCTCAGGCAGCCGGACCGAGATCACGGCCGTCAGCCCCTCGAGCACGTCCTCTTTCAGCACGGGGTCGTCGCCGACCCTCAGCACCCGGGTGGCCTTGAGCTGGTCGTTGAGCGTGCGAACCAGCGCCTTCTCGAAGCCGGTCACATGGGTCCCGCCCTTGGGCGTGGCGATGACGTTGACGAAGGAACGGGTGATCGTGTCGTACCCGGTGTCCCAGCGCAGCGCCACGTCGACCTCGAGCTCGCGCTCCACCTCGGTCGGCGTCAGGTGCCCGAGGTCGTCCAGGACCGGGATCGTCTCGGAGAACTGACCCGAGCCGGTCAGCCTGAGCACATCGGTGACCGGCGCGCCGCTGCCCAGATCGGCGCAGAACTCGCTGATCCCGCCGTCGAACCGGAATACCTCGGTCCGCGGCTCGCCGTCCGGCTGACGGTTCGCCGGTCGCTCGTCCCGCACAGTGATCGTCAGGCCAGGCACCAGGTAGGCGGTCTGCCTGGCTCGCTGGATCAGCGGCTCGAAGTCGAGGTCGGCCCCGGGAATGAAGATCTGCCGGTCCGGCCAGAACCGGGTCGTGGTGCCAGTCTGCCCCTTCGGGACCTTGCGGGCCTTGCGCAGGCCCGAGCCAGGGGTGAAGCCCGCCTGCGGCCCGTCGCCGTCGTAGTGGCCGGGCACGCCGCGCCGGAAGCTCGCGGCCCACTCGTGGCCCTCGCGGCAGACGAGCACGTCCAGCCGCCCGGACAGCGCGTTGACCACCGAGGCGCCCACGCCGTGCAGCCCGCCGGACGCGGTGTAGGAACTGCCGCCGAACTTGCCGCCGGCGTGCAGCCTGGTCATGACGAGCTCCACGCCCGTCAGGCCGGTCTTGGGCTCCACGTCGACCGGGATGCCGCGGCCGTTGTCGCGGACCTCGGCCGAGTGGTCGGCGTGCAGGATCACCTCGATCGTCGTGCAGGTCCCGTTCAGGGCCTCGTCGACCGAGTTGTCGATGATCTCCCACAGGCAGTGCAGCAGGCCCCGGCCGTCGGTGGAGCCTATGTACATGCCGGGTCGCTTGCGTACCGCCTCGAGACCCTCGAGGACGGTCAGGTGGCGAGCCGAATAGCTGTCGGCATGGCTGGCCGGCAGTGGCGCATCGCGCAGAGCGGCGGTCACGGCGCTTCTCCTGAACTCAGTGCCGGGTCCGCAGCCGGGGCAGCCGGGCCGCGCACCGAAGAAATTTCCTGGTCGCAAGACTAGCGGCCCGCGGCGCCTGGCCCTGCCAGCCACGCCGACCGCATACCCGGCGACCTGGGACAACTTGCCCTGGGGCCGGGTCATGTATAAAGATCGGGCCAGTGATCCGTAATGTGTTCGCCCACGGCGTACCCGGGGGTGGCATGGGATGACTCCGAAGTGGCTAGGTGTTGTGATGCGTAAGAGATCGCAGCAGGTTGTAGAAACCGCCGGTAAACCCGCCGGCGGGACTCGGGCAAGGGAGGCGGACATGACCGGAGCGATGATGGCCCCTACGAAGCCGCTGAATGCCAACGACCTGTGTGACCGGTGCGGCGCACCTGCCTACGTACGGGTAATCCTGCCCGGGTCGGCGGAGCTTCTGTTCTGCGCGCATCACAACCGCCAGCACGCGCATGCGCTGGCCAAGGTCGCCGTGGAGATCCAGGACGAGACCGCGCGGCTGACGGCCAAGCCAGGCGAGGACGCGGCGACCGCTCGCTGAGTTCCGCCCGCCTCCACGCATTAAACGGAAGGCCCGGCCCGAGGATCTCGGGCCGGGCCTTCCGGCATCCGTGCTGATCGCCGCTGGCAGCGGCAGCGGGATTGCCCGCGGTGTTCAGGACCCGCGTCAGTCCAGGTAGTCCCGCAGGACCTGGGACCGGGACGGGTGCCGGAGCTTGGACATCGTCTTGGACTCGATCTGCCTGATCCGCTCCCTGGTCACCCCGTAGACCTTGCCGATCTCGTCCAGGGTCTTCGGCTGCCCGTCGGTCAGGCCGAACCGCATCGACACGACGCCGGCCTCGCGCTCGGACAGCGTGTCGAGCACCGAGTGCAGCTGCTCCTGGAGCAGCGTGAAGCTGACGGCCTCGCCGGGCTGGATCGCCTCGGAGTCCTCGATCAGGTCACCGAACTCGCTGTCGCCGTCCTCGCCGAGCGGCGTGTGCAGCGAGATCGGCTCCCGGCCGTACTTCTGCACCTCGATGACCTTCTCCGGGGTCATGTCGAGCTCGGCGGCCAGCTCCTCCGGTGTCGGCTCGCGGCCGAGGTCCTGCAGCATCTGCCGCTGCACGCGGGCCAGCTTGTTGATCACCTCGACCATGTGCACCGGGATCCGGATGGTGCGGGCCTGGTCGGCCATGGCGCGGGTGATCGCCTGCCTGATCCACCAGGTGGCGTAGGTGGAGAACTTGTAGCCCTTGGTGTAGTCGAACTTCTCCACGGCCCTGATCAGGCCCAGGTTGCCCTCCTGGATCAGGTCGAGGAAGAGCATTCCGCGGCCGGTGTACCGCTTGGCCAGCGAGACCACGAGCCGCAGGTTCGCCTCGAGCAGATGGTTCTTGGCCCTGCGGCCGTCCTCGGCGATCCACTCCAGGTCGCCGCGGACGTCCGGCGGCATGGCCCGGCCGCCATCGGCGAGCTTCTCCTCGGCGAAGAGCCCGGCCTCGATCCGCTTGGCCAGCTCTACTTCCTGCTCGGCGTTGAGCAGCGGCACCTTGCCGATCTGCTTGAGGTAGTCCTTCACCGGGTCCGACGTCGCGCCTGCCACGGCGACCTGAGCCGCGGGCAGGTCCTCGTCGTCGTCACCGTAGACGAAGGCCTCGTCCTCGGCCTCCTCGGTCGCGCTCACCGTCACGGCGACGGCGACGGCGACTACCTCGACAGCTTCCGCCGTCTCGCTCGACTCGGCCTCGTCGGCCTCGTCGTCGCTGGCCTCGTCGTCGCCGGTCTCGAGGTCACTGGCCTCCAGGTCAAGAACTCCGTCGCCTTCGTCCACGAGTGCGGACAGGTCGTCCAGGTCGACGTCCAGGTCCGCTACAACTGAGAGGTCGGGGTCGCCATCCAGGTCAGCCTCCGCCCCGAGATCAGGGTCGCCGTTCAGCTCCCCCACCGCACCGAGATCCGGGTCTACGTCCAGATCGGTAGCTTCCGCCAGGTTCACGTCACCTTCCAGGTCGGCGAGTCCGGCGAGAGCCTTCTCGCCATCGCGGCCACGTCCCCCGCCATTCGCGCCATTAGCAGGCGCGCCACGCTTGGCGCCCCTGCTCCTGGCTGGCCGGCCAGCCCCTGATGCGGGGCTTGCCGACGCTGGGATGGCCGGATCAATAACAGTATCCGCTCCGTCCGGTGAGATAGCCCCACCATCACGATCCTTCTTCGCGGCACGCCGCGCTGCGCTGCGCGAGGCCTTAGCCGACTGGCGGCCCGTCTGCGCACCGTCGGAAGCCGCGGAATCGGCTGCGACGAGCGCGACGGCAGCGTCAGCGGAATCGGCTGGCTCTACCCGGGATTGCTGCGGAACGCGAGGGCCCGTGCCTGCCGGCCTAGGCTGCCTCCGCGCCGCGGAGCTTGCAGCGCCTGCCACCGCGGTCACCCCTTCCTTCGCTGGCCGATGAGCCGCCCGCCCCAGTCGGTCCCCGTCACGACCGGGCTGGCGACACCGACACTGTCCTGCGATCCTCTGGTAAGAAACTGGACCTTACCGCCTGGACGCCGGTCTTTAGTACCGCCAGCAGAGCCCCCGCCCTGCCACGCCTGGCAGCGAGTACGCCCGCTTCGCTCCCGACCCCACCTTAGGCGGAGTTGGAAGGTAGGTCGTACCACTCCAGGCCCTGACCCCCGATCGAGGAGATGCTGACAACTACACGCTGCGAAAGCGTACCCACAACTTTCACGGCTTGACCTTCCCTGCCGTACCTCAGCCGCTGCCGCGCCCGCGCCGGATCCGGCCAGACTTCCGGGCAGGCCCGGGCATCTGCAGCACGAGCACCGTGACGTCGTCGTCCTGCTCGTAGCCGGCCAGCATGCGGTCGACCAGATAGCCGATCAGCCGGTCCGGGTCCGCGACGACGTCGGGCGGAGCCTGCGCCGCCACCGCGACCAGTTCGTCAAGGCCGGCATCGAGGCCGCGTCTGCGGTTCTCCACCAGACCATCGGAATAGAGCACCGCGGTGTTTCCCGGCGGGACGCTGAACGGGTACTGCTGGCGCGGGCTGGCCCAGCCGAGCGGGGTGCCCGCCTCGGTCTGGTCCAGCCTGGGCGGCTTGCCTGGCTCGAGCAGCAGCGGCGGGAGGTGCCCGGCGTTGCCGGCCACGCCCTCGCCGGTGGCTGGATCCACCACCAGGTAGCAGACCGTCGTGACCTGCTCGTCGAGTTCAGTGGCGATGAAGAGCCGGTCGAGGCCCGCCAGGACGGCGGCAGGCCGCGGGTCGGTCAGCGCCAGTGCCCGAAGCGCGTTCCGTACCCGGCCCATCCCGGCGGCCGCGGTCAGCCCCTTGCCCATCACGTCGCCGGCCGCGACGGCCAGCTTGCCGTCAGGCAGCCGGAACGCGTCATACCAGTCGCCGCCGACCTCGATGCTGACCGGCTTGTAGAAGGCCCTCAGGGCGACACCAGGCACCTCAGGCAGGTTGTCGGGCAGCAGGCTGCGCTGCAGTGTCTCCGCGGTCGCGTGCTCCCGCTCGTACAGCATGGCCCGCTCAAGTGCCAGGGCACACTGACCGGCCAGCGCCTCGAGGAAGACCCGCTCCTCCTCGGTGATCTTCCGCGGCGACGTGAACGAGAACTGCAGCGCCCCGATCGGGGCCGCCGAGGTCGTGAGCGGCAGTCCCACCCACGCCTTCTCGTCGCTGTGCCGCAGGAAGAGGCCGACGTCACCGTCGGGCTCGAAATGCCGGCGCAGGCTCTGCGGGTTCTCGAAGACCAGCGGGCGGCGCAGCCTGATCGCCGCGGTCATGACGCTGGGGACGTCGAGCGGCACCTCGCCGGTCAGCTCTCCTGCCCCGGCCCCGGGGCCAGGGCCGTCGGAGCTGATGATGCGCAGCCGCAGGCGGTCCTTGTCGACCATCGCGACCGCCGACCGCTCGGCCCTGATCGCCGACTGGCCGACGTCGGTGATGACCGAGACGACTCCCTGTACCGACAGCTCCTTCGCCAGCAGGGAGGTGGCCTGCTGCAGCCGGGAGGTTCGCAGGGCAGCAGCGGACAGCTGCTCGGTGAGCCTGCCGCGCATCTCGTCGGCCTCGCGCTGGCCGGTCATGTCGGTGCTGGCGCCCATCCACTCGATGATCACGCCGTCCCGCTCGATGGGCACGGCACGCACGTCATAGTGCCGGTAGGAGCCGGTCTTGGTGCGGACACGGTAGTTGCCGTCGAATACCGTGCCGGTGCGGACGCAGTCGAACCAGTCCCGTTCGGTCCGCTCCCTGTCGTCGGGGTGGATGGCTGCGAGCCAGCCGTCCGCGAGGTACTCCTCCGCCGACTGGCCGGTGATCCACCGCCACTCGGGCGAGTCCTCAGCGACCATGCCAGCCGGGTCGGTGAGCCAGACGACCTGGTTGCCGGCCTGGACCAGCGACCGGTAGCGCTCCCTGGTCTGCCGCATCACCTGCGCCGTGGCATTCTCCCCGGTCAGGTCGGTGGCGATCATCGTCACCCCGGTGACCGCTCCGTCCTGGTCGTGCGCCGGATACCAGGACAGCGCCAGGCGCCTGCTCTCGTCATCGCCGACGGCAGCGCTGTCGGCGACTCCGTTGATGACGGGCTGGCCGTCGGCGAGTACCTTGCGGACGGCGGATTCGGTGCAGGCCGCCAGGCCGGCCGGCCACACCTCCGCCAGCGCGTGCCCGACCTGTGCGGACTGCTTGACGCCGATCATCTCGGCGAGCGAGCGGCTCACCCGCCGCAGCCGGAGGTCAGGGTCGATGAAGGCGAATCCCGCCGCAGCCTGGGCGAGCAGGACGTCGAGCATCGCGGCGTCACATGCCGCCGCACCGGGGGCCGGTGAGCCGGCTTGCGGAACGGATATCGGAGCGCTCATCGACCGCGCACCAGGTCCGCGGAAGTAAACATGGACGACCCCCTCGCTGCGACGTCCAACAGAAGAAGGCTAGCGGCATCTTGACCGCATGGCTCGCTGTCCGCGTCGGGAAATGGCTTTCGCGGCACAAGGGCACCAGGCCCGGCCGCTGCCGCGCGTAGTTCAGCCTACAGCGGCGGGGCCTGGCGCCCGGATTCTCTGCCTACCGGGCGGATCGGCCCTTCCTGGCACTCTCGGTACAGACTGGACCGGTTTCAGGGATATAGCCCGGCCTGACCACGTGACACCCGGCCTGACCACGCCAGTGCGCCAGGTAATCTCACGCATGCGCTGCCATTCCTGACGGCGCGCCGCGGCTAAGCGTGGCATCGCCGCGACTCGATCTGAAAAGCTAGGAAAATGAGCCCGCAGAGCCGACGTGCTGAGTCCCCCAGCGGTTCGGGCCGGTCCGGCTCAGCCGGGCAGTCGGCCCTGGGAACCAAGGCGCCGCCTCCCAATGCCCTGTTCGCCGAGATGCTCAGGGCCGCCAGGGAGCTGCTGGCAGTCCGCAGCCCGCTCGATGCCGAGCTCATGGTCAGCGAATTGCTCGGCACCTGGTGGCGCCAGCAGCCAGCGCAGAACGGTCGGGGCACCACCCGGCGGCGACGTGCCGACATCGAGGAACTTGTCGGCGAGGGCCTGGTCGAGTTCGCGGCCGGCCAGGGCAGTCCGGCGGCCCTCGCGCTGCTCTCCGGCATCGCCTGCCTGGGTACCGCCCGCCAGGCCGTCAAGGCCGAGCAGGCAGCGCTCGAGCTGATGGAGCGCGGTGTCGCCCGGCCGGCCTGGGCTGAGCACGCAGGTGCCGTCGAGGCAGGCAACTGCTACGTGAACTCCGACGCCTACGGCGACCGCGACGAAGTGATCTGCGTCTACGGCTACGCCGGCCGCGAGGAGCACGCCCTGGTCACGGTCGTCGACTACAACGCAGGCGGGATGCTCAGGGACGGCTGGGTGACCTCACAGGTCAGCAAGCTGCTCGCGTACTGCAGCGACCCGGGCGGCCCCGACGGCGCCAAGTCCTCGTTCAGCTGCGTGACCGCGCCCGATGCCCGCCGCCTGCTCGAGGCCGCGCTTGCCGTCACCGAGACCATCGCCGACCCGCCGGTCAGCAAGTCGTTCCCGGCCTATCACGCGTTCATCAGGGCGCGGATCCGCACGCTACCGCCGGCGCTGTCCCGGACCGCGCAGCCGGGCAGCGGTCGCCCCGGCGCCGGGCGGGGCGGCGAGGCGGGCCTGGCCACCCGGATCGGCCCCGGTGCGAGCAGGCATACCACCTGGCGGCGCGACCGGCGGGCCATGCTGGTGGCTGAATTCCTCGCCTCGGACGAGGCGGAGGATCTGTCCGACATCAAGGCGGCGAGCCGGTGCGCCGACCACATCGTGGACTACGGCTGCGACCAGGACTTCGGCCGCCCGCTGCGGGTCAGCCCCGCAAAGGCCGAGACCTTCCTGCTTGACTGGCTGCCGCGCAAGGTCATGCTGACCCCGGCGGAGCAGCACGCGATGCCGCATGTCCTGCTCTCCTGGGCCCGCTGGGCCGGCGCGAGGTCCGGACTGGACATCGCCGCTATCAGCAGGACGCTCGACGCGGTGTTCGACGCGATGCCGACGTTCACCAGCGTGTACCGCGACCCGGCATCATTCGGTCTCGAGCCGAGCCTGGTGGCGCGGCTGCTGCCCGACCACGACCTGGAAGCCCTGCCCCGCCGCGCGTTCGCGTTCGGCGTGCTTGACGGCACCTTCAACGGCACGGACCTGAGCACGCTCGACCCGGCGAGCTCCGAGGGCAGGCGCATCCTGCTGGCCGCCGATCACGACAGTACGTCAGGCAGGCCGGTCAGCCCGGAGCACCTCGACCAGCATGCGGCGCTGGCCGAACGGCTCTGGCGCGGCGATCCGCCCGAGTTGTGGGACGCGGCGCAGCGCCTGCTCGATCTCGGCATGCCCAGGCATGACGTGGTCCACGCGCTGATCGACGCCATCAGCACGGCAGGGCCGGGCGACCGGGCGGTCCGGATGGCGCTGGGCGATCTTCCCGACCAGTCCAACCTGCCCGAACTGCCCGGCCGATCCGGCTCGTGACGGACCCGGCTGCCAGGCGGCACATGGCGGTCGGCCAGGGCTAGCCGCCGAGCCCCCGGTAGGCGGCATCCACGTCGGCGGCCGAGATCGTGGTGAGCTCGGCCGCGCTCGCACGCTCGCCGAACTGGGCGACCCGCAGGTCCCGGGACGCGCAAGCCCGCTCGTACAGGGACCTGGCGAACCTGCCGTTGCCGAGTTCGTCGATCCGCCGCTCGTCGCAAGCTCGCGTCAGCACCCGGGTGAGCACGGGAATGGCGTCCGGTGCGAACTGGTCGCCCGTGCGCTCGGTGAACATCGTCGCGATCTCGACCAGCTCTGCTGGCTGGTAGCTCGGAAAGGCGATCCTGACGCTGAACCGCGAGGCGAGTCCCGGATTGGTCCGCAGGAACTTGCTCATGTCGTCGGTGTAGCCGGCCAGCACGATGACGAGGCGGTCCCGGTCATCCTCGGCTCTCTTCAGCAGCGTCGCGACGGCCTCGGCCCCGAATGCGTCACCACCGGAGTAGCCGTCGTTATAGAGCGAATACGCCTCGTCGACGAAGAGCACGCCGCCAAGAGCGGAGTCGACCAGCTTGTTGGTCTTGATGGCCGTCGACCCTAGATGGTCGCCGACTAGGTCGGCGCGGTGCGCCTCGACGACGTTGGGCCGGACCAGCAGCCCGAGCGCCGCGAAGATCCGTGCCAGAATCCTGGCGACGGTCGTCTTGCCGGTGCCGGGAGGTCCGGTGAACACGAAGTGCCTGACCGGCGGCTGACTGGTCAGGCCGTGGGCATCCCGGAGCCTCGCGACCCGGAGCTGCGCGGCGATCTCGTGCACCTGCCGCTTGACCGGCTCCAGGCCGATCAGCTCGTCAAGCTCGGCCAGCGCGCTCTCCAGCGTCGGGGTCTCGTCGTACCCCCGGTACCGGGACGTCAGCTCGGCATAGGCGTGCTCCAGGTCGCTACCGCGCAGCGTGATCAGCTCCGCGGAGGCGGGCTCTCCCGACCCGCCCATCACGCGGACGTCCCTGGCCTGGCCGGCCCGCTCAAGCAGGGTTCGGACGAACCGGCCGTTGCCCAGGTCGTCGCCCAGCTTGCGGCGCCCGACCTCCTCGAACAGCCGCCATAGCACCGAGCGCGCCTGCGGGTCGATGATCTCACTGCGGCGCGAGACCCACAGGTCAGCGAGCTCGAGCAGTTCGGCGGGCGAGTACCCGCCGAACTTGATCCTGATCGCGAACCGCGAGGCCAGCCCCGGATTGCTGGCCAGGAACGTGTCCATCTGGCGCTCGTAGCCAGCCAGGATGATGATGAGGCGGTCACGATCATCTTCGGCGCGCTTGAGCAGCGCCTGGACGGCCTCGTTGCCGAACCGGTCGTTCTGCCCGTCGCCCTCGTTGACCAGGCTGTAGGCCTCGTCGATGATCAGGACTCCGCCGAGGGCTGAGTCGATCAGCTCGTTGGTCTTGATCGCGGTGGCACCGAGGAACTCACCGACCAGGTCCGAGCGCTGCGCCTCGATCACGGTCGGCACGTCGAGCAGGCCGAAGGCGTAGAAGATCTTCGCCACGATCCTGGCGACCGCGGTCTTGCCGGTCCCTGGCGGGCCGAGGAAGACCAGGTGCTGCATCGGCTTCTCCGCGCCCAGGCCGGCCAGCGCCCTGCGGCGGGCCGCCTCAATCGAGGCGGCGATCGAGCGAACCTGCTCTTTGACGGCATCCAGGCCGATCATCTCGTCGAGCTCGGCCATCGCCTCGTCGACCGTGATCACCGGCTGCTCGGCAGCCACCGGGTAGTCGGCGGCGGCCGCGCCTGAGGCGACCTGACCCGGACGGCTCGAGCGCCCTGGTGCGGTCACCCGCCCGCCCTGGGCGGCGACTACGGGCCTGCCGCCAGCGGGGGGCCGGGCGGGCGGCCGGGCCGGCGGCCGGGCCGGCGGCGGCCGCTGGCCACGCCCGCCGGCGACCACGCCGCTCAGGTCTGGCCCGGGGAACTGGCCTGGAGCCCAGCCGGCGGGACCCGCCGCACCGCCACGCAACTGGTGCGCGTCAGCGTCCTGGCGGCTGTCCTGCCATGCCTTGGCCAGCCGCCAGCCGAGGACCACGGCAGCGAGCAGCCACGCGAGCGCCGGGCCGACGAGGGTGTGCCCGCCGCCGAAGACCCGGAAGACGATGACTCCCGGAATGAGCGCGATCAGCAGCGTCCAGGCGACCGTACGGCACGGCACGTACCACCTGCCCAGCGCGCCGGCGTGCGCGGCGAAAGCAACCGCTACCGGGAGCAGGAGCAGCGCGTAGTGCGGCGGGGACAAGGCCTGAGGGTGCGCCTGCAGGGTGACGAACAAGACGCCCCACATGGCCACGCTGGCCGTCGCCCAGATCGAGCGACGCCCGGCGATCAGCGCGTAAGGAGCGAGGATCAGCGCGATCGGGGCGCCGGCCAGGCAGCCGACGACGACGATGAGGATCCGCAGCGGCAGCGGAGCGGAGTCGACGGCATTACGAAGCCGGTCGAGCACGCTAGGCCCCGGCCCCTGGCCAGGCGCGGACACTGACCTGTCCGTAGGCGGCATCTCGCTCCCTTACACCGCTACCTGTATAGCGCATTACCGGCCCGCATCCGTGGATAGACAATCCGATGGGAGGGCA